>JAFLCA010000001.1 GCA_017302875.1 Deltaproteobacteria bacterium
CGACGCCACTTGGAACGTAGGACGCGTAAAATGGCTGCACTGAGCGTCCTTCGCCGAAGATTCTCGCAAGCGGCACATTGGGCGTGATCGTCAGGTACGAGAAGGTGTAGGTATTTGTGGGATCGGAGTCTCTTGTGACAGTTTCGAGTAAACCGCCTGAGTTGTAAGTAAACTGCGCCGTGCGCGCTACTCCGAAGGTACTATCCTGAAGCGCTATCGTGGCAAGCTGCTGCGTGCCTGCGGTATAGGTAAGAAGTGTTTGAGCGCCTCCATTCTCCGTAATCGCGGTGATTCTGCTTCCAGTCCAGGCAAAACTCAGATGTTTTTCACTTGAGACATCAAGAACCTCCGTAAGCTGTCCTGAAGTGTACGTCAGAGTCTGAACGTTTCCAGCGGGATCGGTGATCGAGAGCAGTTTTCCGTCAGTATCGAAGGCATATGAATAATTGCCGGTCGAGCGTAGGTTCTCCGGGGTACCAGCGTTTGAGAGCAAGAATCCTGTCGGAGTTTCGGTTAGAACGGCGTAGTTCCCTGGGGCACCCAGCGGAGTAGCGCCCGTGCCGTAATCGAGTCGCTTGCCGTCTCCGTCAACTACGAGCCAGCGCGACTGTCCTGACATTGCTGGGGAGAAAACATGAATGTCGTACGTAAAAGTGGCGTTACCCATCGGGCGCTGCGACTCGACAACCTGAGTATTGAGGTAGATTCGATTTGCCAGGGGGTGACCGCGTGTACGAATGGGGTCTTCGACTGTGATCATGCTGTTCCCCGTTGAGGCGTTGAGCGCAATGCTCATAGGGGGAGTGCCTTCTTCGTCAAAGCCAAAGGAGCTTGCACCGGGAGCAGAGTCAGCACTTGAACTAGGGGCCTGCGCTCCGCAGGTAAAGTGCTCTTCATGTCCAGGGTTGCTTCCCGGCTGCTTACTGTAGGTGGGAGAAGAAATACTAACAGCGAGCTTTCCTGTCAGACTGTTCGTTCCTCCGACCGCCGGTATCGTGCAGGTGTGAATTCCGTACCGTGGATCGCAAAAGAAAGTAATTTCAGAAACAAGTGACGTGGTACTGGGAACGAGTCTGTACGGGACGAGCGGATAATCAGGGACGGCGTTCGTAAACGGGAAACCAGCATTGTTGGTAGCTGAATCAGAGTAGAAGACTTCGTTCGTTTCTGTCTTCGGAGCTTCAAAGCGCGCGCAGGCGGTCCAATGGGTTGGACCGTTGTAGTTAATGCATCCGGACCCTAAGGAGGGATAGCTGTTAGGCGCTGTTGCGCGTGCTGAAAAATTATCGCCAAAGGGCTTAGTCGCAGAAACGGTACCGGTCACCGCTCGCTGACGAAGCACGGGTCCGCCGTTTGGAAAGAAATCGGGCTGGCTGCGCACATAAACCGCAAAGGCCAGGGTATCATTGACCGTAAAGAACTGCTCAGTGTTCAATCCCTGATGCGACAGATTAGACGAAAAATTGAAGATCCCGTCATCGCTGTAGTACCACGTTGTGGTAGTTTCGGGGCCCGACGGAGTGGAGTGCGTGCTGGTTAGCTTCAGTGCATAGTTCGGTGCGGTTTGCGCCGAGGCTCCTGCAACAAAAAAGACTGAAAGAATTCCGAGCAAAGACAACTTCACGAGAGAAAATATTTTTGAAGATGACATAACTCACTCCGACACGAAGTTGTTCGCGTAAAAGAAAATGGCGACTGCTCATTTAGTATTTCTACGATCTGAAATCTATTGCGAAATTGAAGTTGGGCTTCTTATTTTTTGCTCAAAAAGAGCAACTGCATAAATTCGCTACCGAAGTTTCAATTTGGATTTGAAAGATGGCGTTACATCGGGAAGAGCACGAGGTCTCCACTTGTCGCAAATTGTTACAGTTAGGTTTCGCGGCGGTCGCCCGTCTCTGTCACTGCGGAGTTACTCAAATTAAAAGTCGACACGCAGCACGCGCACTAAAGACGGCGAAAGGAGTAGCTACTGACGCTTAAATCTCACCGCCCAAACTTGCCCGCCCGTGAGAAGCGGCTCAGCTTCAAATCCCCATTTTCCTACTAATCGTTCAATGTACAGCGGAACGCTCTCTCCGCGATTCGTAGAAGGGAGAAACACCATGCTCGCGATAAGAAAGAACTCTTTGCTTTGCAACAGGAGCGGCTCGACAGAGTGCTTAAAATACCCAGCGCGGCCGGATCCATAAAAGTTCGATGGAATTGCAAGCACTGTTCCCTGTAATGGATAGAGCGTCGCGGGTGCGGTTAAGTATTCTCGGGCCTCGGGCGCTAAAAGCAGTTGGCTGTCCTGTAATTCAACGAGGCCTGAATAGAGCAGGACCGGCGTATCTGGATCAGAGATTTTGGAGTTCACTGACGAGATCGCTTCACGCCACGGCTCTCCCGACCAAAGTCGTGCCGAAATATCCACATACAAAAAGAACATCATGGTAAGGATGGCTGCGCTTTGGATCCAGCGCGGTCGAAAGAATGCAAAGCCTGAAGCAAGGATAATTACGCTGGCAGGCACGTACCAACTCATATAGCGGTGCACGAAGATCGAATGTTCTCCGTACGTCGAAACGAGAAAAAATATACACGGCGGCAGTATTGCCCAACATACAAGGGGCATCCATTTTGCTCGATCAATTTGGATCGATGCTACCCCACCGTTGCCGACCATCAATAAAAACCCGGTCAACCATCCGAGGCAAAGCGGCCGAAACATCACCGCTGGCAGAATGAACTCGCCTAGATCTTGAAGACTAGGAACCGCTGCAAAGAAAAGTGGCCGATGATTCTGCGCAAGATGCCGCAAATGCAGATAACCCAGGGGCAGTACTGCTGCTGAGATAAGCATTAGGACCGCGACAAGCCGCTGCCGCTGCACCGATAGAGCTGTTCGATTGAAAATTAGAAAGAGGGCGTGCACGGCGAGTATTCCAGCAAACAGGTAGTGAAATAAAATCGCCCCCACCGTTAGCATCACATACAGAACAGAATAGAGCCGAACTCGCTGTTCCTTAAAAAGCTGCAAGAGCAGCCAGGTCGAGCCGGTCGCGCACATCATCGCCAGGCTATATGGGCGAAAGGATAAGCTCTGCGGAGTAAAAGGTGCCGCGCAAAAAAGCACCACGGCGGCATAGGCAGTGCGACGATCAAAATACTCGCGAGCAAGCAAGTATACGAAACAACAGCTCACGAGACTTGCGAGCACGGAGGGAAAGCGCAAAAGAGCTTCTTGCGTAGCAAACGAGCTCCACAGGCTGTTAGTTGCAGTGACCACGGCGCTCCACCACGCCATGAGCACAAAGAAGAGTGGGGATTGCCCTTGGTACTGAAGCGAGCGCGAGACAGCTTCACTCGCGCCATCTTTAATCGCCCAATACGTGAGAAACTCATCGAGCCAGAAACTGCGCTCGCTCGGAACAGTTCGCCAAACAGTTGCAGCCAATACGAGAAGGCATGCTCCAATGAGCAACTCAAATCTACCGATAGAGAGAGTGTCTGAGCGTGAGTTCATTACATGAGCTTCAATGGTTGCTAAATTTCGCTGTCGCAAAATGTCGCTAGCTTCGAATAGCAGAGACGCGCACGTCTTTATTTGTTGGTTTCCTCATTCAGCATTTTTGATTCGCGGAATCTATGCGGACGTTGCGAAGAACTGCCTTTGTCTTTGCTCAAAAAGAGCAACTGGATAGATTCGCTGCCGAAGTTTCAATTTGAATTTACAAGAAAGTGTTTCACCGCAAAGAGCGCGCTAATTCTAGTTGCAGCAAATTGTTACAGCCGAGCGGTGACGAAGCCCTGTCGGCATTAGGCGAAAAAAGTCGCAACGCCAAGGAGTGGAACAATATGTTCCAGTGGATCCTTATCTGGAGATCCGTGGGTAGCCGGGCGAGATAACGAGATTTCAATTTGAAAAAATCGGGCAGGATCTCTGACTTGACTGACGATGCGGAGTAAAGCTCAGGAGAATTATTTCCCGCTAGCCCCTGTCGCACCATTTCGCGAAAAGCGAGGAGTTGAAAGCATTGGAAGCCGACAAGAAAGGATCCTTCAGTACTCTTTACCCACCCTTCTAACGAGTGGGGTTGGGTAGCACCACCTGCCTGGCGCAAGCAGAACTCCTATCGGCGAGCCTACCTACCCCAATTAACTCATTATTTACCTTGGGCTTTTAGGCTCCGGGCTATTACTGTAATATTTGAACGGCTCGTTCGACTATCCCTACATCGAACGACTCTTTTTATCTCCGTGACGCTTATGTTTCTACGAAGCCTCCTCTCACTACTCTTAGTTGCCGGAATGGTAGATGCCGCAAGTGCTGAATCCTCGGGCGCAGCGCAACTTGTAAACACGATCCCGGACTCAAGCAACAAGTTGGTAAAGCTTACGAGCAGCGGCGTCTCTCCTCAGATTCTGCACATGTCGCTCCAAGACAGCATTGTGTTCTTCTTAAATGATACGAAAGACTCCTTGACCACGCTCGAGATCGATTTCGGAACGAAGCATATGCACTGCAATGGATCTAACATGCGGGCAGACTCAGACGGCAAGGCGCGCTCCGCCCGACCATTTGGGCCGCGTGACTTTGCTGCAACTTGCTTCCACGAACCAGGCACTTTTCAGTATAAGGTGTTTGGGCTGAATTCAAACCCCAGCGGTGTTACGGGCACGATTGTTGTTCAATAGTGAACTATGAAACAGCTCCTTCCGGCGCTACTTCTTGCTACTCTTTTGACTGCTATAGGCTGCGGCCCAAAGGTAGTGAAGTCACCGGCGCTCGATAACGGAACTCCAAAGGCAGTGGCCGTGCTGCCCGTAAACTATCCTTCTGGGGTACAGCGAGAACGTGTTGATTACATTCGCGCGTCTTTGATCTCAGAACTGCGGCGCAAGGGCTTTATCGTGCTCGACGAGTCAGCAATCAACGCAGTTTGCTCCACCCCAGACTGTCCGCGCTCTAAGGAGCTCGCCTCCAAGTATCTCGCCGATGGCATCGTAACTTTGCATTTAGATTCCGTAGCGCGGAACAACTTTCTGGCCGGTTATTACAATACGATTACCGGAGATCTGTCCCTCAAAAATCGTGAGGGAGTCCAGCTAATTGAAGTGAAGCACACCGAGAGCGAGCGCGGAGGCCTACTCTTCAACACCGGACAGCTCATTCAAGGCGTCATCTCTCAACTCAACAATTCCGAGAAAAGCTCCTTCTCTCGACTCGCAGATAAGTTTACAGACACTTTGGTATCGAAAATTCCACCGCCCGAAGTCAGCGCTACCGAAGACGAAGGCTCCACCGTTGCAATTAAGTCTATTAAGCTGACGCCTCTAAAAGGCGGTGGCGACGAAATCTGCGCCTACGCAACTCCGGGTTCAATGGCATTCGTATTGCTGCCCGGGCAACGCAGTAACTTACGAGAGGTACAACCGGGTGAGTACTGCTCTAGGCTGCGCATCGCTGATGCTGCCGGTGACATGTCCAATATTTCAGTTGAAGTGCGTTCCCCCTATGGGAAGTCTGCGCGCAAAGCACTGAAGTCCGACTATGCAGTTTGTGACCTCGATGGTTTACTGAACGTGCGCGCGCAGGGCGCGTCCCAGAAATTAGTACTCGAATGTCGACCCGCCGATTCAGCCTGTGACTCGCGCTTCCAGAATTGCGGAGCACATCGCTTTATTATCTACCGCGCCGCTAATCCGCTCGGACCATATACCAAGGTCGCCGAAGTGCAGAGCTTGTCATGGCCCATACCGAAGCGCGACTTGAAAGACTCAGCTACCTATCGAGTGGTAGCGGTTGATAAGCATGGTAATTTCTCAGTTCCCGCTGCCATTTCACCGGCCAGCGGACAATCAGCCGAAACTGGAAGAAGCTAGGAGAATTTGATGCGTTTCCCCCGTCTCTTTAGTATTGCTGCGTTAGTGCTCCTGAGCGGCTGCTCTGGCACCTATAAGAACTCAGTAAACTTTAGCCCGCGCGAGCCGATTCGAGTTGCCGTAATGCCCTTCGCCCAGGTGGATTCGAAAGGGCAGATCATAAAACCGGATGACAGTCTTTTAATAGATAACGTTGAGCTCATTTCTAGCCACCTCAAAGAGACTCCCGCTGAATTTGTTGAAGGGTTAGTTGAGGCAGAGCTGGAGCATTCCGGACTCGATGTGATCGCGCCTGCCAGTGTCGATGGAAAATTATTGCACAGCGGTTTTGGCAACACAGACTTAAGCTTCAATCTTGCGAAGATATTCGCCGCAAATCCACAAGAGATTTGCGATGAATTGCTCGGATGCGACGCCGTGCTGTACGGAAAAATTACGGCTTGGAGCCGTAGCTACTACGCCATTCAGTCTTCAAGTGTTGTCGGCATTGAACTTAAGCTCGTCTCTGCCCGTGATGGACGGGTTCTATTTTCAAGTGAAGCGCGCGACTCTGATAGCCGCGGGCTCACGAAGGGCCCCACCGGGTTTTCTGATTTGGTAATTGAGCCGCTTAAGGGACTTGATAATCAGATTATAACCGACCTGGCGCGTAGCGTGGTGCCAAAGATGCTCGCTCCACTGATGGTCGAGAATCGCCCGGAATTTCTCAATAGCGGCCCGCCTACGGTTTACGCATCTGCCACTGACAAAGCAGACGGTCGGATGACGAACCAAGAGTCATTGCAAGTATTGCTGTTTGGAACCGAGAAGCTCACCGCCTCATTCTCTATTGGGGACTACGTGCAACACGTGCCGATGGCCGAGAAAGATCCTGGTCACTATATCGGAGAGTATTTTCCGCTCTCGTCTGATTCCTTCCAGGATCAGCCCGTATATGTATTCTTAACTGATGAATTCGGGCGCACTACTCGCCAGAAAGTCGGAGCTCAATCTCTAACGCTCGCCAAAATAAAGTCATAAAGTATGTCTAAGTTCTTTACTCGCTGCGCATCGCTAGCTGTTGTCCTGTGCATTTCCGCCTGCGGCCCTCGCGTCTCAGTCCCACCTCCGTCGATGCAAGCAGAACAACCTATTTCCTTTACCGTGGCGGACGTGCGGGGCGGTTCGCTGACTTTGGAAGATTATCGCGGGCACTATGTCCTTCTGCATTTTTGGGCTAGTTGGTGCGTTCCATGTGCGGGCGAACTTTCAGATTTGCAGAAGTTTCAGAAGAGCATGGGAACCCGCGATTTGGCGGTCATTGCCATCGCAGTTCAAAGCGACTGGGATGCGGTGAATCACTTGGTGAATTCGCTTAAAGTTGGCTATCCGGTGGGACTGGATAAAACGGGAGCACTTGAAGAGGCATTTCAGATTGGTGGCGTTCCAGCCACTTTCTTACTCGATCGCTCGGGGCGCCTCATAAAGATCTACGATCCCGCAGACGGTCAACTTAAAACGATGATCTCCGGAGCACGACCGTGGGCTAAACCATCTACCGTGGAAGCGTATCAGAATCTGATCAAACTAGATTGAGGCAGTGGTCAAGGCACTGCCGAATGGCTTTGAAATACATCACCGCTACGTGATTCTCCTGAAGGAGAAGGCGGTCTGACATTTCGAGGTACAACACCCCGCCCTTGTCGGAATTACCGAATTTTCCCGAAACATGAGAGACCACATCATTATGGAGGAACGCGCGCTCCTGTTTGAGTGGGGTCGCGCAGTGGAATGCTTCAGAGATAGGATTCGAGCGCTCGCCACTGGCTGAACAGCTGACAGGCTTATACTGACGATCTTTGCTGTCACCGATGCGCACTCGCGGAATGAGCTGAGCTTTCGAGGTGTCCATCAAGAAGATGCAGCCGCGCACAAATCCCGCATTCGGAATTAGTCGACTAACCAAAAGGTTTACCCCTTCGGTAGAAACTTCGCCCTTGATAATACGCTCATACACTTCTCGAAATTCTTTCTGAATCGGAGGCGGACAGCGTTTCACATACGCATTGTCCTCGAGCAGTTTAGCAACAAAAGCGTTGTTCGCTTTGCGTACACTGGCGTCAGGTGAAATTTCAGCGCCGAAAATATCATTGGATACAGAGACAAAGTTCTTACACAGCGCGCGCACATGCTCGCTGACGGTGGAGATAGCATTCTCGCCCAACAGATCGCGCAGTTCTTTCTCGACTTGCTTCCATTGCTGAACAGCCTGCGGATAGTGCTGCTGGTTATTCACGCGCGCAAAGGTTTCTCCGAGTTCGCAGTAGCGAGCCACGGTATCTGCCTTTCGTTTTTCTTCTGAGGCAGCCAGCGCTTCCGGAAAGGACGGGGTCGGTTGTTTTATCGCCCCCGATTTTGGCGCAACCTTCCAGCCCAACGCAGTCTTTAATTCAGGAGAAGTGTTCCAGTGCAGGGTCACTTCATATCCCAAGAGAGCTGGTTCGAACCCGACGATCTTGGCAAGTTCGCTTTCGATATCGTTGCCGGTCGCGAGCACTGCCGCTAATGCTTTTTGAAAACTGCCCGGGTAATTCCAAGCGACGAGCATAAAGCCGAGCTGTCGCAATAACGCGCAGGAATATGCAAAGTCCGGATCGGCATTGGTATTGCGCGCGATTATTTCCGCAGTTCCGCAACTGATAAGTGAATGGCGTAAGCGCAACGCTTGTACGTCGCGCATGTCATCGAAACGATGCGACGAAATTTCATTGTCAGCAGGAGATAAAATAGATTTGAGCTGATCGATCTCGAGCTGACGAAGAGTATCGATTGGATTAGCCGAGTTTTTTTCCTCAGCGATTACCGTCTCCAGCTTTCGAAGACAGAACGCCAAAAGCGCAAAGTCAGTTTTCAGGTCGTCGATAAGAGCTTGCTTTTGATCGGTGTAGACACCGTCAGCGAGCTTCGTTTGGACTTGTCGCAAGACTGCTGCGTTGACGGGGAACCAAGTACGAGAGACGTACTTGACGGCCTCTTTTAGCCGGCGACCCTGCAATCCTTCGCTCTGTCCGTGCATAGGAATACTGTAAGCTTAACCCAAAGATACACTTAGGCCTTTAGCGCCTTGCACCTCCAGTATCGGCCTGCCCGCCGAATAGGTTAAGGGAATTGAATACTTAAGATTCAGGTCTGCGAATATCCACTGCGGGAAATGCGGATAAGTACGCCCAGTTCGGCCTGTTACGCGCCGAGGCGGCCTTTAAGCGTCTGAGATATTACCTCCAAAAACGCTCCCGTTTCCAAATAGCTGTTTGCCGGGGCATTACTGCCGTGGACGCAAACCGCCAGATCCTTTGTCATACTGCCGGATTCAACGCTGGCGATGCAGGCGCTCTCAAGCGCCTCAGCGAAACGCACCACCTCAGGGGTATTGTCGAAAATGCCGCGATAATACAGTCCGCGACTCCATGCAAAGATAGAGGCAATCGGGTTGGTCGAAGTTTTCTTTCCTTTCTGATGTTCACGATAGTGCCGAGTCACCGTACCGTGCGCAGCTTCGGCTTCGATTGTCTTTCCGTCTTCAGTCATTAAGACCGAGGTCATCAAACCAAGCGATCCGTAGCCCTGTGCCACCACATCTGATTGCACGTCGCCGTCGTAATTTTTGCAGGCCCATACAAATCCGCCGTTTGACTTGATGGCATAGGCAACCATGTCATCAATCAGGCGATGCTCATAGGTAATCCCCTTCTCGGCGAATTTCTGAGCGAACTCATCTTGAAACACGCTGGCGAAAATATCCTTGAAGCGGCCATCGTAGGCTTTCAAGATGGTGTTTTTCGTCGATAGAAACACCGGCATATGCTTGGTTAAGCCATAGTTGAAAGCACTACGCGCAAAACCCTGGATGGATTCATCCAGGTTATACATGCCCATCGCAACGCCCGGGCCAGTAAACTGAAACACCTCATGCTCAATGGCAGCGCCCCCGCCTTCCGGCTGGAACTTCATGGTCAGCTTGCCTTTGCCAGGCACCAAGAAATCAGTGGCCTTATACTGATCACCAAAGGCATGGCGTCCGATAATGATGGGCTTGGTCCAGCCCGGCACTAATTTTGGAACGTTCTTACAGAGAATCGGCTCACGAAATACCGTGCCGCCGATGATATTGCGGATAGTTCCATTCGGAGACTTCCACATCTTCTTGAGCTTGAATTCCTCGACGCGCGCTTCGTCGGGGGTGATAGTCGCGCATTTCACTCCAACGCGGTGCTGTTTGATGGCTTCGGCTGCCTCAACAGTAACCTTGTCAGCCGTTGCGTCTCGATTTTGAATCGAGAGATCGTAGTACTTAAGATCGATGTCGAGATACGGCAGGATCAGCTTCTCCTTGATGGAGGCCCAAATAATGCGCGTCATCTCATCTCCGTCAATTTCAACGACGGGGTTCAACACTTTGATCTTTTTCATAGCTAATCTCTTAGGATTTTTCAGGCTTCACGTGCGCTTGAACCGTTACCTTTCCATTTTTCAGGACAACTTTAAAGGTAACTTTTTTCCCGGCGTTTTTGGCTTTGAAATCCTTGGCTCTTGCGAGCAATGATTTTTGGAACGCCTTGAAGTCGATATTTTGTGGCATGCCCGTTTGTTTTTCAAGAGCGGCTTTATAACTGTTAAAGAGTGTTTGCATGCCCTTCTCTGCGACGCCCTGGGCGGTCTGAGCATGGCGATCTTCGACGGCATGACGCTCGCGAATATCAGCTTTGAAGACATCGCGCTTATACGATCCCTCTTCGCGCTGCCGCAGCACACGCTCAAAATAGGTGTTGTATGTACGGTAGCGATTCTCCAGCGTACGCAGCCGAAACGACATCTCGGAGTTCTTGAAGGGCGCTGAGAGCAGCGTGCGTATGGTGCGCTTTACTTCGGCATGCAGCTTGTCCGGGGGAAAAGGCGCCAGGCCGCTGAAATATTGCTCAAACTGCACCTTTAGATCGGCTATCATCCCGTCGAGCTGGGCAAGCTCTCCACGGAGGTCCATGCGCCCGTGCGCACGCTCTTCGAGAGTCTTATTTTGCTCTGACATAGCTAGACCAGCTTGAACTTGAACAAGGTTCCTATCTATAGCTATCGTAAGGCCTGCCGGTTTGGTTAAGCTTGCGGATTAACTAATCTCTACGAACGAGACGTTTCCTTAACATATTGTAATAACTGATAATAATTTGTGATTACGCGCACTGCCCAATCCCCGTCCTCGCCCAGCCCCTTGGCTATTGTTGTTCTCGCTGCCGGCATGGGGAAACGCATGCTGTCGGATCTACCCAAAGCGCTGGCTCGCACGAGGGAAAATACCCTCATCGATCACGTCCTTATTACGGCTTCAAAATTAGATCCCGAGCGCATCGTCGTCGTCACGGGCCATATGGGCGACTTTGTCGAAGAAGAGGTAAAGCTCGGCGTCACGAATGGAAGTTGGTCTTGTAAGAAGCTGCTCTTTGCCCGTCAAGCAGAACAGCTCGGCACGGGCGACGCCGTCAAAAGCGCGCTTCCGCAGCTAAAGGATTTTGTCGGCACCGTGCTGATCCTTTGCGGCGATATGCCTCTGGTGCGCGAGGAGTCTCTACGTACGTTGATCTCTTTGCATCAAGCTGAGAATGCGACAGTTAGTTTGATCAGCTTAGTAACTTCGCAGCCGGCCGCCTACGGAAGAATTATTCGTGATGGCTCTCGCGTAACGCAAATTGTCGAGGCACGCGATTGCACCCCTCAGCAACTTTCGGTGAACGAGATTAATGCGGCTATCTACGCAGTGGACTCTGCTTTTCTAGAGCCTGCTCTTAAGGAGCTGAAGAACGAGAATGCTCAGAAAGAATACTACCTGACGGACATTGTCGCCAAAGCCTCCGGCGAAGGTCAGACCATAGCCGCTCTCGTCTTACATGATGAAAAGGAAATTCAGGGAGTGAATACGAGATACGAACTCGGCCTCGTTAATCGATCGCTCATGGAACGCCGCATCAAGCGCCTGATGGAAGAAGGCGTTGAAATCCTCGATCCCGCTACCGTGCTTATCGATGAGACCTGCACCGTACATCCCGGCGCTCGCATCGGACCGAACGTGCAGCTCCTGGGCAAGACAACCATTGAAGCTGGGGTGATAATTGAAGGGACCGCGCTGATCTTCAATACTCATATTAAATCTCGTTCCCACATCAAAATCGGCGTGCGCATGGAAGACGCGCAAGTGGGAGAAGGTTGTGCCGTCGGCCCCTTCGCTCACATTCGCCCCGGCAGCGTGCTTGGCGAAGAAGTAAAAATTGGAAACTTTGTGGAAACTAAAAAAGCCGTGCTTTCCAAAGGCGCTAAAGCGTCGCACCTCACCTATCTTGGAGATTGCAGCGTCGGCGAAGACAGCAACATCGGCGCAGGCACTATCACCTGCAACTACGACGGGTACTCTAAGTTTGAAACGAAAATTGGCCGGGATGTTTTCATTGGCAGCAACTCTGCACTAGTTGCTCCAGTCACCATTGACGACGGAGCCACCGTCGGCGCCGGATCCACCATCACAAAAAATGTAGAGAAAGACAGCCTCGCCTTTACACGAGCGCCACAACTTGCAAAGTCAGGCTGGTCAAAGAATAAACGGGAAAAAGCTGCGAAGAAGAAGTAGGACGAGCGGCGGTATTACTTAGCGGCTGCGTTCTTTTTCTTGATCTGAAGATTAACGCGTTTGTTGCGTTTCTTGAGCAATTTCGCGCGCTTATTTGCTCGGACGGTTTCGCTTATTTTAGTAGGTGATGCCATACACTAGAACTCCAAAACTGAAATCAGGGGCAAATACTAGCTAAGACCCCTACTACAGTCAAATATAGCGCTTTTAAGGCCAACGCTTTCGGATTAGCTTCTCCCCATGAGTACATTTCAAAATATCAGTCCCAGCGCCCAGCGCGTCCAGGCAGCTTTGCGTGAAGCCGGTCTCGACAGTCAGGTTGTAGAGCTGCCTTCCAGCACCAGAACGGCCAAAGAGGCGGCACAAGCGCTGCAGTGTGAGGTCGCGCACATCGCAAAGTCCCTCATCTTCGAAGGGGGGCACTCTCATCAGGCCATTTTAGTCATCGCCAGTGGAACTAATCGCGTCGATGAAAAGCTACTCGAAGCCTTGGCGGGCGAGCCCATTCAAAAGGCCAGTGCCGATTTTGTGCGAGAGAAGACTGGCTTTGCTATCGGAGGAGTTTCCCCGGTCGGCCACAGCGAAAAGCCAAAAACGTTTCTTGATCAGGACTTACAAAGTTTTCCAGTTCTTTGGGCCGCGGCCGGCACGCCTCACGCCGTTTTCAAAACCACCGCTCAAGACCTGCAACGTATGACGGGCGCTGCCTTCGTCAAAATTTGCTAGGCACCTTAGATATCGAGATTGCGGGTGCGCAGAGCGTTCTCTTCAATGAACTTGCGGCGCGGCTCGACTTCATCACCCATTAACACCGTGAAGATCTCATCTGCCTCAATGGCGTCCTGCACTTGAACTTGCAGCAGCATGCGATGATTTGGATCCATCGTGGTTTCCCAAAGCTGATCCGGGTTCATCTCTCCAAGACCTTTGTAACGCGTAATGGTAAGTCCCTTGCGCCCACGCTCGTCGATAAATCGCACGAGCGCCTCTAAATCTTCGATGGTCACCTTCGGTTCGCCCGCTTCCTTTTCAATAACCGTGAAAGGGGCCTTGCCCATCTTGCGGGCCTCGACCATTACGAAGCGCAAACGCTCAAAGTCGCTGCGATCAAGAAGCGCGCGATTTAGCGTCGTAACTTTGCGAACACCCTTAAGACGAGTCTTAACCACGATCGAGAAGCCCGGTGCAGTCGCATTCGTCTTATCCTCAACGACTAAGACTTCCTTCTCTCCGGTGATCTTCTTTTCGAGAATGACTTTCAATTTTTCCGCCACAGTATCGGCGGTTTTTTGCGAAGCAAGCGCGAGCTCTAAAGGCTCTTCAACGTTAGCGAGCGCTTCAACAACTCGCGCGTCCATCTTCTCAATGCCAAAGCCTTCCAAAATTTCCTCAAGGCTCTGCACGCTCAACACGAAACGCTTTAAGAGTTCACCCTCGGTACGAATCCCATCGGTGGACTCAATAACAAGCTCCGAAGATCCGCTTCCCGCAATTACATCAGCGAACATGGTTTCGTCTTTGATGTAGTTCTCGCCCTTGCCGCGCTTAAGCTTATAGAGCGGAGGCTGAGCGATGAATAGGTGGCCGCGAGCGACAAGCTCTGTCATCTGGCGATAGAAGAAAGTCAAAAGCAACGTGCGGATATGGCTTCCGTCCACGTCGGCATCGGTCATGATGATAATCTTATGGTAGCGCAGTTTGCTGACATCGAAGTCATCTGATCCAATGCCCGTACCAAGCGCCGTGATGATGGTGCGAATTTCTTCGAAAGCCAGCATCTTATCAAAGCGCGCCTTTTCGACGTTTAGAATCTTACCTTTAAGCGGAAGAATGGCCTGATTCTTCTTGTCGCGGCCTTGCTTAGCCGAGCCGCCGGCGGAGTCACCCTCAACCAAGAACAATTCCGCTTCCTCGGGATTTTCGTTCTGACAGTCGGCAAGTTTTCCAGGTAACGCAGCAGAATCAAGCGCACCCTTTCTGCGCACCAGCTCACGGGCCTTGCGAGCAGCTTCGCGCGCGCGCGCCGCTTCCAATGATTTTCCGATGATAAGCCTTGAAACTGAAGGGTTCTCTTCAAGGAAATGTGAAAGCTTTTCGCCGACGAGTTGTTCGACGAAGCCTTTCACTTCGTGATTGCCGAGTTTTGTTTTTGTCTGTCCTTCAAATTGAGGTTCCGGGATTTTCACGCTGATCACGGCGGTTAAGCCTTCACGCGTGTCATCGCCTGTTATCGGTTCATCTCCGGATTTGAGAAGCCCGTTCTTGTTTGCGTACGTATTGAGACAGCGCGTTAGAGCCGACTTAAATCCGGCCAAGTGCGTACCACCCTCGGTGGTATTAATATTGTTCGCGTACGTGAAAATATTCTCTTGGAATTCTTGGTTGTACTGAAGCGCCAGCTCCACGATCAGATGATCTTTCTCGGCCTTCACATAGACCGGCTCTTCGAAGAGCGGCTTTTTGGCTTTATTTACATGCTGCACGAAGCTTTTGATGCCGCCTTCGAATAGAAACTCTTGGCGCTTATTAACGCGCTCATCATTGAGTTCAAATCGGAGGCCTGCGTTTAGATATGCAAGCTCACGCACACGATGCGTGAGGGTGTCATACACAAAGCTATTGGTTTGAGTGAAGATTGTGTGATCGGGATAGAAGCGCACCTTGGTGCCGTGACCCTCTGCAGGTCCCATTTCCTTTAAAGGGGCGACCGGATCGCCGCGTCTGAATTCCATGAAGTGCAGCTTTCCATTCTGCTTCACTTCCACTTTCAACCATTCAGAAAGCGCGTTCACAACAGACACGCCGACGCCATGCAAGCCGCCGCTGACCTTGTACGCTTCTTTATCGAACTTTCCACCGGCGTGGAGTTTGGTCATCGCCACTTCTACACCGCTGATCTTTTCAGTCGGATGCATATTGGTTGGGATACCACGTCCGTTATCTTCGACGCTCAGTGAGCCGTCGATATGGAGTGTTATAATTACGTGAGTACAGTATCCGGCCAGCGCTTCATCTACTGAGTTGTCGATCACCTCATAGGCAAGATGATGGTATCCGCGATCGTAGGTGTCGCCGATATACATGCCGGGACGCATACGGACGGCCTCGAGGCCCTCCAATACTCGAATCTGCTGGGCGTCATAAACCAGGGAGACATCTTGAGCCTGGGTTTCTGTCATAAACCAATCCTACGAGCTAATTTTGAGCGTGATTTCGACGTGTAAGAATTTGCAGAAAAAAGATAGAACCGAGTATTTCCCTTGTATTATAGACGCCTTAGGTCCATTCGGTAAAGCTGTTTAAATGCTTTTTTCGTTGTAATTACATAGTGATTTCAATAAGTTGGCGACTCGAACTTTCAGGTTTTAGCGAGATGCTGAAAACAGCAAACTTTCTAAGCAAGAAAGGTAGTTAGCCCTGATTTTTGCTTTCAATCTCGCCCCCGGAAATTATCAGCTCGAGCGCCTTTTGAGAGCTCGAAAGATTGCCCTGGTGCTGCTCTGTTCCGGTAATAAAAGTCTGGCACTCCCGCTCATAAATAAGCGCTACAAGGGCCGCTCGCCTGGCGGCATCAAGCTCTGACTCGACATCATCAAGAAGAATAACCGGGCGCTCGTTACGACGCTGTTCAAGGAGCTCTAATACCGCGAGCTTCAAGGAGAGAACGATGCTGCGCGACTGTCCCTGCGAGGCAAATGCGCGGGCGGGATTTCCAGCCAAATCAATTTGCACCTCATCACGATGAGGGCCAATAGCCGAGGCGCGAAAGTGAATCTCACGATCTCGGACTTGGGCATAACGCTCAAGTAGTCCTTCGATGGTCACGGGAGTTTCGCTGGCAAAAGCGCTGCTCTTTAATCCCAGCGTAACAGCACCGTCATCCGCTGAAAATTTCGCATAAATCTTAGCAGCTCGATCCTGTAAGTCTGCTAAAAATTGTGCGCGCCCCAGGTGAATTTTTAGTGCAGCTGCCGCCAAAAGTTCGTTCCACGTATCAAGTGCGCGAGCATCACTCACCCCGGCCTTCAGAAGCGCATTCTTATTACGAAGCGCCTTATGATAGTCGACGAGCGCGGTCATTAACTGCGGCTCGAGATCCACCATGTGCTTATCAAGAAATTTGCGGCGCTCCTGCGGAGACCCCTTCACCAAGGCAATGTCAGTTGGAGAAAAGCTGATACACAGTAGCTTCCCTAAAAATGCGCCGACGAATTCTACCTGCTCGCCGTCCAAGTACGCCTTGCGAGATTCGCCCTCGATAGCGACGCCTAAATCAATGCGGCCGGAACTTGTATTCACGGTAGCGAATACAGAACAGGATTTTTCTTTCCAGCGAATTAGCTCATCAAGGCCCGTAGTACGAAATGAACGCCCGATGCTGAGAAGATTGATTGCCTCGACTAAATTTGTTTTGCCCTGCCCGTTTTTTCCAACGATGAAATTCGCTCCCGCATTAAAGTGAACGGTTTGATCTTTGAGATTTCGGAAATGGTAGAGCTTAAGGGACTCGATGTGCATGAAGGTATGCCAAACCTAGAATAGCTCGGAAAAGAATACCCTTATTCGTGGTAAAGAACAGCTTCAGATGGCGGTTGATCGCAACGGAGTTCAGTGGAGCAATAGTTTTCAGTGGATCCTTATCGGGGAATCCGTCCGGCAGGAGCCATCGCGATGACAGGAGCGAAGAAGGGAGGTGTAAACTTCGCCCCTGGATCTCGACTCTGTCATTGCGAGCGGAAAATCTGCACAGCCCTGTGCCCTGCCACGACTAAAGCGCGGCAATCCCCCGCTAAGGATCCTTAGCTGCCCTTTTTCCACTATTGTTCGTTGCGATGTCTTCCCGTCCCAACAGCCCTAAGCAGCCGTCAAGCGCATCGGCATTACAA
This sequence comes from Deltaproteobacteria bacterium, assembly GCA_017302875.1. Classification (GTDB taxonomy): domain Bacteria; phylum Bdellovibrionota_C; class UBA2361; order UBA2361; family JAFLCA01; genus JAFLCA01. Next base: position 17,407 of record JAFLCA010000001.1, read on the forward strand.
TACCGATGTAAGACTCATCGCCATCAGCGAAGAATTTACCTGGCCCAAGTTCGCCATTTAGCTCGAGGTTGATCTTCTGGGCTTCTCCCAAAGACGCTGTAATATCGAGGATATACTTTGCGTTAAATCCTACACTGAGAGGCTTTCCGGAATACTTCACCTCTAACTCCTCAACAGCTTCTCCCAGTTCAGGTGACGAGCTCGAAATGCGCAAAGAATTCTGACTGAAATCCAAGCGCACACACTTGCCCTTGTCGGTAACCATCAGGGCAACGCGACGTAAGGCTTGAGAGAAATCAGAAATGTTCAAAGAAACAACCACTCCGGGCTGTTTTGGTAGAACTTGATTGTAGTCAGGGAACTCGCCATCGATGAGACGCATGGAAACTTTAGCCGCTGCAGTCTCCAAGAGGAGAAATCCATCTCGAATATCGAGACCAACCTGCACATCGTCATCGCTGGTAATGAGTTTGCGAATTTCCGATAAACCTTTTCTAGGAACGATAACGCGCTCTTCGAAATCAAGATCAGCTACCGGTCGCGTAATCATGGCAAGTCGATGTCCGTCCGTTGCCACGAAACGTAGAGAGCGCTCTCCCTTCTTGCCCTTCCCCTTCGATTCCCCAACCAGCTCAAAACAAACGCCATTCAGATTGAAGCGTGTCTCATCATACGAAACGGCGTAGACGGTCTTATTAACCATCTCTGAAAGCTGCTTCGAGCTGATTTTACTGCGCGCTTCGAAGCTTACTCCTGGCAAGCTTGGGAATTCTTCGGCACTCACGCCGATCATCTTCAAACGCGAACCTTTCGAAATAATCTCCAATCGCTCGCCTTCGCCCAGCTTCAAAGTCACTTCTGCGTCCGGTAATTCGCGCACAATGTCCGAAAACACTTTAGCGTTAACCGTGGTACTCCCCGGTGATTTGACCTTCGCTGTAGCCGTTGCAAGAGCCGTAACCTCAAGATCAGTCGCTGAGATTTTCAACTTTCCATCTGCCGCCGAGAGCAGCACGTTAGAAAGGATCGGCATGGTGGTTCTCTTCTCAACGATACTTTCTGTAACGAAGAGAGCCTTGCTGAGTTCACTTTTTAAAATCGTCAAATCCATAAACAAACTGGAAAATGTTTAATTCAGTGTGGCAAAAGTATCGTGAAAAACGAAAAACAATTCTACGTCAGCGCTTGAGGAATGAGAACACAAATCTGATTATTTTCTGATCTGATGAATCGATTGAAAGTGTTCGTACATCTTTCTTGTACAAGAATCTTTCCTTACCTTCTTTCTCTTACTTTTGTTTTCCGTCTTACTAATTAAAGAATTAATAGATCTTTAGTAGAAGTAATAGGGCGGTACAGTAACCGGCATAAGCAGCTTAACTGCCGATCCTTGCTACGTATTTCGTGTGGATAAGATGTTGGGGCATCAGGGTGCTATTACTGAATCCCCCAACAGGTACTGCAAAACGCAGAATAGCCCACACCGTAGCCCCACGTCCTACCATAGTTATCAACAGTATTTACCGGAAAAAATAGAATGGATCCGTGCTGTTGGGCTCGAAATCCACAATACACAAGACCTGTAGGTCAAATCCGGGCGGTTAATGCCCGAGGAGGCGCTTTTCTATCTCAGTAACGATTCCACGCACCTTATCATCGCAAGTTAATTTGCTGGTAACTACGTTAGCGGCATGAATCACGCTTGAGTGATCACGACCGCCGAATTGATTTCCAATTTCCGGATATGAAGCAGTGGTGTGTTTGCGGCAGAGGTACATCGCAATATGCCGAGGGAACGAAAGATTTTTCGTTCTACGCTTCGATACCATCTCGGAAGTCTTAATGCTGAAGTGCGTGGCTACCACTTTCTTAATGTCATCCACCGACACATTCACCGTCTTTGGCTGCAGGATCGGTTTTAATGCGCTGCGAGCAAGTTCCATGGTGATATCGACGTTCTGAATACTGCTAACCGCATGTAAGCGAGTCAACGCGCCCTCGAGTTCACGAACATTCGAGGAAACTTTTTCTGAAATCAGGTGAGCAACATCTTCTGGTAATGCGAAATCCTCGAGAGAGGCTTTGCGTTTTAGAATGGCGACTCGAGTTTCGAAATCTGGAGCTTGCAGGTCTGCGGTGAGTCCCCACGAGAAGCGCGTTTGAAGTCTCTCCTCCATGCCAGGAATTTCCTGAGGGATTTTATCAGACGTAATGACAATTTGGTGTTTAGCGCTGTAGAGGGCGTTGAAGGTATGGAAGAACTCTTCCTGAGTTCTTTCTTTACCGCACATAAACTGAATGTCATCGATGAGAAGAACCTCAATGCTTCTCAAACGATTTTTAAACTCATCCATTTTGCCGTGACGCAAAGAAAGGATCAGTTCGTTTGTGAAAGCTTCTGAGGATAAATATAGCACGCGGCGTTTTGGATTCTTCTCGAGCACGGCATTTCCGATGGCGTGCAGAAGATGAGTCTTTCCAAGTCCGACGCCGCCATAGATGAAGAGCGGGTTATAGCTAAGGCCAGGACGGTCTGCGACGCGCATAGCGGCAGCGTGACAGAACTGATTGCTGTTACCGACGACGAAGTTATCGAACGTATACTTAGAAATGAGCTGCGAGGATAACGGAGGGGCAGCCTCGGCTTCTTCCACAACTGCCGGTTTTGCCCGTACTTTCAGCTTTTTAACGACCACCGGGGTCGAGCGGGCAGCTTCTTCGGTCCCAACGGAAAACTTCAGCTTCAATTCGCTTAGGCCAAGCTCGGAACAGAGTAATGCCGAGATCTTATCTTTGAATATACGATCCACATGGTTACACACGAGGCGCGAGGGAGCGGCGACTGTGAACTCGGAGTTCTCAGCATCGTAGGAGTCAAAACGTAACGGCTTTATATAAGCAGTGTAGATCTGTGGATCGAGCTCTTGGCGAAGAACAGAGACGCCCTTATTCCAGATTTCAGCGATAGCAAGCGCCTGCGCGTTCATATTGGCATCGCCGACTAAAGAATCTCCCTGAGATTGAGCGTTTTCCATATCAAAGATATTCTTACAAACAAATCGCGCTTAGGCGCGGCAACACAGTAGCCAAGTTATCTGCAGTAGTAACGCGAGCCAGCCCTTGGCAGTGCTGAGAAGTAAGGGACCACGTGGTTAATGAGAAGTGACAGTTTGAAATTGTTTGATTGATGACCAACATAACCGCCGAATACTCGCCTTGCGTGGACAGCGAATGTAGCTTGGGTGAAAAATTTATTACAAGCACAATTTGGAAAATTCTTTTACGAAATCTTAACACAAGTAAAATCAAAATCTTCTCATCGAAAAAAAAAGCTTAGTACAAACAACCTAAAGTAAAAAATGCGGAGCAATCGAAAAAAGTGACGCAGCTGCGCGGTAGATCGGCAAATTCTTTTGTGAAATTTTTGTATGCAGCACACGCCTGAGCGCGCATTGCGCGAACTTTTCTTCAGTACGGCTGCATTCTCAGTGGCTCTCATGCTGATTTCGCTTGCGGCGCAGCACTATTTCGTCATGGTGAAGCCGATCGCAGTCATGATCGGGTGCGTGTTCGCACTTTTCAATTTACTTTTCTTCAAATACCTGAGCGCGGGGATCTTAGGCGTCGGATCCGTGCACCGCGGGCTGGCAGCCGCCCTGGCTCTCTTGAAATTGCCCCTGTTGGCGCTGCTCGTGTATGTGCTTTCGCGTCAAAGCGCAGTTGTTATCGCGAATGTTCTAGCCGGGAGCTTGGTATTCATCCCCGGCGCGTTGATGGCGGGCTTTAGGGACGATAAAAGTGATGCGGAGGAGGCCGATCGACAGCCCTAAGGACAAAAAATAACTCTCTACATTTGCTTTCTTTCTCAATATCTTATAGAAACATTCAACAGCATGCGGCGTACCGAAGTACCCGCCAAAATACTGATTTCACAGAGACGGCCTAAGCCAGCGTTTCAAAGTCCATGGAAGCACACTACAACTATCTCCAACATGTGATTGGACCGAGCGTCCCTCATGCAGATGAGTGGCAGAAATTCGTTACGGCGGTTTTGCTTGCACTCGGTTTGATTGCCATTTCCAAGATTGCGACGTCTCGCTTGCGTGCGAATGGAGCGGTCAGCGAAGTCGCTGTTAAAAACGCTTTGGTTCCCGATGCTAAGATGAACTTGTTCGGGTTCTTTGATTACTTTATCGAAGCCTTCGTAAAGTTTCATGATTCAGTGCTTGGGCACCAGGGTCGTAAGTATCTGCCATTTACCGGCACCCTCTTCATTTTCATTCTCGCTTCGAACTTCATCGGCTTAATCCCTGGGGTTCCTGCTCTGACTACTACGGTATGGGTGAACGTCGGTTTGGCCATCGTTGTGTTTATTTTCTTCAATACGCTCGGCGTAAAAGAGCACGGCGTTATCGGTTACCTTAAGCACTTCGCGCAGCCCCTTTTCCTTGCCCCGTTTCTCTTTCCCTTGGAGATTTTTAGTACGGTTCTGCGCGTTTTAACGCTTAACCTCAGGTTGTACTGGAACATCTCCGCGGATCATTTGGTGCTCGGGATTTTTACCGGCATGTTGGGGCCGATTCTTCCCGTGCCGCTATACATTCTTGGAACGTTTGTTTGCTTTATGCAGGCGTTCATCTTTACCACGCTCACAATGGTTTATATTCTTCTAGCGACCCAGCACGAAGAAGAGCATTGAAATCTATTTGTTAATCTGTTTTTCTTGTAACCAACAAAATCGAGGAGATGACATGAACCGATATCTTACAAAAGCTTTCTCTATGCTGGCCCTTTTGGCAGCAGTAGCGCCTCAGATGGCATTCGCCGCTGAAGGGGAAGTGGCTCATGGTGGCGGAATTTTCGCAATCGGTGCCGGCGTTGCTATTGGTCTTGCAGCTTTGGGCGGTACGCTCGGACAAGGCAAGGCTATCAGCTCAGCTCTTGATTCAATCGGCCGTAACCCGGCTGCGCAAGGCAAGTTGTTCATTCCGATGCTTATCGGTTTGGCCTTCGTTGAGTCTCTCGTAATTATCGCTTTCGTTATCGCCTTCCAATTGGTCGGCAAAGCTTAATTACCCGAGCTTTCAGTAAAAGCGGGCGCTTCCTCTTAAGGAAACGCCCGCTTTTTTTTGTCTAAGTTTTTGGACGACGCTAGCAAGCTGGAAGGATTGGCCCTTTCGCGAAAAAGGCAGAGCTACTGTGCTGAGTTACCGGAAGAGCCGGAATATTTCTTTATTGATTGCGCGACTCAAGCCAACGCTCGGCTTCAATCGCGGCCATGCAGCCTGTGCCCGCAGCTGTAATAGCTTGTCGGAACACGTGATCCTGAACGTCGCCGCTGGCGAACACGCCTTCAACGTCCGTGGCGGTTGAATTCGGCTTTGGAACTATATAGCCGTTCTCATCCATCTTGAGCTGTCCCTTAAAGAGGGAGCTGTTCGGGGAGTGACCGATAGCAACGAAAAGGGCATCTGCTGCAAAATCAGAAACTTCCCCGCTTTGCGTGTCTTTCAGTTTAAGTGAAGTGACCCCTGCTTCTCGTGAACCAGCAATATCGACAATTTGCTTATTCCACAGGATTTCAATCTTGGGATTCTGCATAACGCGATCGCGCATGATTTTGGAGGCGCGTAGTTCCCCGCGACGATGAATTAGGTAGACCTTACTGCCGAAGCGAGTAAGGAAGTTAGCCTCTTCGCAGGCTGAATCGCCGCCGCCATTTACGGCAATGATTTTATTACGGAAAAATGCCCCGTCACAGGTGGCGCAAGTGGAAACGCCGTAGCCCATCATCTTTCGCTCATTCTCGAGCCCTAGATACTTCGGCGTAGCGCCCGTGGATATAATAAGTGCGTCACAAGTGTAAGTGGCTGAATTTGTTTTAAGGGTAAATGGGCGAGACTTTATGTTCGCCTCAATCACCGTGTCCACTACGATGGTCGTTCCGAAGCGCGCGGCCTGCTTCTCCATCGTCTGCATAAGATCTGGGCCCATGATGCCCTCGGGAAATCCAGGGAAATTCTCGACCTCAGTCGTCGTGGTGAGCTGTCCGCCCGGTAGTGGGCCATGGATCAAAAGTGGAGATAAATTAGCTCTCGCGGTATAGATAGCTGCAGTTAGTCCCGAAGGGCCTGAACCAAGGATTATTACTTTGTGATGCTGCGCTGCATTTGTCATTGAGCGTTCTCCGCTGAAATTCAATATGCAAAATAATAGGATAAGAAAGGTTTTGATTGCAAATCGCGGGGAAATTGCCTTGCGGATTGACCGAGCTTGTAAAGAGCTCGGTATCAAAACAACCTTTATTGCTTCCGAGGCAGATCGAGATTCCCATTTTGCCCGTTCAGCGGAGGAGTTGGTGATTATCGGCCCCGCTGCCGCTAAGGACTCCTACCTCGCCATGGATAAAATCGTGGCGGTGGCAAAAGAGAAAGGCTGCGATGCGGTACATCCCGGATACGGATTCCTTTCTGAGAATGCCGACTTCGCACGAAAGGTGCAGCAGGCCGGGCTTACCTTTATCGGCCCTGACCCCGAAAGCATCGATGCGCTGGGAAGTAAAACAGAGGCTCGCAAGCGAGTACAGGAGCGCGGAGTTCCTACCACAGCCGGGGCTCCTGGAAATTTGAGCGATGCGGAGCTGATTGCATTAGCGGAGAAGGTCGGATTCCCTATCATCATCAAGGCAGTTGCTGGCGGCGGCGGTCGCGGTATGCGAATCGTTAATTCCTTAGAGGAAATGCGGGAGGCCTTGCCGCGGGCGCGCGCTGAAGCGCTTAAGAATTTCTCCAACGACGCAGTGTATTTCGAACAATACATTTCTGAGCCACGACATGTCGAAGTTCAGATATTTGGCGATAGCCACGGCAATGTAGTGCACTTCGGTACGCGGGATTGCTCTACGCAGCGCCGCCATCAAAAGCTTGTCGAAGAAGCTCCCGCTCCGTTTCTTTCTCCCGATTTACGACGGCGCATTGAAAGCGCAGCCGTCGAGGCCGCGCGCAGCGTCGGATATAAGAACGCGGGTACCGCTGAATTCCTCGTCAAAGACGAAAAATTCTATTTCCTGGAAATGAACACGCGAATTCAGGTCGAGCATCCGGTCACGGAGGTTGTGAGTGGTGTGGACCTGGTGCAGTTGCAATTGCGCGTAGCGCAAGGCGAAGCGATTCCGTGGGAGCAAAAAGACATTCGTATTCGCGGCCATGCCATTGAGTTCCGCATTTATGCAGAAGATCCGGAAAACAATTTTAGCCCCTGCAAGGGACGTATTCGCACCCTGAAACGCCCGCAGGCAGACTATATTCGAGAAGATGGTGCCTTTGAAGAAGGCGACGATGTGGTGCTCTTCTATGACGCCATGCTCAGCAAGCTTATTGTATATGGTGCAACTCGTGAGGAGGCTATCGCGCGAAGTTACGAGGCCTTGCGTGAGTATGAACTCGAAGGCATCACCACTACCCTGCCCTTCCATCGTTGGCTTCTGCGTAATTCACCGTTCCGCGCAGCCCCGCTGGATATCGGGTATCTGGGCCGAGAGTATAGCGCCGAGAGTCTACGCGCTCTACGAGCAAGCGAGATTCGAGATCCTTCCTATGTGGAACCGATCGCGGGCGCTGAAAAGCGCGAGATATTCGAATATAAGTGCCGGCGCTTTGATGCGACGTATCAAGTTGAGCTTACCCATCGACGTGGCGGATTGTTCTTGGCCTGTCCGATAACGGAGCTGGGAAATCGGGCGGCACCAAATTATTGCCGTCTTTCCAATGGAAGAACCGCTGTCATGGAGTCATTGACTCAAGAGGTGCTGGAGGTTTCTCCCCCGGCCGAAATTTTCCCCAGTCGGTAAAGTGCTTCAAGCAATTCAGGGCGCGCCGCTTGCACCTTGATCCTCTGTCCCGTTCGCGGGTGGGAGAAGGAGATTTTTTCTGCATGTAGTAAAAACTGCGGCGCCGCTTGCGACTCAGGCAAAGCAAGATTTTGGGAGAGTGTCTGGAGCTCGCGTTCAGAACCATACAGAGAGTCTCCTCGCAGCGGATGCCCAGAGAAGGCGGCATGCGCGCGCACTTGATGACGGCGAGCGGTCGGAGCAAAGACTTCTATTACCGATAAATCCATAGACGCGTGATACTGTACGAGCGACAGCCGTGAACTGGCCGGAAGAGCACGATCCTTCTGGCGCGGTTTTTCTGAGAAGACTTTTACTTTCTTGGCACGGCGGTTGGGAGCGCCAATCCAGGTGTCGAGGGCAAGCTGTTGCGGAAATGCACCATCTACGAGTGCAAGGTAGCTTTTCTCGATCTGTCCTGCGCCTAGCGCCGAGTGTAGCTTTGACCAGGCTTCGGGGGATTTTGCTCCCAAGATTACACCGCTGGTCTCGAAGTCGAGACGTTGCAAAAGCCCGCCGTCAGAAGCTTTAGGAGAAGCTTTGGCAAGAGGTGGATGCGTCTTAAGTAATTGGGAGGCGAGAGTTACTTTATCGTCTTTCGGCAAAGAGACTGAATGAATGCCCGAGGGTTTATTAAGAACGAAGCAATCTTCGTCCTCATAGAGCACTGCAAACAATGACGAGTCCTGCAAAGGGCGCTTCACACTGCTCAATGGTAGGTGACTTCCTGTGAGGAAGGCGCTGAAGCAAGAGCAGAGAAAATTTCCGCGAGCTTATTGTTAAGGCTTTTGCGATTGGTTTCGAGTCTGTCGAGCGTTTCTTTAGCTTTGTTCTCGTACTCGGCGAGCGCCCATTGTGGTAATTCCTTTTTCTCTTTTCTGCGGCGCTTCAGTGACTTCTTTGCTTCGAGTGCCTCGAAGAGTGTGCGTTGTAACTGACTGCGCGTGGAAAGCAGATCTTCAACGACTGCGAGGTTGGGAATGTGCGACGAGGTGCGTTCGGAAATGGCGATCAGTCGCGAAACTATCGAAAGATGATGATGGCTGATGCCTTCGATTAAAACCGGATTGCGCGGAACCTGATCGAACAGAAAAGCTTCTTTGAGGATAGGCAAAGCCTCAAGGAATGAGCCGTTCTTTATTAATACGTCAGCAGCGGCAAGGGCGCGTTCTTTACGCGCTAGTTTCTGCCGGTATGCCCAGCCCAGGCCGCCCGAGAAGAGACTTCCAAAAATCGACCACAGCAAATAGCCAATCAACGCAACCGAGCATGCGGCGAGGAGAATGGCTGGGATCAGAGCGGTGGAAGACATGAGATTCTTGATGCCTAAAGTAAGAACACGATATAACTATAGTATACTATTTTCACTCGCTTTCTAAGAGGCCCGCAAACCACATCATGATTGAGCGCCTGAATCAGACCTTCGGGATACCGAAATCCGTCGTTTTCGTGAGAGATAACAACAATTTTGCGAAGGCTTGCCTGACTAGCTCGGCTGGACAAAGGGCCGATGTTTTTCTTCATGGCGCGCAGGTGTCCTCCTGGGTGGGGCCGCATGGGGAAGATTTGCTCTTCATGAGCAGTAAGGCGGTGTTTGAGCGGGGCAAGCCCGTACGCGGAGGAATTCCTATTGTTTTTCCGCAATTCGGCAAAGGCGACTTGCCTTCGCACGGGTTCGCGCGCACCAGCATGTGGGAAGTCAAAGAGAGCTCCATGCTTACCGAGGGCGAGCCTTCGGTTACCTTCAAGCTCGAAGATGGCCCCCTTACTCGAAATTTATGGGCACATCAGTTTGTCCTCGAATACACCGTTACTTTGAGCGACAAGCTTAAGTGCTCTCTTAAGGTGGTAAACTGCGGAACAGTACCCTTCTTTTTCTTCGCCGGATTTCATACTTACTTTCGAATTGCTGATATTAATCGCACTTCAATTCATGGATTGCATGAAGTTACCTATCTCGATGCCGCGCGGTCACGCAGTTATGGAGTGCAGAACGCTGATCCCTTAACTATCGAAGAGCATACGGACCGTATCTATCTAAACGCGCCAGACACTACGCGCATCGGCGATCGCTTGATGAATCGTGAATACACGGTCGTAAAAAAGAACATTAAAGATTTGGTAGTGTGGAATCCCTGGGAGAATGGCAGCAAGGCCTTTGCAGATCTTGGTCCGCAGGAATATCTCTCGTTCGTATGCGTTGAGCCGATGATTGTGAATCAGAAAATTACGCTTGGGCCACGCGAGAAATATGAGTGCGCGCAGGAGCTGTCATATCGTTAGCGAGCCCAGCTCTCGTCAGGCAAGGCTTTTAAGCCAATATTCGTAGGTGTCTCGCAGGGAATCTTCCAGGCTGTACTTTGGTTTCCAGCCAAGTTCGCTAGCGGCTTTGTCGGCACTTCCGTAGAGAACCGGCGTGTCCGACGCCCGCATGCGGGGCAAGTCCTGTTCGATTGAGACCGAGGTGCCAGAGATTTTGATCAAACGATCGAGAATATCCTGCATCGGAACGGGGATGCCGGAGCAAAGGTTGTAGACTCCTTTCCCTTGTACTGCTGCAAGGCGATAGCCGCGCACAATGTCGCGCACATCTGTAAAATCTCGCTGGGCGGTAAGGTTCCCTACCCGCAGCACCGGCGGGACAAGCTTCTTCGCAATTTGCGCGAGCTGATTAGCAAAATTGGAGACAGCAAACTCTACTCGCTGACCTGCTCCGATATGATTGAAGGGGCGAAGGATGATGGTGGAGAAAAACGAAGGGTCAGCAAAGCGCAAGGCAACCGACTCTGACATTACTTTGGAGAGACTGTAATTGTCAGCGGGGTGAAGCGGAGCGTCTTCGCGTAGCGGTAAAATGTGCTGCGAACTTTTGCCGTACACTTGTGCGGAGCTGACCAGGATGACCCGAGTTCTGCTGCCCAAGTTTTTGCATGCGTCGAGTACGTTGAAGGTGCCCACCACATTAATGGCCACCGCCTTTGCAAAATTCTTTTCAGCATCAGGCGGAAAAGCCATGCCAGCCAGATGATAGACGACTTCCGGCTGGAACTCCTGAATCACTTTACGGCACTGTTCGGCGTCCGAGATATCAAGAGCTACTTCTTTGCAGTTAAACCCACGCTTCGCACCTAAATAGGTGCCGCAGACCTCGTCTCCGCATTCCAGAAGATGGCGCACGAGATAGCCACCGACGAATCCACAGGCTCCGGTGACTAATGCTCGCATGAAGTACGTGTGCCTCGAAATTTAAGCATGCAGGAAAGTGTCGATAATATAGTCTGCAAAGGGCAAACTGCAAGTCCAACCTGGCGACACCGCATTAAGCACATGCACGCTCTTCGTATCGCCTTCGACGATGAAATCCTGCACTAATTCCTTAGTTTTTACGTTCAAAAGCTGGGAACGAATGCCCGGCGGCGCAAAATCACCGAAACCGTGTGGGTCGATATTGGGGATGAGCAGCTGCGAAAGGCGTATGAGATAGGAGCGCCAGTACTTGCGCACTTCCGTGAGGGCAAGCGTTCTGAAGTTAAACGCGTTCGAGAGAAATAGACGACTCTCCCACATTCCGATGTCGAAGAACTCTCCGAGATCGAAGCCTTTCAGTCCGGCATAGTTCTCGCGCCACAGCGCGGGAATGGCCGTTGGGCCAATCTTGATAGTGCCGTCGACCGTTTTAGTGAAATGCACGCCGAGGAATGGATACTTCGGATTTGGCACCGGATAGATATTCATGCGCACATCAGACTTGTTTTTCTTGTACTTGAGGTACAGGCCTTTAAAAGGAATGATGGTGTAATTCATTCCAAATCCGAACTGCTGAGCAATCTTATCGGCATACAGTCCGGCGCAGTTAATGAGCTTGCCCGCTTCGAATGTTCCCTGAGAGGTAAAAATGACGTTGTCTTGGTGACGAAGGAATCGGCAGTCACACAAAATCTCAACTCCAACCTTTTCGAGATCAGATTTAAGCGTCTGTGCGACGCGGGCCGGATCGGAAGTTGCGGTGTGCGGAGAGTACAGCGCTTCTCCGCACGTGTGCACATTAGGTTCTAGCTTGCGCGCGTCTGCTTCCGAGATTAATTCTACCTGCGCTCCATTGACGATGCCGCGACGATGAAGCTCGCGCAGCGCGGGCAGCTCGCTTTCATAGGAGGCAACGACCAGTTTGCCGCACTCGTTGAGTGGCAGGCTTTTCTCTTTGCAGTAGGCCCGCAGTTCCTTGTTCCCCTTCACGCACAGCTGCGCTTTTAAGCTGTCAGCGGAATAATAAAATCCCGCATGCAGCACCCCGCTGTTTCGACCGGAAGCATGCAAGCCTACAGCGGGCTCTTTCTCGATAATTAAGATTTTCGGATTGGAAAACCGGCGCGTGAGTTTTAACGCCAAGGCGAGGCCGATGATTCCGGCACCAACAATTATATAGTCATACTGCTTTGAGGTGCTCACGTGCGACACGGCGACATGCTTAAAAAATTTTTGGTGGGCTTGGCTGTTTGATATTTGAACATCGGCGACTCACTTTACCGTGGATCTGGCCTCGACGGTATCCGGCGATGCGTACCTCGATCTCCGCCGCCCCGCTCTCGGAGCAAGTCCACATGGGCAGCAGCAGAACTGAACTCAGCGTAGGCCGGGCTGGCTGTCCCCAACACCGTATATATAAGGTGCGAAGCGTCGAGTGACCCTATAAATTTGCCGGTTTTGCTCACCCGCTAACTACATATAATCATTGAATGTTTTGCCATCGACTTTCCCCGGGGGCACGGTCTATTTCGCTAACCGCCTGAATAGTTTGGGGAAATAGTCCTTCGCCAGGGCTTGGTCGTGGAACCAGTTATCGTCGAAGCGGGAGCCGCTAAGCCCTTCTCTGCATCTAAGAAATTGAAACCCAAGTGTTTTTTCGGCAGGCATGAGTCCAGGTTCAACTCACCCAAAGACTACGGTCGGCGTTCTTAGCGTCAATGACGTGGTGTTTCCTTACTGCATGCAGGCTCTCGAAAACCAACTTGGCGCGCCTGCTTTTGTTACTGAGATTGTGCGCGACGTAAGTCCTTTCAATGCAGCCTTCGATGAACTCGTTCGTCGCAGTAACACCGAATTCATGATCCAAGTCGATGAGGACATGATCCTCTACCCGCATGCAGTCGCGCGCATGCAGGAAGTTATGGAAGCAGCGCCGGACAATATCGGGATGGTGTTGTTCTATCTCTTCGATCCGGATCGCGATCAAAGAATTCATGGAATTAAAATCTTTCGCACGGCAGTACTCCGCACTTTGCGTTCCAAAGACGTGAAAGCAAGTGAAATGGATCTTTTAGAGCAGATGCTCGAGGCCGGCTATCGTTGGGTCATACACCCAGAAACGATGGGATATCACGGCATACTGTATTCTCCTGAGTCCATCTATCGGCGCTATCAAACCATGTACGAGAAGGATATCTCTACGTGGAATGTGGTCACTGCGGATATGCGTCGGAAGGCTCTCGCGTTCGCAGAAAGCGGCGATCCTAATGAGCTGTTCGCCTTACTAGGATCGGCCCATGGAGTAACCGGAGCGCAGAGTTTTGCGAACAAAGAGAAAGACTTCAATACATATGATGCTCCCCATCTGAGAGTCTTTCGTCGACTCTTGCTGAATACCCCCGCGCAGCATGGCGCATACGATCCTTCTCGCACGGTGCCAGCCTTTCGAAATGAACCGATACCATTTGATAAAGTTGCCTGGAAGAGCGACCGAGCGGCGCTTTCGTCGGAAGAAGCATCGCTCAATCGACAAGACAAAATGGCGCCAGAAGCCGCGATTTCCTTCGATGTGAGGGTCGTGGAATGTATGACGCGAGAATGGCTGCTTGCTCAAGTCGCAAGCAACCCCTCTGACCCTTTCCTTTCGCTCTGGGTTGGGCTTGCCCATTGGTATCATCGTGACTTTTCGGAAGCATTGAAATTTTTGGAGTCAGCAAGAAAGCTGGGAGCTCCAGCTTGGAGAGTCTCTTGGTATCAAGCGCTGTGTCTGCGCGACAACCGCCCAGCTTGGAGCGCCGATGCGCGGCGTGAGTGTTTGTCGCACATCGAATCAGTGCTGCAGAAATATCCGCAGTTTGAATGGGGCGAGGTTTTCCGAAAATATCTTGCGAGTAATGACTCCTTAATTGAGGACTTCTTTGCTTGTAACTCCGAACGCTCGGGGCAAAACTTGGAGGTTCCCGTCGGAGGTATGGCCTCTTTGTTGCAAGCGCGCGGGCAAGCTAAGCTCGATTGCTTGAAGCTGACCCTAACTTCCGATTCTGAACTGGAAGTGTTCGAACAGGTTAATCTTGCGCATTTCAACGCTGCTCTTATTGTCGTGCAGGCTGAGGAGGCTTTCGGTGCGAAATTGAAGGCAAGCATGCTGGAGAGGGGGTACTCCCTCTGGCATGCGGATGACTTAGGATGTGTATTTCGCAACTTACTCGCGTTGCCAGCGCCGCTTTTTTGGAGTTTGCGTGGCGCGCTCCCGCTTAGCCCTCCCGGGAGTAAGATAGAAAAAAAAGTGGAGGCGACCTCGCAGCCAGCAACCACCAATGTTGTATCCACGGCGCTACCTCCCGAATTTTTCCGGCAGATCCATCAATTAGTAACCCTTGGCAGAGCGCAGGAAGCTCATCGGTTGGTGCAGCAGCTGACGCAGCAAGCACCGCAGTGGGAGGAGCTGCGGGAAGTAGAGCGCCGCCTCTCCAGCTTAACGCGGGCTGCCTGGAGAGAGTGAAATTCGGACGTTTGTACTGCCTCGATTGCCCTTTGGCTGAATCTGCCAATTATACGCATTCAGGGTGCCCAAATCAGCTTTTTGGGTCTCGCAACAGCTGGAAAGGATTGAGCTTTTACTGCCTCTGCTGGTTGCAAGACTTCTGCGACGAAATAGTGCCGCAGATGCATCATATAAGAGCTGCCCGTAAGGGCTTTGGCAGCTTCGGGCACAGCAATGATTCAACGCACTACAGCGATACTATTCAGCAAAGATCGGGCATTACAGCTTGATGCCACCCTTGCGTCTTTTTTCCTTCATTGCCGGGACGCGGCCACGCTAGAGATTATTGCCGTTTGTAAAACTTCAACTGCACAGCATCTTCAGCAGTATGAAAGGTTGCAGGCCATGTATCCGCAAGTGGCGTTCGTGAATGAAACCGCCTTCAATCAACAAGTCATCTCCTACGCATCGAAGAACGAATTTGTTCTCTTCCTCGTTGATGATAATATTTTTGTCCGGGATTTTCATGTTCACCACGCAATCGCAGCGCTGTCTGAGTCGCAGCAAGCTGTGGGCTTTTCGCTGCGCCTCGGTCGCAATACGAAATTCTGTTATTCTTTAAACCGGCCGCAAAGCCTTCCCGCTTTTGTTCCTGTCTCCTCACCATCGGAAAACCCGATTCTCTCCTATGCGTGGCCAAATGCTGAATGCGATTTTGGTTATCCGCTCGAGGTTTCGAGTTCTATATACCGGTCGAAAGATATCGTTCCGATGATGAAGCTCGTCCCCTTCAGTAATCCGAACAACCTCGAAGGCCTTCTCGCGCAGCAACTTTCACGCGTCGCCGCCGCATTGCCCACGTTGCTCTGCTTTGAGAGCTCGGTGACATTCTGTAACCCTGTCAACAAAGTACAAGAGGCCGCCCCTGATAACCGGGCTGGTGTCGCGATTTCATATAGCGCGGACAAACTGGCTTCTATTTTCGATCGCCAGGGACGCGTCGATGTCCGCTCCTATTCCGGGCATGTTCCCAATGCCTGTCATGAAGAGGTTGCGCTGGAGATCCGCTTCCCGGCAATTTCCGCTGCCAGCAGCAGCAAGCCGCTCGTGTCGGTTATCATTCCCTGCTACAAGCAAGCGCACTTTCTGCGTGACGCCGTTGGAAGCGTAGTGGCGCAGACGTACACTGAATGGGAATGCATAATCGTGAACGATGGGAGCCCGGACGATACCAGCGCTGTTGCGCGTGAGCTCATTCGTGAGTTTTCCGGTAAGAATATTCAGCTAATCGAGAAGCACAACGAGGGCCTCGCGGAGGCGCGCAACACCGGAATCTCGGTCGCGAAAGGTGAATGGATTCTGCCGCTCGATAGCGATGACAAGTTCGACCCAACGTATATGGAGAAGGCGGTGCACGAGGTTCTTGCGCACCCCGACACGAATATCGTCAGCGCAAACTTGCGTTGCTTCGGAGCTAAGAGCGATATCCTGGAAGTTTTTCCATTCTCGCGGCAGCAGCTTCTACAGGGGAATATGTTCCCTTATGCGAGTATGTATCGGCGAGAACTCTGGGAATGCTTTCACGGATACATTCCGATCATTCCCTTTGGAGCCGAGGACTACAATTTCTGGGTGACCTGTTCCGGCGTTTTGAATCCACGCCGTATTGCAGAACCCTTATTCTTGTATCGTAAGCATGTTGGCAGTTCCATGGTCGATGCAGTCATTTCGCATCAATTCGAGGTGGATGCCTGTCTGCATACCTGTCACCCCGACAAGTATCCGGCCGAGACGCTCCTTCGCGATCATGACGTTCTTTCTCTCATGCACGTCGACACGTTCGAGGCTATTTCCCGCACTATTGCAAAATTTCCGCAGTACTCTCAGCCGTACCTGTGGCGGGGCCTTTATCATGAAGCGCAGGGCATATGGCGTTGGGCACAAAGAGATTTCGAGATGGCAGAGAGGCTTGCCGAATCGGACGACTGGCAACCGCTATTTCGTTTGGCCTTATTGCATCTGGAGCTGAAGAATCTTCGCTCTGCGCGGCGATATGCAGAAGCCACTTTGAAGCGTTGTCCTAATTTTCCGGCACGCGCCACTCTCGAGAAACTGATCTGTTGAAGGGTCTGAAATGAAAAGCTTGAATATTCTCCATACCGTCGAGTTCTATGCCCCGCATATTGGTGGCGCCGAGAAGGTCGTGCAGGGCATTTCTGAAGAACTCGTTAAGCGCGGGCACCGAGTAACAGTCGCGACCACTAAAAATCCGGAACGCCCATTCTTTTCTTTGAACGGTGTAGAGATTGTGGGTTTCGATATTCGCGGGAACCTTGCCAATGGATTCAGTGGTGGCGATATCCACAGCTATTTAGGTTTCCTGCAACACTATCCAGCCGATGTCGTCATGAATTACGCTGCGCAGCAATGGGCCACTGACTTGGCCTTTCATCTTGTTGGCAAAAAGCGACATGGGCGCGCATACGTTATTGCTCCGTGCGGCTACTCGGCGCTTAAAGACGTGAACACTATAGGCGTGACGGAATACACCAAGTATTATAATACAATTGTCCCCGGAATCCTTCCGCTCTACGATGCTGCTATTTATCATTCGTCCATCTATCAAGATTACCAGTTCGCTAAAAAACTTGCCTTGAAGAATAGTTTCGTTATCCCTAACTTTGTCGATGGTTCTGAGTTTCAGGCGGCCGGCACCAGTGATTTTCGGGCCAAGTATCAAATTACGACGCCGTTCCTTCTTCTAAGTGTCGGCAATTTCGTCAAGAACAAGGGGCAGGATAAGGCAATCGAGACAATCAAAGCACTGCGTCGTAGTGATGTTACCCTCGTGTTGATCGGGAATGAGGGAGAGATGCTCGAAAAGCTACGTCAACAAGCAGAAGGCACCAACACCAGGTTCTTAACCAATATTCCTCGGGCAGACACCGTGGCGGCGTTCAAAAGTGCCGATCTATTCTTGTTTGGTTCACGCGTAGAAGCAGCCCCACTTGTCATTCTTGAAGCTATGGCGGCGGGGCTTCCTTTCGTGTCGACTGATTGTGGAAACGTGAGAGAGCTGTCGGGCGGTGCCGTCTGTATTCCAGAGGATATGGCGGACTTTACGCAACGATTATTGGAAGATGCCCCAGCACGGCGGGACTTTGGATCTAAGGGCAGAAAGGAATTCGAGGAGCGCTTTACGTTGAAAGCAGTCGTTGATCGTTATGAGTCTCTTTACTATGAGCTGGTCGACATCAAGACACCGAAAAGTGTTGCTGCTTGATATATTAGGATTCTAAAAATGTTGCCAGATACGAAGTCGCATAATCGTCCGAGTAAAATTGCAAGGGTCAATCTTGCCATTTTGACGTTCAATGCCCTCGATTACACCAAGATGTGCATCGAGAGCATCTCGCGAAATACTCGCGTACCTCACAATATATTTATTCTCGATAACGGCTCGACTGACGGTACGCGCGCCTGGCTGCGCCAACAGAATCAGGAAAATCTATATTGGGAGGATGCTCCTTCTAATCTCGGTGTTCCCGGCGGCCGTAATTATCTCATAAACATTATCCAGCCTTTTCTTCCCGATGATGGCTATATCGTTTTTGCTGATAACGATATGGAACTGAAGTCTGGCTGGGACGCTCAGTACCTTTCTTTTTTTGAAGATCACCCGGAAGCTGGAATTGCCAGTGCCTTCGGTCATCGCATGATTGTAAGAAAGTACCATCGCGAGCTTCTGCCAGCGCCCACCTACACAGCACCTGTGGATGTCGCCTGCGGTGGCTTTGCTTGCTGGATTCGAGCCAAAGCGCTGAGGGATATCGGGGGTTTTGATGAGAAGCTCGGCCTCTTCTGGCATGAGGATGATGACTTCTCCTTGCGAACTATCGCAGCGGGCTGGGATGTATACGCTCTGCCACACGTGAATGTGGTTCATCATGAACATAAATCGGGAGCAGCGAATCCCGGAATAAAGAGCGGTGGCTCTCCCAAGAATCAGATGTATCTCTGTGAGAAATGGCGGGCGCTCGGTTTGGTTGATTCGCTTGGTAGAATAATTCGCCCACCTTCCCAAGATGTGGTTACCTCATCACGACCGCTCAACATGGGGGGCTATTACTGGCTGCGCCCGGAAACGGCTCTGGTGGCGCCGCAGACCGCTGGGTCGCTGCTCACGTTCTCTATGACCTGTGCTCGGAAGGAGTATTACGACTCTTTCCCCATTCATGCGGAAGTTACCACAGAATCCGGTTCCATGCGTTTCACGTTTTCCCAAAGCGATGAAACCCATGAAGTTTGCCTTCAAGCCAAGCCGGGCTCCGAGGTGCGAATTACCACGTCAGGCTCATTCTGTCCCGCCCTCTCCGGTTTGGGGTCGCATTGTCAGCATTCTTTAGGGCTGCGCATCCAAGGGTGGAGCGAATCTCCAGCGATAGTAGCTTCACTTGATGAGAGTTCTCGCGCGGGAGCGGTGACGTGGTGTTCGTCGGTGTTTGATACGGATCGGTATTCGGAGCTGACGCAGGCGATTGTTCCAGCGCTACACAAATTGATTCCAGATCTTTCATTCTTTTGCCTCGGAGTTAATGAATCCATAGTTGCAGAACAACAAGCGGAACCTGTCTGGATCTCCGAATGGCGCAGAATTTTCACCGCAAACACTTCAGCGAAGAATTGGATTGTTGCGGCCGATCCTCTTACAGCGGAGGGCAAAGCCTGTTATCAGTGGCTGCGTGAGCGGAATCCTCAGATTGAGCGCCTTGTAGGTTTTCTTTTGATTGAGGAGCGCGACGTTTCCCAAGAGTGGCTTGAAGCGGCTTTGATTGCCGATGAACTTTGGGTTCAAACTGAAAGGGAAAGGCAAGTTCTTTTAGCTGCCGGTGCTGATAGCGCAAAAATCTCAGTGGTTCCGGGCGGGGTAGCGGATGAATTTATGGTGCGCTCGGAGGAAAGCCCTGTCCCCGCGCTCTTCGACGGTCGCCTATGCTTCTACGCGCGCGTCGATTCACCGCAAGACCCATTCTTGCGAACCTGCGTGCAGGCCATCACCTCCGCCTTCTCGGCTCAGGACGGCGTCGCGCTATTAGTGAGTATCTCTCCAACCGGCGCACAGCTGCCTGCCGATTTTATAAAAGCCCTGGCAGGCGACGTGAATCTGGAGCCTGAGAAGCGCGCGCCAATCTATACTTTAAGTCCCTACCTCTCCCCTGCGACGAAGCGAAAGATACTGGATTCAGTGCACTGCTTCTTAGTTTCCTCTCCTTCGCAACGACGGCTTGAAGTGATCGAAGCGCTCGCAAGCGGCCTTCCGACCGTGTACCTCAATCCTTCGACTGAGAGCGCAGATTTGCTCACCTTCGATCAGGATAAGGACAGCCTGCTAACGCTGGGAATGAATGCGGTAGGGGCAGAGATGGCCTTGGGGAGCATGGCCGTTCAAAATTTAATCAGCCAACTGTACAAGGTGAAGTCGCAGTATGCAGCTTTGAGGTCTGACTTTACGCGCAGCGCGTGGCGGAATCGCGAGGCCATTTCCGAAGCAACGACCCTAGCATGGATTTCGCAGCGTCTCTCGAAGAAGGCAGAGTTGGCACCTAAGCCGCTTCCGGCAATTGCCGAAACAATCATTCGCGAAGTAGTGAACCCGCTGGTGGTTGGAATTGATGCGCGCACACTGACCTATGCCGAAACTCGTGAGCGCGGAATCGGGCATTACACGCTCAATCATCTGGGCGAGATTTTTAAGCAACGTCCGGAGTGGAGCTTTATTCTTTATCGTAACGCCGGGGAATCAGTGAGGCGCTCGATAAGTTGCTCGAACATCGCAATGTGCGGCTTGGCGATATGGGGCAGCAACATCGGGACGCTCTTGATCTCTATCATATCGCCGATCCGATGCCGATTCTTCCAGGGTTTGATTCTCCATTTCTTACCGCACCAGCAGTGCCGACAAGCGCCGTCTTTTTCGATCTTATTCCGCTGGTGAAGCGCGACATGCATTTCGATTGCTGGAAAGATTGGACTAAAATTGCATACATGCGGCGCTTGAATGAATTGAAAGCTTCAGATGTGGTGGTTCTATCAATTTCTGAATGCTCGCGTGTCGATCTCCATCGTCTAACAGAATTTCCCCTCGAACGTGCTGTGACTATTATGGCTGGCATTAATCGTAGCAATCTGAGTGGCAAGCCAAGTTCAGAGGCGCTGCAGAAAATAAAAGAAAAATTTGGGTTGAATTCACCGTTCTTTATGTCCGTCGGCGGACTAGATGGGCACAAAGGCTTCGTGGCAACTGCACAAGCATACGCCGCCTTAAGATCTTCTAAGGAGTTTCAGTTTGTCGTCGTTGGCAGTTTTAATGATCCTTACAAAGAACATTATCGCAAACTGTTTGAAGCTAATAAGATTCCCGGCGTTGTCTTTACTGGCTATCTCAGCAGGGAAGAAATGGCTTGTTTGTATGCCCTGTCTTCAGGCCTTGTCTTCCCGTCACATTACGAAGGTTTCGGATTTCCAGTCCTTGAAGCGATGGCGCATGGTTGCCCAGTCATCACAACGAATGTGAGTTCTTTGCCTGAAGTTGCAGGCGATGCCGCTATTCTTGTCGGTCTTGATGACGCAAGAGGCATTGAGAATGCTATGCGGCGCTTACTCGATGAGTCAGGACTACGAGCGCAAATGTCGGCTCGCGGGTTGCAGCAAGCAGCTAAATTTTCTTGGGAACAGAGTGCGCAAAAAACCATTCAGGTCTGGCTTGAATTGCTTGGCGAAGAAGTGAGTGCGTCGAAGAGTGACGTGGGCTCGGTTGGGGTGCGCAGCTAAGACCCAAGAGGCGGACCTTTGTGTTCGCCGCAGGAAGATCCCTCTACTTCCCAAATTCCGGACAAAAAGCAGAAACGTCTTCAGGCGTTCCTAGAACATGAACGGCCTCCGATGGCACGACATCTGCGTAAACGCTATAACGAGAATCGCGCAGTAGGTGATTGTACAGCGGCGCAACAAAGCGCTCAGGATAGGCCGCATGGTCTGAACGGTGATAGCATTCTTCAAACAAATCGAATGAGCTAAAATAGTACAATCCAATCGTTCCAAATTCGCTGATCCGTTTCTTTTCTGTAACTTGCGAAACTTTCCCTGAAGCGTCGAAGGTGCAAAAACTCCAACGATCTCCTTCTGCCTTGAACACTGGAATCCAACCGTCTCCTTTGATGTGGGCTGGCACGAGTTGCTCGGGCTCGACGTAGGTATCAATGTTGTAAATGAGAGTTGACGCTGCGGTGTTACCGATGAGTTCTTTTGCTAGCAGAGCCGATTCGGCTTGACCTGAGGTGAGCGCATCGAGTTCCAAGATTTTTATCCTCGTCACACCGAGTTTTTCACATTCTCGCTCGATGTAGGTGCGCGTAGCATGACTTTTTCTAGTGACGAAAATAAATTGATGTGAAAAAAAATTTTGAAGACTACTGAGCGACCATAAGAAAAGAGACCGCCCGTTTACTTCAATCATATGTTTGGGGACGTCGATGCCGATTTCTCGAAAACGGGCACCCTCGCCTGCCATGGTGATGATAATGTTCACGTGCGCGCCTCGAAGCCCTGAGATGCCATGGTGTATTTCTGCAGCCCGGTTGCTAGCATGACGATTTGCCGATTCAGGTGATCAGAATGTAACGGCAGCATACTTAAGAATAAGATTGACTCCAGCATACGCACTGTTTCTTGATCCTGAGGATAGAGAGAGCTCATGCGTTGATTAAACATCGAAGCTACGCAGTCTTGGTAGGCAGACGTGCTTATCGAGTACGATATAGAGTTTTCTTCGCATACTGCGAAGAATGAGTCATTAATTATCATCTCATAGTGGCCATTGAAGCTATGACTTAGCTTCGCCAGATCGTAACGATAGTCGCCGTATATCGTGAAATCGCCAAACTGCCCACGAGGATCGATTAGCTTAATTATTCTGCTTCTTGGGTCGAACAAGATATTTGAAGCGCATAGATCGCCGTGAATGACGCTGAGGGTTTGACGGCTTGGAACGAGAGATTGCCAATGAGATTGTAGGTCCGCAATGATTTCATTGAGACAGGGGTAGTGACGTTTGTTAATTACGACATCGCGCTTAAAGAAACGTGAGAGGATCGGATGTTGCCGCACCTGTTCCATGCGACGAATGGTTTTAGCAACGTACATCTCTTTGAGAGCGGCAGGGAGGCTACCGGCCGGCGGCGTGCTATGATGCGACTGCATTTCGCGTATCGTAGCGAAAATTGCATCAAACACGTGATTCCATATGCCGAGATTGTGGCCTCCGGATAGGAGCAATTCGCCGACAGTTGGGTATCCGTAGAATTCCATCTTGAGGAAGGGATTTTGTTTGTCCAATGAGTAGTCGAACACTTGGGGTACGTATGGTTTGAGAGCTGTCGGAATTTCTAGGTACCACGCGATCTCGCCAATGAATTTTTCAGTTTGCTCACTTTTCTTGGTTAGCATCGGGCGATGCGTATCGATACTGACTTGGTTGAAGAATCGCTTATTGAGGCTCTTTTTTCGTTCGTGATAATAATTGTCGACATGCCCAAAATCATGCCATTCCTTCACTCTTTGTAGGCGATACTCCCGAACGCTTAGATAGTTCATCAAAGCCGAATAGAAGAGGCCGAGTCCTTCGCATGGCTTTTCCGTACGTAAATGTTCGAGAAACTCGAGCGGCTTTTTGATAAGAAACACGCCCGTAAACACGTGGCGCGGCTTCGAATCATCGATGATCCCTTTGTCGGTTATGTTCGTAATTTTCCCGGCGGCGTATTCAAAAGTCGTCCATCGAAAGGACTCCGAGATATCCTCAAAGAAAATGGTGTCCGTGGTAAGGTCTAACGCCGCGTCGATAATTGTATCTCCGAAGTTAAGAAAGAGATTGTCGCAAGTCGTCAGATCCATTTGCTCGAGGGTATTGAGCACGGCAGCGCCCAAATCCGGCAAGCGAGGAATTTCAAGGAGAGACACATTCTTTAAATGAGCCGAATCAACGCTTGCTTGTAAGAGATCTTTGCCTTCGCAAACTGATAATGCGAACTCGATAGTGCCGGGCAAGCTCTGATACTGGTCAATAATTGATCGATACAAAGGCCGCGCGCGTACCGGAATAAGTGCGGGTGGGATACGACCTACATCGAGCTGCATCTCCGCATCAACAAATCGCGAGGTCGGGATGAGGATAATGGTGCGCACGTTTGGAGTATTTAGAGCCGATCTAATTCGACTAAAAGCTTCTTTAGTTGTTGATTGTGAGGATCGAGGGTCAGTGCTTTCTTTGCGTATTCTCTGGCTTCAGCAAAGTTCTTCTTTTCAATCCAATAGAGAGCCGCGTTAATAATTGTTTCGACATTTGACGACGACTCTGCAAGTTGACGGCTGATTTCCTGCCACGCGGGATCGGTCAGGCTGGCACCGGCAGCAGGTTTTCTCATTTCAACAAAATAGCCGACCGTGAACTGCTCGATCATATTTGTTTCATCGAGCTCAAATAAGCGCAGTGGAAGAATTTGACCGAAGAAATTGTTTACCACTTTGCTGTCTTCTCGTTCGAGGTTGAGCGTGCTTGCGATATACCCAGCGGACCGAGCTACCTCTTGCGAGAGCAACTTGAAGAATCCCCCGTTCGATGTAATCTCAGAAACCTCGAGCCCAAATTCAGTTCCAAAATGCTGATACCAATGGGGCGTATAGCCGCCGTAAAAATGGAATGGCAATTGATGTAATCCCGATCCGAGCGGAGCAGTAATGAATATACGACCGCCGGGTTTGACGATTCGTGACATTTCACGCAACGCTTCAATCGGCTCAGGCACATGCTCAAATACTTCTGTGCACAGAAGTACGTCGAACGAGGCATCAGGTACGGGAATACTTTTGATGTCAGATACGTAGTCGATATGACCATATTCCGACGTTCCGCCAAGTTTTTCTCCCGTGTATTGTTTGAAGTCATGGGTCTTGTATTCGCAGTGTGAAAATAGATTCCTGTACGGACAGGTGCCTGCTCCGATATCGAGCACCTTGGTTCCGCTCGCTAGGCTGCTGGCTTTTTTGGCCACCCAGCGATCGCGTTCACGTTGATTGAAGTCATGGACTTCATCAAGCTGCGGGTTGAGAGTTTTTGGTTGAATAACGTTCCAAAGGCGCGCTGCAAACTCAATGACGTGCGGCGGAACCGTTTCTATCCCCTGCGCTTTGCTTTCCATGAATCAGTAACTCCAGCTAGATCGAGCTTTTAACCTAAGATTAAGATTTGATGACTGTGGCTTACGATTCAACAGTTATTACAAAATGAATATGAGTAAAATCACATGGTTAGCTGCTGTTCTTGAGGCCTTTCACCCCTGTGCAAGTGGCAGCGGAGCAGGCGCCCTGTCTAGGGCATATGACGAAGTGCACCGATATAGTAGGTTGGGAAAAAGTTCTCGATACGTATGGAAAAACCGTTTTTGATGAGCGCTGCATGAAAGTTGATCTTCCCTTGATGCAAAATAATATTACGCCTGAAGACCTTGAGGCGGTGATAAGTTTTTTAAAAACAAATCCTATTCTTACTAATTCTGCTAAGTGCAGAGAGTTTGAACAACGCTGGTCGGAATGGCTGGGTGTAAAATACAGCGTTTTCGTGAATTCAGGCTCATCAGCCAATATCATGACCATGGCAATCCTGCGTGAAGTGCTTGGCGCGGGTGAAATTATTACTCCCCCGCTGACATGGATCTCCGATGTCATTTCGGTGGTGAAAGCTGGCTTCACCCCGATTTTTGCCGACATTAATCTAAAGAATTTGTGCATGGATGAAGACTTCATTCTTGGAAGCATTACACCACGCACACGGGCTGTTTTCCTTACCCATGTTCTTGGCTTCAACGGTCTATCGCAACGTTTGCTCGATGTCTTGAAAGAGAAAAACATCGCGCTCGTTGAGGATGTCTGCGAGTCGCATGGAGCAACTTTTAAAGGGAGAAAACTTGGCAGCTTCGGTTTGGTTTCGAATTTCTCCTTTTACTTTGCGCACCATCTCAGCACCATTGAAGGCGGTATGGTTTGCACAAATGATGAGAATATTTATCAGATGGCGCGCATGTTTCGGTCTCACGGCATGACACGAGAGATGACCAACGAAAACATGAAGAACGAGTATACTAAGAATAATCCTGACCTAAGACCTGAATTTATCTTTGCGTACCCAGGATTTAATTTTCGCAGCACCGAAATTAATGGTGTCATTGGCTTAGCCCAACTCCCGCGTTTGGATACTAACAACGAGTTGCGACGTCGAAATTTTAAATTGTTTCTTGAATTGCTTGATGACTCCAAGTACGTCACTGACTTTGACATCGAGGGCAGTAGTAACTATGCGTTTACTCTGGTGCTCAAGAATAGAGATACCGCATTTTGTGAACGACTCATGCAGGCAATGAAGAGCGCAAATATTGAATATCGAAGAGGAACGGCGGGCGGGGGGAATCAGCTGCGACAACCTTATCTTAAAGCTTTGCTGGGAGAGCAGGAACTTTCTCGCTTTCCGAATGTCGATTATGTGCACTTCTTTGGATTTTATATTGGGAACTTCCCAACGCTTTCCGAAGAGAAAGTGCGGGCACTGTGCACCTTCTTGAATGGAGTTCGCTAGTAGGTCGTAGATGCGCGGCCTTGCAGCCAAGGAAATACGGTCCCGAGGAACCCTTCGGTTGTATGGTAGGCGAGCACTTTCTTCGTGGCATTGCTTGTAATCGCTTGTGCTAGGCTCTTATCTTTTTGGAGCATGCGAATCTTTTCGGCCAGTTCTTCCGGGGTGGAGTAGAGAAGAATTTCCTTTCCGTCCTCGAAGTGCATCATCGAGCGTGTTCGATCAACCATTCGTGCCGCGATCACTGGTCTTCCAGCGGCCATAGATTCTACAACCCGCCCTGCATATGCTTTTCCACGCTGCGGCAAATTCACCGTGGCAATTCCCTCACGCAGTCCAGTCTGCCATAGATCAAAGCATTCCCTGCGTAACGTGAGCAAAGCGTTCTGATAGAGTGTGAGCATCTCGTGGTTTACGCCTGGCTGAACCAAAAGACCTTGGATTTGCTGGTGTAGTTGATCGTACAGAGCCGGTAGTTGAGTTGACCATTCAGGCGACTGCGCGCGGTACCCTAACAGGCCCTGTAATACCGGATGCTCGAGCCATTGCTTGCGTTCCCCGTAGGCCGTTCCGAAGAATAGCGCTTGATCGGTGGATGGTGGTGGAGGATTTAAGTTTACACATCTGCGCGGCACAGCAAATCCCGGTGGAAAGGCCATTGTTGCGACTGAGGTGGTCCTCGCAATTCGCTCGACGTCTGCTTCGTCCGTTGCGAGAAGATGCGTGACCCATGGCAGCCTTTGCTGCGTATGTAGTTCGCGTTTTCTGCAGCCTTCCGGATTTGATTTCCATTCTTCTGGAAAAATTTCGAGACTCTCAAATGACCAACCAAGTCGAACTGGAACAGTTTCGCGAAGCCAGTTGAGAAGGCTGTCGTCGAGCGCAGAGTGGACAAATTCTATCCAAACTTGATCAAATTTCATTCCCGTGCACAAAGATCGTATGTGATCGACAAACGAGGGAATATGACCACCGTAAGGATGATAGGTTGGGACCGTAAAGACATTTACCCGATGGGAGGTGATAGCTTCGACTAAGCTTATCGTTCCACCGTAGCCCCATTTCGAAGCATCCTTCCAGACGGGAAACTCCAAAGGCAAAAATAAGATATTCATCACTAACCTTTACTCGTTATCGGTTGAGAAGATAGTCAAGGCTCACGAGCTGCAACGCGCACGAACTGCCTCTTCACGTGACACGTCTCCCATTAGAGCATAGACAGCAGCCACAGCTTCTAACAACTGCGTGTTAAGACGAGGGCATGAGACAAGAAGCTCAAGCAGTTGTCGTGACGCCGCGAGCTGACCTACTTCAGCGAGAATGCTGCTTAAACGTATAGCCACAACATAATCCTCAGGGTGCATTCGCAGGTACGCGTTGAAGTATTCAATGCCTCGAGAAATATTGCCGGCAAGAATGTCTATCTCTCCGCGCAGCGGAAATTTTGCTGGTACCAGTTCTTCTCCTAACAACTGCTCAGATTGAGTAAGCAGATTTTTTATTGCATGCTCATCTTTTGTTCTTCGCAGCAAGCGTATAAAGGACGGAAAAATTTCAAAGTAATTTGGATCTGCTGCGAGACATCGATCTATAGCCGATCGGGCCTCGCTATACAGTCCGGCAGAATAATTGAGTTCGGCCAATGATGTGAGGGTTTTGAGATGCTTTGGATCTTGGGCGAGAACTTCATAGCAACGGCAGACAGAAGTAACAAAGCTGGACGCAGGCACGATGGACGAATTTCTGCGGAAAAGCGCTTCAGCCTCGATCAGGGGAGCTGCAGCGAGTGCCTTTTCAAAAATAGTGGACCAAAAGTATTTGCCGTTGAAATAGTACGTAGCTTTTGCGCATCCATTCGCCGCAATAAGAGACCGTTCTTCGTCATGCGAAAGAAAATACTGCACCTTGTTCGCTAAATCTTCCAAGCTTTCATAGGTGACATAGTCTTGCATTGGACGAAACCAATTGTCGGTTGCCATTCCAGCATTTTCAAGTAACAAGGAGCCGCACAAAGTCGATTCGATGGCTCGTCCAACGATGGTTTGCGCTCCATGATCGTTGATGCCTAGGGTTAGTTTGGAGCGCTGATAGACCTCAGCGTATTTGTGGGAATTTATAAATTGTTCGCGTTGACCGCCTGTGCGATAGACGTTGATGCCGCGCGACGCTAGAAACGCCAACGTCTCTAATCGCTTTGGTCGCTGATCTACAGATCCCGGAAATGAAATATCAATGTCGCGAGGACTGCCGGGATTGAAATAAATGTTGGGATCCTTAGGGTGTGTTATATGAAAATGCTTCTTACCGTAAGGAATCGCCGGGTTGGCTGAGTTTCCGTCCACAACAAAGTCCACGCAGGGAACGATGCGATTGATAATTGGATGCCAATATTCCGCCTGCGAGTCGCCCCAGAAGGCTACTACGGGGATCTTCAAATCGCGCCGAATCGTAATCAGAGTGTCGAGTTGAAAATTTAGATAGTCATGGGTATCGGGATACCAAAGTATAAAAAGAAGGTCCGGACGGCTCGTAAGACAGCGTTCTAGGAGGTGAGAGTCAATTCCCTGCCCGTTTTGGGAGATGTATTCGTCCGGGTGAATAACCTCAAATGTTGCTAAGCCCGTTGCCTGCAAAGGAGCAGCGAAATTCTCCCAGCTGGAGCTCGGTCCACACGAAGGTACGAAGTCGCACCATTTTTCAAAACTGAATAGGACGTGTGGCCTTTTGCGAGACATGCTTACAGATTTGAAAATTATAAGCTCTTGATTCCAGCCATATTAGATGAGTGCCAGATAGCACTAGATTCTGAGATTAGGGCACTTCTTGAGCGCGATTTTAGTACTTTCCAAGAGAATCAAGGCGGCCGTTGCGAGCATCGATACTGAAGACTGCGAGCGTAACTTTCGTTGCGGAACGGGATGGAATTTGAAATAGTTTAAGTACTTACGCCCAATTTTTACTCCATGGACGCATATGAATAGAAATGATCGAATTGCCTGGTTTAAGAGCCTTGATAAGAAAGTCAGTAACTACGAGCATACCACCGAAGATTTGATGCTCTATCTGACACTCGACGAGAAGAGTCTGAAGGCCATGCGCGCAGCTTCTGCTAATTATTTGCGTGCTTGTCTTGGAGAAGGACAGAATCTTTCGGATGATGCGTTGCTCGCTTCAATCAACGATGCGGCGCTGCCAAAACTCGCCAACCGTACACCAAACGGTGCCGTTCTTCCGAAGAAGGAAGTCGCTAAAGAATTTAATGAGCTCCACCGCGTTGTCGGCAATTGGGTGGAATCGCTTGGCCTTGATGACATCGTTGCTGAAATCTTTTGTCCCCTCACCTTGCGTATTATGTCCGGCAAGGGGGATCCCAAACTGGCCGCGCGACCGTATGCTACTAGCAAGATGCACGCAGATGTTTGGGCCGGAGATCCCGGTGATGGTGTTAACGTTATTGTCTCGCTTTTTGGTGACGTTGAAAAAACAGCCGTGGACTTCTATCGGCCACCAGCAGATTTTGAAGATAGGTTCCTTAAACACTTGGCAGATTATGACGAAGGAAAAGAGTATCTCGTCGGATGCGAACCGTATAAATTCGAGCCCCAGGTTGGAACCGTTTTGTTCTTCGATGCCATAGTTCCCCACAAGACAGCACGTAAGGGCGGTGAAGCGCGCGGAACCTTGCAGTTTAACCTGCGCCGCAAGATTAGCGCTCCTGATCGTTTGAAGATTGACTCAATGTGCGACAAGGGCAAGTTGCAAAACTTTCTTCCACCGTCGCAATGGCTCAGCTTTGGCACCTCCAAGTATTTGCAATTTGAAGAGACGCTGCAGGATGCCAGAGCCGGTAACTTTACCACTCAGCCGTATAGCAAGAGCTTCTACAAGATAGTTGATCGAATTTAAGGGGTGAGGGCGAGAGCCCTCGCCTGTTCCACCCACGGGTGCGCATGTCTTACGATTGCAACATCGATATCGCTGCATATGCAAATGCAATCGGTACGACGTACGAAACTTTGCCGGAAGTAAGCAAGAAAGTTCTAGCAAATATCAAAACGGGCTATCGCTTACTTTCGATTGAAGAACGTGATGCGCACATCATGGCGATTCTCAAGCGCCTTGAGGAGCCGCAAATCTCGCGTTCGACTGAGGAAAACTTGGCTATCTTCGAACGAGGCTGGTCTGAGAATTTAGCGCTTTGTAGAACGCAGGGCGTTTCTCTCGACAGTCTTCGTCCTAAGTATGTAAAGCCGAACTCAATCATGCGTTTTGCCGGTAAGTTCATTGTTCCGGAGAACCCGTTCCTATTTGATGACCTTTGCACGGCCACGTTAAATTCTCTGTTCACAAGATATTTTACGGATGCAGCGGCAGTGTATGAGTTTGGCTGCGGAACCGGACGCTATCTGTATATGCTTGGAAATTTACTTCCACGGCGAAAACTGGTCGGACTTGATTGGACTAAGGCATCAGGAGAGATCCTTAAGGTTATCGCCGAGCAAACGGGGTTGCCAATCGAAGGTGCCCGGTTTGATATGTTGAGTCCGGGAGATTCCGTAAAAGTAGATCCGGGAAGTGCGATTTACACTGTCGGTGCGATGGAGCAAATCGGGACTCGCTTCCAAGCTTTTCTGACCTACTTACTTGAGAGTCGTCCGGCCATCGTGGTTCACCACGAGCCTATTCTTGAGCTGTATGGCGAGCCAACACTTTATGATTACTTAGCTGCCTTCTATCACCGCAAAAGAAATTATCTGAATGGCTATCTGCCTGCACTTCAAGGTTTAGAACGTGAAAGGAAGATTGAAATTCTTGAAGTGCGACGCGGTGGCTATGGCGATCCGTTCAATGAAGGCAGTTCGATTATCGTTTGGCGCCCGCTGTAACGATCGATCCTGAAAAATTTATATAAACTATGCGCGCCAGCGCGTGTCGGCGAAAAGCCTGAGCGATTCAGCGTAGTGTCGTCTCTCCATTGCCACTAGATTGGCAGCGCATACTTACGTTTCAACTTAATCGAAGTCATCTCTTTCATATGCGTGACAACATCGTTGCCAAACTTCTTCCCCATCATGTCTAGATAGGCCGGGCTCGTGAAGTATTTATCAAATGCACGATCCCTAAACGTCAGTACCTGCCCTGCCGGAACTTTATCGGTCGGCAAATTATAGGTCTCAAAAGCGTGTTGCGAATATCCAATCCACCCCACCCCGTCTTTCTCGGGAAGCGGTAATCCCTTCTGCGTTGCCATCATGTGCAGCGGCGAACCTGGATACGCCATCGCGCAATAAAAGTTTGCGTATTCAGTGTTAAGATCAAGCGCTAGATCAAGCGTTTCTTGCATTGTTTCGATGGTGTCATCGGGCAATCCGAAAATATAATTTGCTCCGACGTTGATTCCGTGTTCGCGGATCTTATTGATGACCCCGCGAATTTCAACGTCACCAAAGCGCCCTTTCTCCACTCCGTCGCGAACGAACTTACTGCCGGATTCCACACCGATACCGAACCAGTTGAAGCCGGCCTTTTTCATTTTCTCAAGAAACTTGTCTTTGACGGTGTCGACACGGGCATAAGCCCAGATGTTCAAATCATAGCCGCGCTCGATAATTAGATCCGAAAGTCCCAGCACGTGGCGTGGATTCAGCACAAACATCTCGTCGGCGATCTTGATATTTTTTACGCCGTACTTCGTAACAAGAATGTCGATCTCTTTAATGATATGCTCGGGGCTGAAGTACCGAATGCCGCTGCCGCCGAAGGGAGCATTGATACAGCAAAAGCTGCATTTATAAGGGCAACCAAGGCTCGTGTACAGCGACGCGTACGGCTGACGTTCATGAATGTGATCCCAGCAGTGCCAATTGTGGGCGCGATAGCGATCCATCGGGAGTAAGTCCCAGGCCATACCCGGAAGATCGTTGTCGAGATCCTGGAACTTTGTCGCTACAGGGGTTGAGCGAGCTTTGCCATCTTCTTTGTACCAGAGTCCAGGAACTTTTGAAAAATCATTACTCTTAGCTTTGAGGGCTTGAACTACACCAAGCACGGTCAGAGGGCCCTCGCCTTGACATACAAAGTCTGTTGACTCTTCAAGCAGCGTCTTTTCTGGAAGCGCGCTCGAATGCGTGCCCATGAAGAGAGTTTTAATTTCCGGATAGGATTGTTTTAGGAGTCTGCAAACATCCCCTGCAGCTGGCATACACTGTGTCGAAGCAGAAGGCTGTTGTCCATACACCACGAAGACAGCCAACGTTGGATTGCGTTCCGCGATTTGTGTGACGGTCTCTTCGTAGCTGAGCATGAGCGCCTCAGCGTCTAGAATATCTACGGATATGCCATGTTTTCGGGCAAAGTTGGCTATCAGGCCACCCCAGATTGGCGGCTCGAATGCGACGAGGTCGTTCGCGAGACCTTGATAGACGCGCTCTTTGCCAGGCGCGTTGACGAGTAATAAATCAATGCGGTCTTTCTTAACCGAATTTGCTGAACCTTGCGCCATAATTGCTCCCTAAGTATGAACCTTGCTTTGCACCAGATCACGAATTCGCTGCGTTATTTTTTGCGCAGACGGTGTGATATTCTCCAAATTTGTAGCAACTCCACAAACTTTGTCTTCTAGCCCTAACGCGTGAACAGGAACTCCACTCGCATGCATAAGTTCATACGCAATGGATCGTGAGGCGCCTGCAATTTCGAAGTCGGAATCGATGATCAGGCCTAACTTGGTGCGCTTAAGGCTGGCGATAACGGCTTCAGAAATCTCAAATGGTTTAAGCCAAACAACATGAAAGATATCGGGTTTAATGCCTTGTTCCCGCAAAGCTTTAGATGCTTCAAGCAGATTCAAACGACCCGCTGAAATAGCGAGTACGGTGATATGCGCGTCAGGTGAAATTTCATTAGTCATTTCGTCGCTTAAGGTGAAGCTACGACGGTGTTCGCTGACATATATGGGGTCGTCGTGAGCCATAAAATGACTCCACACTTGACGATATTCCCCCGGGGTCATGGGAGCCGCAACGGGTAGCCCCGGCGGGTGCATAAATATACTGTGCAGGCATGAAGAAGCGGTATGACCTACCCCATTTCCTTCCATTCCGATGGAGCGGACAAACACGGGTACTG
This sequence comes from Deltaproteobacteria bacterium, assembly GCA_017302875.1. GTDB lineage: Bacteria > Bdellovibrionota_C > UBA2361 > UBA2361 > JAFLCA01 > JAFLCA01. The sequence goes on from JAFLCA010000001.1 coordinate 50,836, forward strand.
GCCTGCCCCAAACTTGCTTAGAGCGTGCTGCGTAATTGACGATAGAGCTGGCGTTGTACCACATGAATCCTTGGTAGCGAACGACGAAAATCGGACGACGTCCCATCAGAGCTACACCGCATGCGAAAGCCGGTCCAGCGACATCGGTCATTGGAATTTCCACCAATCCTTCGCAGTCAGGAACGGTTCCGCCGATCCAACCCACAGCCGTGACACACTGGCCGAGCAAAAGCCCGTTGCCTTGGGTGAGGTGATCTCTCGTGATCTCCTTTATAGTTTCTGCAGTTGTTTTTCCCATAGCTTGTGAGCTTTTGTCTTATTTTCGTTTTCAATTTTGGCCATCTGATCCGCGAGGCCAAGCTTATTGAGTTCGGCAAGCGTCAATTCATATCGATCCCACTCAGGTGGTCCGTCGGTTCCCGTGCCGGCATGCCAGAGCACTCGAACCGAGCGAATATTGATAAAGCCCGGCAAGGCTTTGCTCATACGTTGTGCATGGTGCGCTACCACCCATGGATTGTCAGCGATGTCGACAGCGTCCATTCCCATTGATGCAGCGACATCAACGGGGGACCAACTGCGGCGTGTCTCTACTTTCGTAAGTATGCTGAGATCGTTGTCTTCGCAAATAAAGAGGACGGGATATTTTTGGGTCGCAGCAAATCCCAGTGAAGGGTAGATATAATCTTCTTCAACGGAAGCATCACCGCAAACCGTCATGCAAGGCTTTCCAGTTGCTAAAGCAGCGCCAACGGCAATTGGCACTTGCTCTCCCATTAATCCGCTATGCCCATAAAGCTCAATACCCTTCCCTTGAATGGCGTTTGAGCCGGACATGCCTCCTGAGCATCCGGTGGGGAGTCCAAGAATCTCATCTCGCAATTCTCCGGGATCTCCTCCGAACGACAGATAGAAAGAGTGACCACGATGTTGCGCGAAAACTTTGAACTCCGAAGCCACTATCGAAAGGGCCGCAGCATTGAATTCAGTGCCCAAAGATAAATAAATGGGAATGGTTATGAGTTTTTTCTCGCAAGCTTCTTTTACCTTCAATTCGAAATGGCGTGAAAAATTAGCGCGACGGAAAAGCTCCAGCGCAAAATCTTTCCCGAATTTTTCAGGCAACCCGGGAATATGGCCTAATGTAGCTGAGCGACGTTCCATGAACTCACTTAATTATATCGAGTACTTCTCTTATCTTCTGGATAACACGATCGGCTGCTTCTAGGTAGCTTGCATCGACGGTAGAAGTAACGCCAATACAGTACATCCCTGCGGCTTTCGCAGCTTGGACCCCAAGCGGCGCGTTCTCTATTACAACGCAATCTGAAGCGGAAACTTCAAGTTTCCGAGCTGCACACAAATAAGGCTCAGGGTTGGGCTTACCACTGCCGTAGTCGTCACTTGTTACAAGGGTATCGAATGTACTTAGGAAAGGGGTGGTTCGCTCATTGATAGCGCGCTCTCTTCGCGCGCCTGTTACAAGACCGACTTTCATCCCGCGCTGCTTGAGTGAAGCGACAACGACTTGTGCGTCGGGGTAGAATGCGAAGGAATTATGAGCAGCATAATAGCGATCTTTTTCGATAGCTATTCCTTCAGCCAGTCCGACGTCCCTGCCATGTCTTCGTAGAAGGTGTTGGGCAAGGTCAATGGTTCGCTTTCCTTCCAGCATGAAGTATTCGTGCTGGTCAAGGTTGATTTCAACTGCCGCTAGCGCATGTTGCCAGGCGTGAAAGTTATCGTGCATGGTGTCCCCGATAACACCATCAAAGTCAAAAAGAGCCGCACGAAATGAGGTCATGAAACGGCATACCTTTTGACGATATCAGGTGATAAATGGACACCCAGGCCAGGAGTATGGGGAACGCACACTGTTCCATCTTTAATCTTAAGCGGCTCCACAAAGAACTCGTGATAGATCGCGTTCTCTGATGTGTCGAATTCGAGGAGATTCGTATTGGGTGTGGCGGCCATCAAATGCATAGTTGCGGCCAGCAATACTCCCGAAGAAAAATTATGCGGCGATACTTCGACGCCGTACGCTTCAGCAAGAGCGCAGATATTCTTGGTTTCTTGAAGCCCGCCTGCTCGACCGATATCCGGCATAGCAAAATCAAGTGCGCCTTGCTCGAATAGGTTACGAAAGCCGTACGTGCGGAAAATATTCTCACCGCCAGCGATTGGAATCGAAGATTTCGCTCGTAATTCGGAGCAGCGCCGTACCTGTTGCGGGTGGAGCGGCTCTTCAAGCCAATATAAATCAAACTCGTTCCATAATTTCGTAGCTGAAAGTGCCTCGCTAAATTGATAACCAGCATTGAGATCAATCATTAGACGATCTTTGCTATCAAGCGTGTTTCGCAATGCTTCCACACGTCGCAAGTCTTCGCGTGCGTCGCGAAAGCCAATGTGCGCTTTGATGCTGTGAATTCCTTGGTCCATGATACGTTTAGCGCTTTGGGACATTCTCTTCGGATCTTCTTCCCAGTATACGTCACTAGCATAAAGCTCAAGCTTCTCGCGATGCAGACCGCCGAGTAATTGATACACGGGGCAATTTAGCGCCTTTCCTTTGATATCCCAACAAGCCATCTCAATGGCGCTTGCCGCGCATATCGCTGAGCCTTCACATTCAAAGTAGACCTGGGAATCGAGCAGTTTTTGACGGAGGGTCTCGATTGCCAAGGGATTCATACCGATGGCGAGTTGGTTCATCCTCTCCTCAAGAATTCCCTTGATGTAGCGTGCATTTCCAATCCCCTCGCCCAGGCCAGTGATACCGCTGTCGGTTTCGACTTGTACGATGACGTGGTTTCGGACTGTGAATCCACCACGCGAGATGCACATTGAAGAGGAAAGCTTTTTCTCGAGAATGAATACTTCAATTTTTACAATCTTCATTGAGACTTTCCATAAATTTCTGGTTAGCGCGGTCGAGCACGTAGGAACAGTGCGGGTTCTGGTATTGAAAGTTTTTCAAATGTCGTCAGGAAGGCGCCCTCTGTAGCATCTCCCACGTCAATAACGACGTTGCCTTGCGCTTCGCAAATGCGACCACTGCAGGAGACTAAAACCTCGTCGCGCGACATGGAAAAGAACGAGCCTGGGTCAGATTGTGGAGGACAACTTAAAAGCGAGAGTTCGTACTTGGAGGTGCTGTGAGCCCCTTCACGCGCGTCTTCATCGAATGCGAAGTATCCATAGCGCTCCAAGCCATCGACTTTCATCTCCGACATGCCCTCATATCCAGCGCTTTCGCGACCATATTGGTCATTTAAGCGCACAAGGTCTGTTTTGTTCGGAGGAGTTTCTATCTCTATGATGTCAGCGCCTGAAGAAGAAAGACATTGTGTCGAGTGAAAGACACCCTTCTCGATAACGACCGAATCAATCCCGTTTAGGTAGTTACGATTGTAGAATGTGTTGCAGAGCGCCTGGCCTGAAAGCACGATCAGGGCGGTCTTTTTGGTGGGGTGACAGTGCATTGAAGTCGAGTGCCCCTTCTTGATGTGCAGGAACCAAACCGCGACCTCGTTGTTCTGATACACAAGAAACTCGTAGCCCCAGGGTTTTACGACGACTCTATTCTTGTAGCTCTGCGGCTGCGGTAGGGCTGTCCGAGCCGAGAAATCCCTCAGCCGCTCCAGGCTCGCGGTATCTCGCTCCGATATTCTAATCAGTCTCATAGAGCCTGTTACGCCCACTGCTGAGGGGCACGCAAATAATCCTCATACGCCAGCGCGATGCCTTTTCTGAAGTCTGTCCGCGGTTTCCATCCCATGCCGGAAATCTTCGAGATATCTTGCAGTTTCATCAACACCCCATCAGGCTTTGAGGCATCAAATTCTAAATCACCTTGATATCCAACGACTTCACGGATTGTTTCAGCAACTTCGCGCACGGTCATATCTGCGCCGGAACCAACATTGATGGGTTCGGCGCTTGAGTAGTTCTTCATCAAGAATATGGCAGCGTCGGCTAAGTCGTCGGCGAATAAGAAATCACGCGAAGGTCGTCCGCTGCCCCAAACGCTGACCTTTGGCGCATGTGCGGCTTTGGCCTCATGGAAGCGCGCAATCAGGGCTGGGATGATGAGACAATTCAGCGGAGTATAATCTTGCTGGAGCCCATACAAGTTCGTGGGGATAATCGTGATGAAGTCACAGCCATACTGCCGATAATAGGATTCGCACATCTTCATGCCGGCAAGCTTCGCAATCGCAAAAGGCTCATTGGTTGGCTCAAGCGGACCACTCAGCAAGGCGTCTTCGCGCATCGGCTGCGCGCAAAGTTTTGGATACATGCATGAGCAACCGAAGAAGATCAGCTTTCGCGTTTCACTCAAGAACGCTTGGTGAATAACATTGCTTTGAAGAATGAGGTTCTCGTATAGGAAGTCCGCACGATAGGTGTCGTTGGCGTAAACGCCACCCGTTCGTCCGGCTGATAAGAAAACGTATTCCGGGCGTTGCGTTTCGAAGAAAGTTCGAACGGCATGCGGGCACATAAGATCGAGCTCGGCACGCCCTCTCGTCACAATATTAGTGTAGCCTTGAGCTTTGAGTTGTCGCACCAATGCGGAACCGACAAGACCGCCGTGACCAGCGACAAATATTTTCCGTGATAGCTCCATTTATCGTGAACTCGCAGGCTCTAAAAATTCGACTACTGCACGCATAAAGTCGTGATTGTTATGGTAGTGCGGCGAAGTGATGATATTGCCGTCGATGACGACAGGAACTTTGTGTTGATAGTCGGCCCCGGAATTTCGCAAATCCGCCTCGATGCTCCAGAAGGCGGTCATCTTGCGTCCTTTGGTAATTCCAGCTGAGATTAACACCCACGGCCCGTGACAGATGGCAGCTACCAGTTTCTTTTGTTGATCCATCTGACGAAGGAACTCAAGCACCTCGGGTAGAAGGCGAACTCTATCGGGAGCCTCGAACCCGCCGGGAACAATCACCGCATCGAATTGGGCGGCATCAAGGCCAGTAGTTGCCATGGTAGCCTTGGCGGGATTGCCATACTTTCCATAGACAATGACGCCATCTTTTGTTGCGATTTCTACGTGGCACCCGGCTTCAAGAAGACGGTAGTAAGGATAGATAAATTCTTCGTCTTGAAATCCAGGCCCGGTAATAATTACGACGCGCTTGCCCATATGAGACTCCTGAAATGAACTGCTAGAAGGCTACAAAACTGTACCAGGAGCACATACCCTTATCCCAGTAGTCATTTTTGAGCCCGCTTACTTCGTGTCGCCCAGCTCGCGAAACGCTTGAATAGGTTGAAAAACACGAGCGATTTCTTCTGCTGAGTAGTCAGCGTCTCTATCTGCAAAGATTATCTGGCTGCCACCAAACTCAAATTTAAAGGGAACATGAATAAATCGGTTTAAAGCTTCTTTTACGTCGGCTTGTCTTCTTGGGGGGACAAAAAGTAGGAGAAATCCGCCGCCTCCGGCACCCGTGAGCTTGCCTCCGATTGCGCCAGCCGAAATAGCTTCTGCATGAATATTGTCAACGTCCTTGTTGCTGACTGCTTCGCTGAATCCCCGTTTTACGTCCCATGCCTCGTGTAGAAGCTCGCCGAAGTTGGAGATATCCTGGGTACTATTAAGAATAGAGAGAGCTTCGTCCACCAAATCCTTCATGATCCGGAGCTGCCTCTTCTTATTCTCGATATCTTGTACGAATTTCTGTGTGACGTCAGAGGACGTGCGTTTGATGCCCGTATAGAAAAGCATGAGATGTGAATTCAGCTCGCGAATTCTCTCGGCTGATAAGGTTACCGGGGTGACGGTGATTTCACCTGTGGTGTGGAAGTCAATGCGATTGAAACCTCCATAGGCCGCCGAGACTTGATCCTGTGAACCTACTCTTTCCTTGAGCACGTTCTGCTCAATATGAATGGCTTCCATCGCCAGGTCGTGCTTGGTGATCATTCGACCTTTTAGCGCATATGCCGCATTCAATAATCCCACCGTAAATGCGGAGCTTGATCCCATGCCGCTTCTCGCTGGAAGATCTCCGACGTGATGAATCTCCAAGCCTTTTGCAATTTCTAGATGCTCGATTATTGAGCGTGCGGCAGGATGAGATATCTCCGCCACACTCATGCAATTTTCGATTTTTGACCAGACAATGCGATATTTGTATTCAAAGAAGGGGGGCAAATGACGACACGTTAAGTAGCAGTACTTGTCGATGGTGGACGCGATTACCGATCCGCCGTGCCGATGATACCATGCTGGGAAATCCGTTCCGCCGCCAAAGAGCGATACGCGATACGGAGTACGTGATATAATCATAGCTTTATTTCTCCAGAAGTACTGCAAGCACGCGCGAACATCTGCTGCGCTTGGATTAGCGAAGAAGGTGTTCCGATATCAATGAATGCCCCTGATTCCTGCGGCACCCCGTAAAATTCCTTTCCTATCCATGTGGGAAATATTTCGCGCTCAAGAGATACGTTTCTTCCTAAGGGGACTTCACGTAGGAGGGATGTCGAGAGCAAGTAAATGCCGGCATTGATCCAGCCTACGCCGTCATTGAGCCCCTTCTCTTCGAAACTCATGATACGGTTATTGGAATCAACATGTACTTGTCCATAACGCTGAATACTGTCGATCTTTTTCAAAAGAATACTGGCTTTAGCCGTGGACGCAAAATGCTGCGCCGCGAAAACTTCAAAATCAAATTCACAGTACGAATCTCCGTTCATAACAAAGACGGTGTCTGTTGTGACTTTTGGTAAAGCAAAGCGAAGCGCTCCCGCCGTTCCAAGCAAGGCCTGCTCACGCGAATAGGAAATTTGAAGTGAACGGTAGTTATCCCCGAAGAGATCCTCGATCTGCTCGGCCATGTAACCAGTACACAACACGACTTTCCGTATCCCAGTTTCAATCACTTGATCGAGAAGATACTCCAGAAAGGGCCTGCCGTTCACTTCGGCTAGAACTTTTGGACGATCAGATACAACCCCACGTAGGCGCGTTCCCAAGCCACCAGCCAGGATCACTGCGGTAGTGTTAAGCGTTGGATCGATAAGAGTTGTTTGCTTGTCCATGTGTTCTATACGTTTTTCATCGCACTGCGTTTAAGCATCCGATATCCTTTCAGAAGCTCTCGAATCCCGTCGTCGAGTGAGCGCTTTGCTTCGAAGCCTGCTTCTCTTAGGCGCTGGTTCGAAACGACATAGTTACGCTTATCTGGATCGCTCCCTACATCCGAGAAATGAATGTAAAAGTTCGGGACATGCTCTTTAATCTTGAGCGCCAATCCCTCTTTCGAAACATTGGCTGCATCGAGGCCTACGTTGTAGGCTCGGCCACACATTTTGTTTGCATGCTCAATGCAATGGATGAAGCAGTCGGCAACATCTCGTACGTGCACAAAGTTTCGTTTGAAGTCTTTCTCAAAAACTACAAGGTAGCCTTCGGTTACTGCCATGTAGGTGAAGTGGTTAACAAGCAAATCGAGGCGCGGGCGTGGAGATAGGCCGAAAACAGTAGCAAGGCGCAGCGTCATCGAGTTTGCGCTGCTAAGAATTTCGGCTTCCGCGTCGCACTTTGTCTGGCCGTAAAGGGAGATTGGCTCGAGCGGGGTTTCTTCGGTGCAAAAAACGTCACCAGATTTTGCGCCATATCCGCTGTTGGTGGTCGGATAAATTATAAGCTGATCTTTGCTGCGAAGCTGATTGATAAGTTTGATTGCGTCGAAGTTAACCTCGCGGGTCATCCACGGATCGCGATCGCAAGCCGGAGCACCTACAACCGCAGCTAAGGGAATAATGACATCGATTCCTTTGAGGGCCTTCTGTAAGGTGGCTTTGTCGCGGCAGTCGCCAAACATGAAGTCGTAGTTCGGGTTCGAGCAAAAGTGCATATGCGGATGCTGGCCGAAGAGCAGGCTGTCCAGAACTGTGACCTTGTATCCGGCGTTGAGTAAGTGCTCGCAAAGTATGGATCCGAGGTAGCCTGCGCCACCGGTGACTAAAACGGCCTTGCTCATGAATGTTCTCCCCTAAATTGAGTGCCCTTCATTGCCGACAGGGCACCTTACGTTTGGATGCTGCCTAGCGCTTCCGCGATTGACAAAATTAGTCGGCTAATACCATGATTCAACTTACTTTATTCGATTTTGGGGATTTTCTAACATCCCAAATCGTCAACAGTTCCTAGGATAATCCATGTTTGAAGAATGCCTCCCCCTCCGCGAAGTTCTTGCCCGCTATTCTGGAGGCCCCCAAACCGGTGTTTTTACCGATGGTAGCGCCCGTCCAAATCCAGGGCCTGGTGGCTGGGGAGTGGTGCATGTGGTGAATGGGGAAATTCTTCATCAAAGTCATGGTCACGAACCGGACACGACGAATAATCGCATGGAACTAACGGCACTAATTACCGCGCTCAAGATGCTGACCCCTACAGATGACATTCAAGTTTTCACCGACAGCGAGCTTTGTGTGAAAAGCATCACGCAATGGGCAGCCGGTTGGGAGAAGCGCGGCTGGAAGCGGAAAGATGGTCCGATAAAAAATGTCGAACTGGTAAAAGAACTTTACTACCTTTCTAAGGAACGTCCGAAGGTGAAGCTGACGTGGATACGCGCACATGATGGATCGCTTTGGAATGAATACGCCGATGCGCTTTCGACAGCGTGGTGTAGGAAGGAGCTTTAGGGAGAACTGAAAATCGACCTTTGCGCCGTGCAGCGCGCCTCATGGCTATTTCCGCATCTACCTCGTAAGGGTTCTTTGAGATCTTTTCGGTCGGTTTCTTTCAAGTACTCCCAGTACTTAGCGTCGATTCATTAATCTTTACCTTTTTTCGCTCGATACTTATTTCGTAGGTCTGGTGCTTGGGGGCGGGCACAAAAAGGGGAAGCTGGAGTGCCACAATTAGGTGGGACGATAGCTGTGTTTTCCGACGATTACTCGTCATTCCAACTTCGTAACTTCCTCGACGCTCTGAAGGATAAGGATCCGCAGGCTCGAAAAATCGCCGTGCGATCTCTGCGCGGGACGAAAGACTACCGCGTTCTCGAACTCATCACCGATACTCTCGCCGATCCCATCCCTGAGGTGCGACTCGCTGCGGCTCAAACGCTTGAGGGCACCGACCATGCCTACATCCTTCGTATCATCGTCAGTAAGTTAAAAGACACCCGTTGGTATGTTCGTGAAATGGCCACGCTCGCGCTGCGCGGCACCAAACATAGCCAGGCTCTGAGTGAGCTTATCGACATGTTGGCAGACAGCGTTCCGAGCGTAAGTACGAGCGCTGCTTTTGCATTAAAAGGAACTTCGAATCCCAAGGCCCTTGAGAGCCTCGTGCATCAACTTCGCCACCATGATCAGGGTGTGCGATTTGGAGCTGCCTCTGCGCTTATTGGTTGCACTGATGCCACCACCATCGGTCGCCTGACGCGTATGCTGGAACGTTCCGCTGCGCATGATTTGCGGGAGGTTGCTGCGTACTCGCTCAAAGGAACAACGGATTTGGAGGCAGTCTCCACTCTCATTCGAGCGCTGAAAGACGAGAGTCCGCGAGTGAAAGTACGTGCCGCAGAAGCCTTGGAGAGCTGCGGCGGCCAAACCGTTGCCACGGCATTACTGCAAGGCCTCCAAGACATCAACCCTTCGGTGCGTCGGCAGTGTGCACTTTCTTTAGCCTGCCACTTAGATGAAGTGGTTCAAGCGGGAATACTAAAATCTCTTCAGACTGAGCGTATTTCTTCAGTTCGGGAAGCGCTCGTCCGCAGCCTTGAAGGCGCTCAAGCCAGCGAGATTACCACTACGCTTGAGGGTTATCTGCGCCTCGACAGCGACGATGTTGTTCGCGAGGCTGCCGCACGCTCCCTTGCCTCGGCGCCTGCTAGTGTGGAGACGCTCGTAACGCAACTCATGAAAGAGTCAAATCTCGATGTGCGACTTGCCATTCTGCATGCTCTCGCAAAACGCGGAGATAAGCGCTGCCGACTGGCGCTTACTCGTATCCTTACTTCGGAAGCGAACTCTGCATTGCGTGAGGCGGCGCTTGAGGCGCTTAAAGGCTCTGAAGATCCTTGGGTTGCAGAGATTTGCGCTAAGCTTCTCGCCGCCGATTACTGGAAAGATGAAGACGCGGCGGTACGTCGAGCTTGCGCCGTGTTGTTGGGAGAGTTTACTAGCGCGGAAACCGATGAAGCGCTTATTTTTGCGCTTGCACAAGATGAGTCGGAGCATGTTCGGGAAGCTGCTGCAAAATCATTGGCACTGCATAGTACCGACCGAGCGCAACTCGCATTGCGAGAAGTGGTGGGCAGCCCTTCCCGTGCCTTGCGCCGCATTGCGCTTGAGGCTCTTGCTGTGCAGGATTCGGAGGATGCCACCGAACTTTTAGTCGAGCGCTTGACGGTAGAAAAGGAGTGGGCGTTGCGGCGAAGCGCAGCGCTTGCACTTGCAGGGCGAAGAAGTTCTTTGGCGGTGCGCGCTCTACATAAGGCGTTTACTGATAATAGTGCACTTGTCCGAAATGCCGCAGCGGAAGGATTGCAAGGAAATACGGATAGGACGGTTTTACAGAGTCTTCTGCATCAAGCGTTGGGCGCAAAAACCGAGAGTAGATACCTTGCAGCGATGGCGCTTCGAGGGACCTCCGAGCAGACGACGTTGCTTGAGTTACAAAGAGCGCTTCAGTCAAAGGACCCGGAGATCCGTGTAATTGCCGTTCACGCATTACATGGGACTCAAGACACTGGCGCGCGAGCTAGCTTGAAACGGGCGTTGAGCGACAGTAATGCTTTTGTGCGAAGTGCCGCGCAGCACGCCATTATGCAGCGCTGAGTTTCTGTGTCTTGTGGAGCGATCGGGCGCTTCATGCTACAAAAGAGCCATGCTTTCAAAGCTCCGCATCAAGCAGTTTCAGAAAAAAATCCTTGCGCACTTTCGAGATCAGGGGCGCGAGTTCCCGTGGCGTACAACACGAGATCCCTATCGCATACTAGTTTCCGAAGTGATGTTACAGCAGACGCAGACGGAACGTGTGCGCAGCAAGTACATCGAGTTTCTTGATTGCTTCCCCTCTTTTACCGCGTTAGCGCAGGCTTCACGGGCAGACGTGCTAAAGGCTTGGCAAGGACTCGGCTACAATCGACGTGCCTTGGCGCTGCATGCTTGTGCAAAGGAAGTGCTCTCTCGCCCAGGCGGCACACTTCCGCGCGACAGGGATGCATTGTTGGCCCTGCCCGGGATTGGCCCGTATACGGCGTCGGCGGTGGCTTGTTTTAGTTGGTCTGAGCGCAGCGCTTTTATTGAGACAAATATCCGGACTGTATTTATTCATGAGTTCTTCCCGAAGCGCCGGAAAGTGGCTGACTCGGAAATTCTCGAGCTTATTGCCGAGACCCTTCCCCGCCGCGACGTTCGTTCTTGGTATTATGCACTCATGGATTACGGAGCTTGGCTTAAGCGTAGTGGCCGCAAATTTAACTCGCGAAGTGCGCACTACGTGAAGCAATCAGCCTTTGAAGGTTCGCATCGACAGCTACGCGGAAGAATTCTTCGTGAACTTACTCGAACCTCTGGGTTGACTATCCACGCTCTGCACAAAGTTATTGCGCGTCCGAAAGCTGAAGTGCTTTCAACGATTGATGCCTTGGTGGCTGAAGGATTCTTGGTGCGTGAGGGCTTGCGAGTGCGCTTAGGCGACTAGCCGACGTTATCCAAGCTCAAGTACTGAAACTCGGGCATACGCTGAGCATATTCCTGCTTCCAGCGGGCGTGATTGCCGATGATGGTGCTCGCATACTTCTTAGTCGAGCCGGGAATCGAAAATCCATTCTTAAGCGCTTCGCTCAAATTGGCAGGACCCCAGTTGTAGGCGATCAACATCAGTTCTTTGTTGCCGTCATACATCGCGCTTAGATACTTGAGGTAGGCCACTCCAAGCTTGATGTTGTATACGGGATCTTTTAACTGTTCGGTGCCAGTCCAGCCAAAGCTGTTCATCTTTGAAACATAGCGAGCAGTGTCGGGCATGAGCTGCATGAGTCCAAGAGCCCCCGCGTAGGAACGTGCCACTTTGTTGAAGGTGCTTTCGCTCTTGATAACTGCTGCAACAAAGAGAGGGTCAACTCTCGCGTTTAAAGCTTCTGCCACGATGGCGTAAGCTAGGTTGTTCGCTTCTCGATGGTTGGGAACGGTGTTGCGGATTAATTCAGAGACGTAGTGAACCTGTCCGATCAGTTGGCGGCGCTGCTGCGTATTCATACGCGAGAGGAAGCCGTCCTTGCTCGTCGGTGCTGAAATACTAAACGAAATTTCGTCTTCCTCGAATCCGGTCACGCGCGGCAACATCGACTGGCGCAAGCTGCCGACCAAGATGATTACCGTAAAGATGACGGTGATTGAGGCAACGAGAATGAATGAAGTCGAAGGGTCGCGACGCCAAGCAGGTGTAGCCGTGAACGCAGAGCGCGGCATACCCGCGTTGCAGAACCGTAGCGCCGGGCTATATGGATAGCGAACGAGGCGCGGGGCGGATTCCACCCGGGGGCCTACGTTATGTCGAACTGCTACAGCCATGATTGCCTTTACCCTCAAGCTTGGTGAATTACCGAGCTCTCGTCCCAAACTACTTCCGAGCCAACCTCCTAAGAGGTTCCTGCATGTAACCTAGGTATAGGTTACATAGAGGTTGTGGAGCCCTCTCCCCGGGACGTATCACTCTGATGTATCAAGTTTCTTGCCAGGTTCGCGCGATCATAGGCCGAACTTCGCGCGAAATTCAAACTACGCGCAAATTCAGCTAGTTAGGGCCATGATTTGGCTCAGCGGCCAAGCGTGCTTTTCTAAAACACAGTCAAATCAGCTAGTTAATTGCTAATTGCCTGTTCCGTAAGCCTGTTTTTGGAATGTGTATATCGGGAAAATTGCCGGGATGAAGCGCGGGTCCTCAAATGGAGCGACCACACGGTACTCGCAATATTCGGGACTGTTGAAAAACTGGAAGGCTAGTTGGGCGATGCCGCGGTGTACGTTCTTGTCAGTCGTGGCGGTCGACTGAGTCTGCCAATCGGTGCTTCCGTCGCAACGTCTAAACTGAATTACCGTGTTTTGCCCGCCCAAGCGTCGTCCATTTCGCTCGAGGATAACTTTGACTACGCAGGAGGTACCGTCATCAAGGTGGGCCGTCTGTCGGATAATCTTTTTATTCTCGAATGCGAAGTCACAGAGTCCGACGATAAATGCACTGGCCAAGACCTGGTCAGACTCCAAGCTGTTAGTATTCGGATCGACTTTGATGTTTACGTTGAGCGACGAGCTCGGCACCGACGAAGAGTTCACGACCACAACGTCGCCTTCTACGTTCTTGGCAGTAACTGCCAAGGTCACCGTGGCGCCTTCGGCTGGTGCGTTGACCGAGAAGATTCCCTGTGAGTCCGTGATTGCGGTTTGTCCCGTCTCGGCTACCGTTACCACGGCGCCTTGAATAGGCTCGTCCTGGCTAAGAGAGACGCGACCCTGCAATGAGGCTCCTGTTCCTTCCGATCCGCCGCCGCAACCGACCAAGCTAAGAACAAAGATAAGGAGCGCTAGCTGCACGCAGAAGCTGCACATCAAAAATAACTCGTCGCGTGGTATTCGGCGTGAAAGCTTCATTTCTACCTTCTCCCCTTTTTCTGGACTTCGTGCCCCTGGGCAGGCTTTTCCTCGGTAAAGGAAAAGGCGCTAAGGGCAACACGGGCGCCGCCTGGCTGGGCCACCAAACGGGGATTTAAATCTTTATCGTGCAGCGCAAGGAATTCACGGACGCGCGCATGAAACTTGGTGCCTTCTTCGAGGAGCCAGGAGCGAATCTCAGGCAAATGCTCGACGGCAATGTTGTCGTAGTGAGTTCGAATGTGCAAATGAGGGGGTGAAATCTGCTGTACCACGTTGCCCTCGACGGCTGCGATCAAATCGGAGCTATCGCGAGAAAGAATGCGGAAGCCTTCTTCGACGCTGGCACTGGGAACATAAACATCGACTTCCAGCGCCACCTTGTCCCCTTTGCGCTCGACTGCACCAACGCGCTCAAGCTCAAACAAGGCAGTGTAGGGATTGAGATCTTTGGTTACTGAGGCGACAAGAGCCGCAAACTGACTGTCTTTCCCTTCGCATGACAGAATGATTGGCTCGCCCTTCTTATTGGTGAAGTCTGGGTGGCTCTGCCATTTGCCGATGATGCGGGTCAGAATATTCATCGCCGGTTCGGGGGCATTCTCTTCCTGGGCAAGGCGGGTTGCTTCGCGGCGAGTTAGCCCCGTGGCGAGAGCCACCTTGCTGGTGCTGGCTGCTTTGCTCCCAGAGCGTAGCTCTTCGGTGGCGACCTCAAAGAAGACTTGCTTGGTGACATCGAGAAATTCCTGAAGCTTTAGGGCGCGGCGAAAGCAGAAGCGCACCACCGGCCGCAGCATCAGCCGCAGGCAGGAATGGAGGGTGGAGCGGGACATTGCTTTCATAGTGTGTGAAGGTTACACCAAGTACCCAGCGCAACTCAATCCCATAAAATTGAAAAAATATGACATGTTACACGTAAATATCGTTGACTCCTACTGAACCGGTGAAATATGGTGTGCTCCGAACACATCCCTACTATTGGAAGCACGGAGGCCTCATCATGATTCATCTTTCTCGTCTCGTTCATATAGGCCTACTTGCGGTAGTGCTGGCGGCTAGCACGGTCGATGCTCAGATTTCCCGTATTATTAATGGACACGGAGCTTCAGAGGGCGAGTGGCCCTGGATGGTTACGATTTTCCCCGCCGGCCAGGACCCGGCCAACCCCATTCAAGGGCATTTTTGCGGCGGCGCTCTGGTTGCCCCTTCCTACGTTGTTACTGCGGCTCACTGTGTTGCTGATCTGGTCGGCTTCCCTGAAGAGGTTGAGGTGGTAGTGGGGCGCACTCTGTTGAGCTCAGTAAGCGGAGCTCGCCGTGCGGTTAAGAGTATAGTGGTGCACCCAAGCTTTAATGGCTCTCTACTTCGCAATGATATCGCGCTTCTGAAACTAGTTTCGCCTGTCCCTCAGATGCCTGTTGAGCTCGTGTTGCCGGGAGAAGAAGCGCTTTGGGAGGCCGGGACCCTAGCGACCATTATCGGTTGGGGGCAGACCAATGCGAACCTCCCCATTATTCCTGACTTGCTCCAAGAGGCGATCGTCCCAATTCAGTCTGACCTGACCTGCCACGATACCCTCGGACTCTTCTTTGATCCTTCTGCGCATCTTTGTGCCGGCACGCTTTCAAGCGCAGGAACGATTGATGGAGTGGATTCTTGCTACGGAGATTCAGGCAGTCCCCTTATGGTTCCGAGTGCTTCTGGCTGGAAATTGGCGGGTATCACCAGTTGGGGTTTTGGCTGCGCGAGTAGCGTGACGTACGGGGTTTACACCCGCGCCGCTGCTTATGCTAATTGGGTTTACTCCTTTCCGCCTGCGCCTCCGATCGTTCGTGCCTTTCCGGGGCTTGCTCCTTACGATGCCCCGACTGTCGGTACTACTCTCACCTGCCTTCCGGGGCAATGGAGTGGAGACAACCTAGTATTTACCTATCAGTGGTTTCGCTCAGGCTTGGAGTCTGATTTACCGATTACGGGCGCGCATTCGGCGAGCTATGTTTTATCGTCGGATGATGTAGATCAATATCTGTACTGTCTTGTAACTGCGACCAATGTAAGCGGAGTTGCCAACGGTGCTAGTGATTTTGTTGGTCCCGTATATGATGACGGCCCCCAGCCCGAGCCAACGATTAGTCCCTTGGATGTGACGGGACCACGTTCTACGAAACAACGCGCATTTTGTAAGAAGCGCAAATGTCAGGTTGATGTGCGGGCCAGTGACGATCGAAGTGAGGTCGCCGGCGTGGAAGCGGTGATGACCTTCCAGGCGAAAGACTGCGTTGGAGATGCAGGCTCGTCGCGTTCTTGTGTTGCGGCGAACCGAGTGCGCATTTTGGATGCTCGGGCGTTGGGTGACGAGTCTTGGCGATTTTCCTTCCGAATCAAGCGCGCCGGCAGCGGCAAGCTCATCGTGAGGGCGCGTGATTCGCTGGGTAACATTCAATCTCGGCCGACCCGAGTCAGCTTCTCCGGTTCTTGATAGGGGGCGCGTGGTATTAATCGCTTAACCTGCGCGCATTTGCGCGCAGGTTAACTCTGATTGCACCTCCCGCAGCTACCATATGCAATTTTCACACTTCTATCGTCCCCGTATGATTGGACAGCAACCTCGGTATCCTGCTATTTCTAGTGCTCCGACCAGAAGGTTCCGATGGAAACTGCCGCGCGCCACTCCCATTCGACAGCTCAGTATCACGTACTTGACGCCTGCCCACTGTGCGCCTCAAAGAATCTGAGGCCCCAGGCCGTACGAGATGATCGGATCGCAATTCTTGCTTGCGCTGACTGCGATCTACGCTTTGTGGAGAAGTACCCGGTCGATCTGACACGCTGGTATGATAACAGCTACTATAAGAAGCCGACTGAAGCCGAACCCACGATTGGATACCAAGACTACGAGAAGCTCGACGTAACCTATTTTTTGTGGTCGATCGCTTTGGTGCGTCTGTTCAAGAATGGCGGGGCGCTTTTCGATTTAGGATGCAGTAACGGACTCTTCTTGGATCTCGCTGCTCAGGCCCATTTTTCCAATCTCAGTGGCGTTGAATTTAATCCTGCCTTTGCGACGCTGTGTCGGAAGAAGGGGTATGACGTTCAAAGTGGTGACTTTCTAAGTGCTTCCGTTCCCGAAGATACCTTTGATGTGTTGACTGCTTGGGCTGTTCTTGAACATATCCCGGATATTTCAGCTACGCTTACGCGGATTCGGCGGGCTCTGAAGAGCGATGGAATGGTGTTTTTCGAGGTGCCCTGCCTCACCGATGATGCTGCTCGTGATGCTCATTGGTTAAGCACGTCACTCGAGCATATTTATTATTTTACCCCCACCTCTCTACGGAACGCCTTTAAAAAACACTTTGGAACTGAATGCTTTGGTCAGGTGGTACACTTCCCAGGGTATGGTTCAACCTTTTTGGGCTTCGCTACAAAGGATCCATCGGCGTGGCCGAAATTGAAAATGGTGGAACGGGCGCTGCAAGGTGAGCAATTGCCCGATCATTTTTGGCGCAGTTTTACTGACGAGCAGATAGCCGATGTAGTGATCGTGCAGTCACGCTATTTGCGTAACTTTTCGCTCGTAGAGGAAATGGGGTCTCGTCTCGGGCAGGCAGCAACGAGCAATATACAAACACGTTATCTCGGGCATCTTGCCGAGGAGTATGGGAAATCGGCGCAAGTAAGCGCGCAGCTTAGCGACGGGAAGCAGTACTTCCTTAAACGTATCGCCTACCTCGAAGAGGAGGTGCTTAAGGCAGAAGCAAATTTCGGTCGTTTGCGAGCGCTTGCAGTCGAAGCTGAAGCAGGAAGCAGTTCCTTGGCGGGGCTTTCTGAAATTCGTCGTGTATTGGCTGAGCGCGTCGAGGCGCGCATCGTTCGGACCGAAGAGCCTCGCGAGATACAATCCACTCCCAAAGCGCAGCACCCTGCCGCTATTCAACTTCAGCGTTTGCGAACCAAGATTGCAGAGACACTAGCCCAGCAGAATTCCAAAGCCGCAGCGTCCGCTCAAGAGATCTTGCTCTTGCAGGGGAATGTGGCCTACCTCGAGGAAAAGGTTCGTGCGCTCTACGATTATACCGACCGTATTCATCACCTGCGCTGGTGGAAATTGCACGATGTGCTGGCCAGTCAAGACAGCCTCGCCAAAAAGAGTAAGCAACTGCTTGCGCTGGCGGCCTCGTGGGCTACTTCTAAATTGCCAAAGAAAAGGCTCAACACGGCAGCGGTGTCCGTTTCAGAGGTAGAAGCGCCGGTGGTTGCGCAGCCGATATCCGTAAGGCAGGTTGCATGGCCAGTCGGTCAGCCACTCGTGAGCGTGATAATGCCGAGCTACAATTACGGACGCTATATGCAGCAGGCGCTCGATTCGTTGTATGCGCAGACATTTCAGGACTTCGAGATCTTGATCGTCGATTGCTCGGACGATCCGGAGACGCTCGCAGTTCTTAATTCAATACGGCATCCGAAAGTCACCATTCATCGGCGCGCTGAAAGGCATCAACTTGGGGATAATCGGAATTACGGCATTGCTCGTGCGCGCGGCAAGTACGTGTGTAGCCTCGATCCGGATGATATGGTGCTGCCCACGTATCTGGAAAAAGCAGTGTACACACTTGAGACCCTTAATTGCGATATTGCTGCCCCCTCTCTTACGCAATTTGGTGCTAAAGACGGCAGCTGGATCCTTCCGCCGGCCCCCTGTCTTGAAGAGGTTCTTCACGCCAATGCAATTTCAGTCGTCGCGCTGTTCTCGAAAGCTATCTGGGAGAAGGCAGGTGGATTTCATGACTATGGGCGCGGCTCCGAGCATGTGCATGAGGATTGGGATTTTTGGATTCGCGCGCTGGCACATGGTGCACGCGTGCGAAATATTCAAGAGCCACTCATGCTATATCGCCAACATGCCTCCAACATGAGCGGTGATAAGACTATTCCTCCGCTTGATGTACAGCGGGAGCGTATTAAAGAATTCAACCGAGACTGTTTGACGGAGGAAGCGTTTCAACGCTCGCGGCAGCTGCGGGGCGCGACATTTGTGGTAGAGAACGCGCATGTAAATTTACTGCGGAACATTCAGCCTTTGAGTGGCGCAGCGAGTGTCCTGGTAGCATTACCCTTTACCGTAGTAGGAGGCGCAGATAAGCGCTTCCTAGAAATATGTCAGTTCCTTAAGGATGCTGGCGCCGCGGTTTCCGTAGTGACGACGGTTCCCATCGATCCTCGCCAACATGATACCTCAGCTCAGTTTCAGCGTGTTACTCCCGATGTGTTTCATCTTCCCAGATTTTTGCAGGATCAAGAGGCGTGGAAGGATTTTGTGTTCTACCTCCTGCGCACGCGCAACGTTTCCCACCTTTTGCTCGGGGGGAGCCAGTTCTTCTATGATCTCCTGCCCGAACTCGAAGCGCAGTTCCCGCAGTTGAAAGTATTGGATCAACAGTTCAATACCGAAATTCACTTTGAGAATAATCGTCGCTGTGCACAGTGGATTGATTTTACGGTAGCGGAGAATGAGGTGGTGTATGCCGCCTTACAGCATAAGGGCGAGCATAGAGATCGAATTGCGTTGATCCCCAATGGTGTTGACGTGCACGGGGAGTTCTCGCCTCGCGCGCATGATATTGCACGTCCCGTTGAGCTTCCTTCGGATAAGGTTATCGTCTCCTTTATTGGCAGACTGTCGAACGAGAAGGGCCCGGATCTCTTTTTGGCTATAGCGGAGGCGCTCAAGGGACTACCAGATTTGCACTTCGTTCTCGCCGGCCCGGGTTTACTGGACGCGGAGATGCGTAGTCTCATTGAGCGCTACAATCTTGAGTCGCGAGTCTGCATGCCCGGCCACATCGATGCCCGCCAGTATCTGTCTGCTACGGATATTCTCGTAGTTCCATCGCGGGTAGATGGGAGGCCGAATATTGTTCTTGAAGCGCTCGCCTTGGGAGTGCCGGTAGTCGCAAGCGCGGTCGGCGGAATTCCCAGTTTGGTAGAGGATGGTGAAACGGGATTCCTTTGCAAACCGGAAGAAATCCTTGCATTTGCTGAGCGCATTCGCGAGTTAGCGCTTCAACCGGAACTGAGAAGGAAGTTGGGCGAACAGGCGCGCGAGTTTGCTGTACAGAATCTTGATTGCTCCATTGTGCGCAAGAAGTATATCGAATTTTTCGGATTGTAATCACACTCGCACCTATCACGAGGCATCGTTCCCTTGAATCGAAATCCGTCTGCTCTGCCTGAGGCACCTTCGTCGTTATATGCGGCGCTCGTGTTGGGTTTGCTGGTGGTCTTGCTTCCCGCTGTACCTTGGGTGCTTTTGGATCATTCCGTGTGGCCGTGGGACCCGGCCTGGTACGGGGAGACCTCGTTACGCCTATACTTCGAACTGACCCATGAACCGACTGCTTGGGTGTCTTCGATGCTGCATGTCTTGGGCATCAAAGCACCGGCCTTGCCTTGGCTTGGGCAGTTCTTCGTTCCCTTGCGTCATGTGCTTGGCTCGTTTGAAGCTGCCCTGCTGACGTTGATTGTCCTGAGTCTTTCAATTTCATCATGGCTTTTATGGAGAGCGCTTCGTCGCAGTGCTTCCGGACGTGTTCTGCCCATCTGTTGCGCACTATGCTTTTTTTCTTCCGGACCGCTCTTGGTGGGCTTAACGCATCAGTTCTTTGTTGAGCCTTTGCAAGTTTTAGCGGTGATGTGGTTATTGGAGAATTATTGGAGCCCTAGAGCTCGAAGCGAAAAGTTTTTACATCTTCTTCTCGCGAACGTTTTCGGAGTAGCAGTCAAGGTCTCGACTCCTTTATACACACTGCCCCTATCGCTTCTGATCCTTTGGCAGTGTTTTGCAGAGAAATCCCAGGACAAGCCCCGCGCGTTTTCATTGGTTCTGCTCGTGTTTTCCTCCGTGGTAGGGGGGTCATTAACTGCCGCTTGGTATGTTCTCAACTGGACGACGCTGACCGCTTTTTTAGCGAGTACTTCGTCAGGTACCGTGGCTGAGTTGTACGGGCAGCGCGCAGCGTTCATTGAAACACTGAAGTTTTGGTCGCTTCAGACAGTCTACGCATTCTTTCTGACAGTGCCGTGCGCTGTCATTTGGTTTGTGGGCGTTGGAGCTGGATTGATTTTGAGGCTTCGCTCGCGACAACCCTGGAATCGTGCTGATACTTGCTTGATTGCCTGCCTCGTTCAGATTGGAATAGTGCTTGGTGTGTTTTCCTTGCAGATAAATCGCGAGACGCGTTATTTGCTACCGCTTCTCCCCTACTTTTGTTTCATTACATTTTACGTGCTGCGATTCTATAGTCGCGCTATCGCATGCATCTGCTTGGTGCTGCTGCTCACCGAGTCTCTTTTGGTTAATATGGAAGCGCTGGGAATGGGCGCGCCGCAGCGATTGAGTAACTCCCCTTGGTTACTGCCGCTAACACGAAATCCCTCTGAACGAGCGCTTTTGCACGAGGTCATTGAGCACACCTGCACGAGTGATCGTATGAATCGCTACAATATTATCGGACTTGAGCTTCCGGCGTTTAATGCGAACTCGGCTTCCTTTTATTTCTATCAACGAAAAGTCGAACAAGCGCTTCCCTATCAATGTCTGTACACCTCTCTTGGGTATGCAGAGAGCGATGTCGAACGCGCTTGGAAGAGAGCGGCAGATTTGAACGTTTCAGCGTTCATTTTTCTTACGACCGCGCGCCCTCGTACTGAGGACGCGTTCAATCGGGTTAGTGCGCCGATAGTTGAGCGGATTCGTGCGGATTCGGAGTTCCATGAGTCGCTCTTCGGCCCACAGGCGCAAGTGTCGATGTATCGCCGCGGTTCCTGACGGTTTTACGTACACCTGCGCTGAGGACTCCCTTGAAATCAGAATGGAATTGAGGGAGTCTTTTCCTACCAAGACAGCGATGCAGTCCTCATTTTCCTGCCGATTTCAAGTACTAAGGGAGCCGCGTTGAAGATAGCTTTTATTATCGGTTCTCCAGCCCTTAGCGGGGGGCTGTATGTTGTGTTACAGCATGCAGCCGGTCTTGCAGCGCGTGGACACGCGGTCGATCTTCTTACAGAGCGCAAAGTAAGCCCGCAAGATTTCAAGTGGCACGATCTTGCGCAAAGGCTGAGTTTTCGAACCCTCGATGAGAGCTCTGACACTCAGTACGACATTGCCCTTTCGACGTGGTGGGAAACGGTGCTGCTTTTGCCGAAAGTGCGAGCCGCGCGATATGCCTCCTTCGTTCAGTCGATCGAATCTCGCTTCTATCCTGCGAGCCAGGAATTGCAGAAGCATTTTGTGGAGGCGACCTACGCGTTAAATCTGCCGGTAATCACCGAAGCCCGTTGGATACAAGAGCTTCTGCGCAATGACTTCGGCCGCAGCGTGTTTCTTGCTCGAAACGGAATCCGAAAAGATATCTATACGGCATCCGGTCCAGCTATCGAGCGGAAATCACCGGGCAAGTTGCGCGTGCTGGTTGAAGGCCCTCTCGACCTCCCTTTTAAAAATGTACTGCGAACATTGGAGATCTGCGCAGAGTCTGCTGCCGATGAGGTGTGGCTACTCACCTCTACTCCGAACACGACGAGTGTGCCAAATGCTTCTCGAGTTTTCTCTTGCGTTCCCGTTACAGAGACGGCGGCGATTTATCGCTCATGTGACGTCCTCGTAAAGCTTAGCTCGGTGGAGGGGATGTTTGGGCCCCCGCTTGAGATGTTTCATTGCGGTGGAACAGCGATTGTGTACGACGTGAGCGGAAGCGATGAATACATTCGACATGGCGAGAACGCCATTGTTGTCGCGCAGGGTGATGAGGCAGGCGTTCTTGCCGCTATCAATAAGCTGCATGCCGATCCTCTAACGCTTGCTGGACTTAAGGCTGCGGCGTTGAAGACCGCACAGGCGTGGCCGAGCTGGGAAGCGGTCGCAACTGAATTTGAGCAGGCCCTGCGTGCCGTGCAGGAGGAGCCGCCAGCAAGCGCAACTCGCATCACGGAGCTAGCTAAGGCATTTCAATTGTGGCGCGCGCAAACCATACGATTTCAAGATGACATCGAGGGACTGCGGCAAATGGAGTCGCATTTGCGAAGCGTTCTCGATGCTCGGCAGCTCAAGCTTGACTCCTATGTCGCCAACTATCATCAGCTTTTAGAGTCTCCGCTCCTTAAGCTGCTGCAGAAAATTCAGTGCATTCCCGGCTCTCGGTATATTGGAGCGCTTGTACGCGCCTGCTTTCCCCGAGCTTCGGATAGGACTTCGAATTCTTGAGATTTGTCTGGTACGCAGCTCATACATGGACTTATCGCAGCGCATCTCCTATACTTTTCCTGTAAAAAAAGTCACTGGTACACTTTCATGAACGATGTCGCTCTTCGCAGCGGACTCATATCGGACTTCTTCGGGGAGCTCTATAATTACCGCGAATACCTGCTTCAGTCGGTAATGCGCGACTTGCGCAACAAGTACAAGCGCTCGATCCTCGGATATCTTTGGACGATGTTCCATCCCCTCGCGATGATGGGGGTGCTGTCGATCGTGTTCTCGCACATGATGCGAGTTCCCATTCACGACTATGCAATCTTTCTCTTCGCGGGACTCTTGCCGTGGAACTTCTTCAATAGTACGGCGCTGATGTCGTTGCACAGCATTCGATCGAATGCGCGGCTCTTTGGGCAGATTCCAGTTCCAAAGTATATTTTTGTACTTTCCATTACCTTTTCGAACTGGGCTAACTACGTTTTCGCTCTCGTGCCGCTGCTCGTGCTCTGTTTACTGTTTGGGCGCTCCATCCCTCTAACGGTACTGGCGTATCCAATCGTGGTGCTGCCGCTTATTTTCGTAACGCTCGGAGTTTCCTTTGTTTTGGCAGCTTGTAATGTGTTTTTCGACGACACGCTGCACCTGAGCGAAGTCGGGCTTAGCATGCTGTATTTTCTTACGCCGGTTCTTTACGCGCGCGACATGTTGCCCCCGAATCTCGTTCATTTTCTAGTCCTTAATCCGCTCTTCAATCAGATCGAATTTCTTCGCAATATTTTCTATGATGGTGTGCTTCCGAATCCGGAGACGTTTGCCATAAATTTCGTTCTGTCGTTTATGATCTTCGCCGCAGGGTTGGCGTTCTTCCGCCGCTTTGAAGATCGTTTTCTTTACTTTATTTAAGACAGAGCGCGCATGCAGCCTCAACCTCAAGCCCCTAGTTCCACGCAGAGCGCCGCCGAGCCACAGTCGATCATTTCAGTCCAGAATGTCACCGTTGCCTATCGTTCCTATAAGGAGAGACCTTCTTCGCTGAAGGAGTCCGTGATTCGTCTCATGAGAACTGGAAAGTTTGCGGGCTCCATGACAATGGAAGCGCTTTCAAACGTCTCCCTGACTATACCGAAGGGCGCTGTGTACGGACTAATCGGCAGCAACGGCAGTGGAAAAAGTACGATGTTAAAAGTGTTGGCGCAGGTGTTAAAGCCAACCGGTGGAACCGTGACGGTGAAGGGTACTGTCGCCTCTCTGATTGAGCTGGGTGTGGGGTTCGATCCTGAACTCAATGCGATCGAGAATATTTATCTGAACGGCTCTTTGCATAAGCGTTCGCGTGCGCAGATAAAATCGCGCGTTGAATCGATAATCGAGTTTGCCGAGTTGCGTGAGTTCGCCACGACGCCCATTAAATACTACTCCTCCGGTATGGCTGCCCGCTTGGGTTTTAGCGTGGCGATTGAGATTGATCCGGATATTTTGCTCGTGGATGAGATCCTCGCAGTTGGCGACGAGCGCTTCCAAGTGAAATGCATGGAAGTGTTTCATCGTCTTTTGCGTGAGGGTAAGACTATTGTGATTGTATCGCATGACCTGGATATGATTGCGCGTACTGCCTCCCGCATCGGCCTGCTGTCCCGTGGCCATCTCGTCTTCGACGGAGATCCCCGTACGGCGGTACAGATGTACCGTGATTCCAGTTACCAAACGGCCCTCACGCATTCTTAGGCCGAGAATTTTCCTCCGGGATCATAAAGCGCCTGCCAAGCCAACTCATGATTAGCTGCGTTTGACCGAGCATCGTGGTGGCATTCAGGAATGGGTAGAAACGCCTGAAATTTAGGGGAAATTGAGTATTTTCCCAAATTAGCATACCTTAGAACCTCTCAAACTAATTAGGTTCAGGCTCATGAGCTCCGTGCGAAGCAGAG
>JAFLCA010000010.1 GCA_017302875.1 Deltaproteobacteria bacterium
CACCGTGAATGACAGAATTGCTTCCGATGCTGCAGGTTTCACGAATAACTGCCCCTGAGTGCACGGTGGTATTCGCCCCGATTTTAACATCCGGATAAATAGTGACATTGGGGTGGATGACGCAGTTCTCTCCAATCTGCACGCGAGCGCTAATTACGGCGAAGGATCCAATCGAAACGTTTTTGCCGATGATTGCGCTTGGATCGATGTCTGCCTTAGGGCTTATTCCTTGTGCCGGACGAATCGGTTCACAGAAAAAGGGAATGACGGTGACAAGCGCAGCGAACGGGTCCTTCACGAAAATGAGGTTTGGGGGATTCTTGTCGTGGGGCAGTTCGAAGTCTTCCGGAACCAGGAAGGCTGCTGCTCGATTGCCGGGCTTGTCCTGGCTCAGATCGGCAGAGTTTTTGGCAAAGCAGAGGCAGCCAGCTATCTGCTCATCAAGTGCACAAACGCCGGTAATCCCGATTTCGGGATCACCTTGCAGTCGACCGCTTACGTGGGCGCAGATATCCTTAAGTGCAATCGTTCTTTTTATCGGTAGTGTCATTCGAGAGAGAATAGACCAGGTAGGGACAGTCGGGAAAGGCGCGAGAATTACTAAAAAAAATGGCACTCATCCCGTGTGAGATGAGTGCCCCGTATCTCGATAGTTGGTACCAGAATCCGCCAATCGGGAAGCTAAGTATTACGGGGAGGGATGGCGTGAGTTCTGACAGCCTGACTATCAAATTAAGGATGAGGCATAACCGCATTTGTGTCAATAGAACGCAGTTCTCCCTAATGGCTATCTGCTGGGGTTTTAAACGAAAAATATTGTGAGCTACGAAAAACTCGGAGGGACTTGGCCCCTGTACTTGCTTAAAAGGTCACCCATGCGTCGGGTCATTCAACGGGTGCTGCTATAGCTGGCTCCAAACGCCGTCAGCAGACGTCAATTTGCCGCGCCCGATTCCCAACCCTACATTACTGAGTGGTGCCAATCGCGGGCGGCGTAGGTGTGGCAGGGGTGGTGTACTTTACGATCAAGATGCTTAGTCCGTATAAGACGCACAAAGGTCCCGCCATCAACATCTGTGAGAGTACATCCGGCGGGGTCAGCACGGCCGAAACGATGAAGATAATGACAACCGCGTAGCGAGCGCCGCTTAGCATCATACGGTGATTCACCACGCCCAAGCGGGCGAGGAAGTAGGCGAGCACTGGCATCTCGAAAACGGCTCCGAAGCCGACCATGCTCTGCAGCATCATCGAAAGGTGTTCGCTCACTTTGATAGTAGGCGTTAGCCCAATCGAAACATACTGATCGTGGAAGAAGCTGAAGGCGACCGGAATAATATAGTGGTAACAGAACCACGCTCCGATAAGGAAAAGCACACTGGTTGAAGCAACAAACGGAACGGCCATGCGCTTCTCATTTTCATACAGTCCAGGCGCGATAAAGAGCCACAACTGATAGAAGATATATGGCCCGCTCAGGATAATCCCACAGAAGAAGGCGACTTTCAGTTTGAGTATCAACGCTTCCGCGGGACCGGTGCCGATAAGAGATGCATTACTAAAGGCAGCGAAGTAGGGGCGCGACAGGATGTCAAAAATCTCCGTAGAATACTCGTAGGAAATTGTGGCGCCAATGCAGACCGCGATGAAGATCCGAACGATGCACCCGCGCAGCTCCTGCAGGTGCTCCATGAGTTCCATCTCGCCGCCCGGATTTTTAAGACTTTTTTTCTTCCACATGTCCGGGTTCTGTTAATTGAGGATTTGATTCAGTTGCGGCTGCTGCGGGCGTAGGAGATTCCGCAGGGTTTTTCGTCGCTGCCGTCTCGGCTGGAATATTTGGAACGCTGCGAAGTTGTTGAACTTCAGTGTTAATACGATTTCGCAGTTCGTTCGAGGGCGTGTAGACTGAGTTGTAAAACTCGCGACGAAGTTCGTTAGAATGCTTTCGAAACTCACCTGTGAGTTTGCCGAACATGCGTGCAATTTCGGGCAGCTTTTCGGGACCGAGCACGATCAGCGCCACGACAAATACAATGATGAGCTCCGGTAAACTTACGCCAAACATGGGGCCTTTCTCTTCTTTGAGCGATGCTATTGTTATAGGGGACTTTGTTCGCGATGGCCAGATCGAGGCTGCACGGAGCCCTCGCAATTCTCTTTGCGCATACTGCTCGCCGTCCTTATACTGCTCCTTATGGAATTCGGGAAATGGCTATATTACGCCGGACTGGTGCTTATCTTGGCGGGGATGGTCGTCAACTTTTGTCCGGGGGCGATTTCCTGGTTTGGTAAGCTTCCGGGTGATATTCGCATTCAGAACGACCGCAGCTCGATTTTCATACCAATTACCTCGATGGTTATTGTCAGTGTCGCGCTGACTGTTGCTATGCGCTTGCTTGAGAGTTACCTAGGCGGAGGCAAGTAGGGGTTCTAAGCTTGCAGGTTTAATTCCACACTAATCGGACAGTGGTCGGACCCAGCGGTAGAGGAATATACATGCGCATGCTGAATGCTGGACCTCAGGCCTTTGCCAGCCCAAATGTAGTCAATTCTCCACCCCAGGTTTTTGCCGCGTGCCCCAGCGCGGAATGACCACCAGGTGTAGGCCTTAGTGTCGGGGCCGTGCACACTGCGGAAGGTGTCGATAAATCCCAGTTCTTCAAACTTATCCATCCACATTCGTTCGGCAGGCAGGAATCCCGATAGTTCGAGTTTGGTAGCCGTGTCAGGGTGGTGAATGTCAACTTCGCGGTGGCAAATATTGAAATCACCACACATTACGATACGCGCCCGTTTCTGCGGAGAAAGCCCTTTCAGGTACTCATAGAGCGCGTCAAGAAACTTATACTTGAAAGCCTGGCGTACTTCGCCCGTCGTTCCGGAAGGGTAATAGGTATTAAAGAGATCGAAGTCTTTAAAGCGTAGGATCACGAAGCGTCCTTCCTGATCGAAGGATTTGACGCCGATTCCGCATTCGATGCTGCGGGGGGTGATACCGTCACGCACCCAGGTAGCGACACCCGAGTATCCTTTCTTTTGAGCACAAGAGACGTGCACGCTGTATCCGGGAATCTGGAAGCGTTCATCGGCGAAGACGCTCTCGTCTGACTTGGTCTCTTGCAGGCATAAGAGGTGCGGTTTTTCAGCCGCAACGAATTCTCGCAGACCCTTGGTGAGAGCGGAGCGAAATCCATTTACGTTCCACGAAATTAGCTTGAGGCTCATGACTTGCGCGCTTCCACTAAATGCTGGAAAGCACCGATTCCGGGGAACCATTGGGCAAGAGCAGATCGAAGACGAGAACAGGCGCGGAACAGGGGGTTGTCCCAAACCCAGCGCGGTAGCGCAAACTCGGCGGGAGAAATGCTGGCATCGAGTCTAAGCAGGTTGAGAGACGGCTGGCTGGCTATCATTTCACGGACACGGCGTCTGGTGAAGAATTGGAAGTGCGTGCGATCCAGAATGCCCCGTTCGGTGTAATCGAATCTACCGGCCAGCAGCAGGAAGCGAGTGCTCCAGTGCGCGATATTCGGGACGGATATAAGGAGGCGTCCCTGAGGCGCCAGCAATTCGCAGGCCCTTCCAAGGAAGGCGTATGGGTCGGTCAAATGTTCGAGCACATCAAGAATCAAAATAAGGTCGAACTGTTGTCCTTGGAACTCGTCCAAGCTTGTCCCGATGCTCTTGTATACCCCAGCGGCATTCGCGCGAGCTTGCGCATCAATTTCGATAGCGAAGAGATCCTGCATGCCGCGTGCCTGTAGGGCACGTCCGATGGCGGCGCTTCCGCAGCCTATATCAAGGACACGCGTCGAGTTGGGGAGTTCGGCGCAGCGCGCCATAGCCCAGGTATGGCTGGAGCCGACAAAGGGCTTGTGCTGATAACGAAGGTGCGCGGCTTGAGTCATAAGTACCGTGATTTC
Organism: Deltaproteobacteria bacterium; assembly: GCA_017302875.1. GTDB lineage: Bacteria > Bdellovibrionota_C > UBA2361 > UBA2361 > JAFLCA01 > JAFLCA01. The sequence goes on from JAFLCA010000010.1 coordinate 3,927, forward strand.
AATCTCATAAATGCCGCGAGCCTGCAATGCTTAGCCGAAAGCGGCGGCTTGGTTACGGCCGCGGCAATCTGCTATAGTTCGAGCCGATTAAAGGCGCGTATGTACAACCCAAAACTACATTTTCATTTCACAGGCATTGGCGGCTCTGGCATGTCCGGTATTGCCGAGATCCTGCTTAATCTCGGATTCCGCGTTTCAGGTTCTGATGTGAAAATTTCCCCAACCTGTGAGCGCTTGCAGAAGCTGGGCGCCAGCATTCTTCCCGGACATTCGGCGGAAAACGTTCCTGAAGGCATCTCCTTGCTGGTGTATTCTTCCGCCGTCGCGCGCGACAATCCTGAACTGCTGGAGGCAAAACGCCGTGGATTACCGGTAATCCCGCGAGCCGCGGTCTTGGCAGAACTTATGCGACTTAAGTACGGGGTGGCCGTGGCCGGTTCGCACGGCAAGACTACCACCACTAGTATGACGGCAGCGGTGATGGAGCACGGAGGCCTCGATCCTACCATCATTATCGGAGGCCAGGTTAAAGCGACGGGTTCCGGCGGAAAACTCGGGAAAGGGGATTTCCTTGTCGCTGAAAGCGACGAGAGCGATCGAAGCTTTTTGCTATTGAAGCCAACCATCGCGGTTGTCACGAATATCGACTCCGAACACCTTAACGCATACAGCTCGCAGGAAGATCTGGAGAACTCCTTCGAGCAGTTCGTTGCCTCAGTTCCATTTTATGGGTTGGCGATTTTGTGCCTCGATGATCCTAAAGTTCGCGTGCTCGCCAGTCGCTATAGCGGCCGCAAGGTGACCTACGGTGTCTCGGCGGATGCCCAGATTCAAGCGCGGAATCTCCACTATAAAAAGTTTCTGACCTCATTCGACGTGTATCGGGACGGCGAATATCTGTTGCACGTCGACTTGCCTATGCTGGGTTCACATATTGCACTTAATTCCTTGGCTGCAGTCGCGGTTGGGCTTGAGTTTGGTTTGTCGCCTCGCGTAATCGAGGAGGCCTTAGCGTCCTTTTCGGGCGTCAAGCGCCGCTTGGAAATAGTGGGGGAAGTTCGCGGCATCACCGTCATGAATGACTACGGGCATCATCCCACCGAAGTAGCTGCTACCTTGGCTGCGGTGAAGAGTGGATTCGGCGCTGATTTAAATCGCCTGCACGTTATATTCCAACCGCATCGCTACACGCGGACGAGGGATTGCTTTAACGATTTCATTCCTGCCTTCAAGGACTGTGACAATCTTTTACTGACAGATATTTACGCAGCCTCTGAAGAGCCGATAGTTGGCATCCATTCAGAAGCGCTGTGTGCAGCGATTCGACATCCGTCGAAGCAGTATGTTGCGCAGCTCGAAGAGACGCTGCCGATTTTGGTTGCTCAGGCCAGCGCAGGGGATGTTGTCCTGTGCCTCGGTGCCGGGTCAGTTGGAACGCTGCCGGAGCGATTGATTGCTGAATTTTCCAAGAAAGTGGCGGCATGAGCGGGCAGACAGGCGGCGCTTCTAGTGCAACTTCCAATACAGCGCGTGCCGAAATCCTCGCTGAATTAGCCCTTGTTCCCGAACTTTCGATTAAAACAGCCGTTCCTGGCGCGCAGTGTACTACCTTTGCGATTGGCGGACCGTTGGAGGTTTTGCTGGAGCCAAATTCTGAGGCGGCGCTGAGTGCGACATTGCGGGCATTGTTCCGACATCGAGAGCAGTTTCAGGTCCTCGGAGCGGGCAGCAACTTACTTATTTCCGATCAGGGCGTTGCTGGCTTTACGCTGCGCTTGGGGCGTTACTTCCGCTATCGAACAGCTACACAAGACTCACGCTTCGAAGTCGGTGCGGCCATGTCCTTGATGAGTCTTTCACGTGAAATCTCCGAGGCTGGATTTTCTGGGCTGGAGTTTGCGGGAGGCATTCCTGCATCGTTCGGCGGGGCGGTTCGCATGAATGCCGGGGCGCACGGAGGCGAGATCGGCTCGGTTATTCAATCGGTCCGCGTGGCCCATCCCGATGGCGCCCTGGAGGTGATCCCGGCGCGTGAACTCGAGTTTTCCTATCGACATTCGCGGCTGCCTTCTGGTTCGCTCGTGGTGAGCGCTGAAATCAAGGTTGCACCGGGCGATCGTGCTGCTATCGTTCGGTTGCGTCAGGAGCATTTAGCGGAACGAAAACGGCGACAGCCGCTTTCCGCGCCATCTGCCGGGTCCGTGTTTCGTAATCCCTCATCCGAAATCAGTGCCGGTGCAGTGCTGGAGCGAGCGGGAATGAAGGGCGTGGCCGTCGGTGGGGCACGCGTTTCCTTGCTGCACGCCAACTGGATTATCAACGATAAACGCCAGGCCAGCGCTGCTGATGTGCGAGAACTTATTCGCCAATGCCAACGCAAGGCGCTCGAGGTTTGTGCTACAGAGCTGATACCAGAAGTGGTGCAGTGGGAGAGCGAGGCAGAGCGCGCCGGAAGCTAGCGCCGCCTATTGCGGCCAAATTTCATACGTTAGCTCATGCGTCTGCCCCAGAGAGAAGCTGCTCGGTAAACTGATTTGTACGCGCCCAATTTGCTCTTCGTCGGAATATTGAATCAGGCGCAGTCCATGTTGGAACGCCTGAATCGTACGGGTTGAATCCAAGTTGACCTGCATGCCATTAAAATCATCGTCATAGACAGCGAAGCTATTGAGCGATTGGCTGCCTGAGATGGGAGTTCCGGCATTGTCTGTAATCTTTGCTCCAAAACTTTTGCGATTCTTTAGGTCCGCCGTGTTGCAGTTCGCGCGGCTACAGGTAGCCAGCGGAATATTTTCGAAAAGACTCGAAAGGGAAACCGATCCGGTGGCGGTCAGCTTCAGGTACACCTGCACGTGATCATCAAAGAAGGTGTAGCGACGCTGATAGGCTAAATTACTGCCGTCCACGGTGCCGTTCACGGTCAGCTCATTTGCGCCACTATTGAGGGTGAACGTCGTGCTGAAGTAATTCTCCCAGTAGCGCTTAGCTGCTGAGGTGACTGCGACTAGGCCATGATGCGTCAGGGGCGACCAGTTGGCGGTCATGATCGAGTTGCCGTAACTTGGATTCCAGAAGAGCGACATTCCGCCGCCGAGGAATGGCGTTACGCGGTAAAGGTCAATGGATTCTCCGAGCGCCGGATCGTGGTCTTCGAAGCTTAACGCAGTGCGAAGCTCTTCGATTTTCGGTAAATAACCGGTGCCGGGTGCCGGCTTGCCGACATAGATCGAAGTGAAGTAAGCGGGCTTTTTGACCGCGATCAATTCATCTCCAAGGTTGCGAATATAGGATCCTGACTCATTGGCCGGCATTACCGCAGAACTCGAGCGCTGCGCGCTATCCAAGAACAAGTAAGTTGCCGGAGTGGATCCCAAGGAATACAGATGTGCGCTAGGCGCATAAGCGCTGAGGGAGTTCGCCGAGCTGATCAGGGCGGTGTGTTGAGCGCTGGGGGAGACGGTGATCTCATCTGACCAGCGGCTCACCGCTGGTACATCTTCGGCGATGCCTTTCGCACCGCCCCATTGCTCAATATGAGAACCACCACCGATACGATGTCCGAAGCCGCAGGCACCCATCGAGCGTCCGTCGCGCTCGGGAGCGGCGGTATGATTAAAGAACTGATAGCTGGACTCAATCGCATCATAAGCGCCCGCATCAGCGCCAAGCGAATCTAGTTTGGTGAGACCGTAGTACGTCGCCAAATGCCAATGCGTCATGCCGTTGTAACTTGCGTCTGGCCCGGCGGACTCTTGAAAGTATCCGGCGGGCGAGGCGCTATCGAAGAAACGCTTCGCAAAACTGCGCGCCTGTTGTCGGTAGAAATCTTGGAAAGGCAAGTTGCTCGCGCCCATGGCGAACTCCTGATAGCCGGTGAGGAAGTGGCTCGATTGGTTTGCGGCCGATACGATGTATTCGTTGAAGGCCCGGTCTGCCACCAGGCGCAGTCCATTGGCCCAGGCTCTTTTGATCCTTCGACCAACGCTCTGACCGCAATAGAGGTCGGACATCGTTTCTTCGAGATGCGGTGCGGCCACTCTAAATACCGGCATGAGCTGATTCCCGAACGCGAAGCCGAGCACCCCGGGATAGGTGTTGTCGTCTGAGCCGATTCCGCGCGGAATCGAATCTTCTCCGAGATCCATGATGTCCGCGACCGCAGCTGCGGTAGCACGGTAGAGCAGTTCGGGATAACGGATCGGGCCTTCCGTGGTGCTTGGCCCCCAGGGATTGCACGGCGTACTGGTTACCGCACAGAAAGCCATTGATAAAGGCACTCCGCTGCTGATCGACGGGCCCGCATATAGGGAGCGTTGCTCTGAAGGATTGTTGAAGGAGCCATACGTGCTGGATCGAAGGACGTCCCAACGATCCTTAGCCGGGTCAAAGGCTTCAGCGCAGCGCGCATTAACGCAACTACTGCCATTGTTGCAGTCAGCATTGATGCTGCACACCTGTTTCCCAAGCAGGGGGGTTCCGATCGTACCGGCCCATGGCGATGTCGGATCGACTATTTGATAGGGCAGGTTCGTGCCTGGTTGCTTCAGCAATCCCCAGCGCGCTGCGGTAACGACGCCTGAATAGTAGCCCAGCAAATCAAAATTCTTGTAGTAATCGTCACTCGAGCTGGGGTTTACGCAGGCATCGATGCTGCCGGGGCTTGGAACGTTCAAGAGATCTTCGGCATTGCCGGCATGAGCCAGCATCAAGGGCAGCAGGGTTGCCAGTTCCACCTGAAATTTGTGCGCAACCAGCCCGCCGGCCAGAGGCCCGCTGTTGATTCGTTCGACCGAGGCTCGAATCGCCTCAGCCCCTTCGATATCCGGGCTCAAGATCAGCGGAAATCCTGAAGCGCTAAATGCCCAGTTGCTGTCTGGGAAGGTGAAACGCCAGATATGACCTTCAAGTGATTCATCACTTGGAACGACCAAAGCGGAACTGGCCAGCGCAGAACCCGAGGTCAGGTCGTAGACGGCGGGCAGCGGAAGGTTGGACGAGGTAGTTAATTTGAGGCGCATAGCCCGAGCGCGATGCACTGGAGCCCAAGCATACATTGTCGACGGCATCGTTGATGCATTCTGTTTTCCGAAGCCTCCGTTCTGCATCGAGTAGCCGTACTTGGTCTGAGGTTTCAAGAACAGATCCGCCTGCACATTCTGATTGCTCATGATGCGGATCTGATAGACGCCGCTTTTCGGCAGAGCAAAGGCCTCCGGGAGTAGCGCCTCGATTCCTGAACCACTGTGGGTTTCGGGGGCGCTGCCGGCTGGATCTGAGTACTGATCCCAATAAATGATATTCTCGTCCGGATCGAGAACTACGACCGTAGCGACCGCGTCGCTGGTTGTGTAAATCGGGGAGAGCTTCACCCTTGCAGCTTTGCTGCCGTCTGAAACTACGTAGAACGTGACGACCGGGCTTTTGAACTGGAAGGGGTAAAAGACGATTGGGCCGACCCGCTCGGTTAGCTCGGCAGAATCTGCATTCATGATTCCGCAGGTTTCCGCGTTCTCGCATTCTGACGCATAGCGCTGTTTGCTGACCTCTGCGCAGTGCGTGCAAACAAGCGCTGGATTGGCCTCGAAATCCGAACCTGCCTTCCAAAATGCCAGCATATCTTGGTAGTCGACGACGCCATCTCGATTGAAGTCTAGAGTCCCCGCTGCCATTCCATTCAGAAAGAGCGTGTTGTCTGCTTCATCGAATATTCCGTTTGTATCAAGGTCGGGGCAGGGCGAAGTTGCTACTTGGATTGGAGCAGGATTGTTCGGCAGATTCAGGAGGGCATTCGGGTTCTCGCACTTCAGGGCCGCGTAGCGGTCGAGTTGCGCGACGTAGCGCTGCTTTCTAATTTTCTCGAGTTGCTTATTCGCTTTGGCTTTCGCCTTAGCGGAAACTCGTGCCTTGCTCTGTCGCGCCAGGATTTTTATCTGTTTACCAAAATTTGAAATTTTTGTTTTCAAATCGGCTTTGAACTTCTTCGGATCGGGGTTGGCCTTGAATTGCGCGGTAGTGCTGCCCTTCAATGTTCCGAAATAGCGCTTGCCGCCTTGTTCATAGCACACCATTTTTGAGCCCTGCGCGGGAATGCTGAAGCTCGTGAAGTTCGAGCTATCGATGGTGATTGCACGCTTCGGTGCCGAGGCGGCGAATGCCGCCTCGCAAAGGAGAGCCGCTGCGGCGACTGCGCAGTACGCAACGATGCTCCGCGCCGTTTTCTTGGCGCCTCGTCGAAGGCTCTTTTCGCGTGCCCACTGCATGGAAAGGCTGTTGTCACCCTTAAACTGCTACTGAATCTGCAAGAGCCGTGCCTCTAAGACCTTGAAACTAACGGAGTTCCGGAACCCTCCCCAGGCGTCCGCAGCGCGCAACTTGGCAGTAGCTCAGTAAGTCGGCGTTGTTTCTCAATGAATTTAGGATATGGAGCTGCTTATTTTTCGTAGACGCCTCCCAAAAAGTGTGTGGGGCTGGGGACTTGTGCAATGGTTCCAAAACTTTTTTATGGCCTCTGGTAGGCTCTTTCGAGAAGGCTTGTGCTCGGGCATTCTGTCCAACATGCGAGTTATTCTTTCATTTGCAGTACTTTTGGTAGCCGTAAGCGCGCTTTTGTGGCGATATCCCGACGCGGCTAAGCGCGGCTACGAGGAATTGGCAGTCAAGGGTGAGCGCCTCTTGATGGAGAAGCAGATCAATATCTCTGGGCTCAAAGTCCTAAACCGTACTGATATAATCAAGGATCTGCCGCTCGAGAAATCGATACGTTGGTGGCAGATGCATTCGGCTGAGATCGAAGCTACGCTTGAGCGCAATGTGCTCGTTCAGCATGCCACTCTCAAGCGTTGCGCCGGGTATTCCTTGCGTTGCTTCGACATTCAAATTGAAGAGCGTGAACCGGCTTTCATCACGGCGCTTGGCGATACGATTTGGCTTATCGGTGCTGACGGCGGATTCATTACCCCAATTCCAAGGAAGGAATTTGACGCCAAGGGTGCCAACGTTGTGCTGGGCCATTCTCCGATTCTTATCGACGGTTTGTTGAGCGAGAGTATTTCTCCTGACGCGGCGAAGGCGCGTGTGCACTACGTTAAAGGCATGATCGCAACGGTTGAGCCTGAAACGGGTTTGAAGGTTACCTGGGTTGGGTTACGCGGAAACGGCGAGACGTCTCTGCGTTTTGCGGGGCTGGATTTGGAAGCTATTTTTGACGTGAGTGACGGTGACCTCAATAAGGTCAAGGAAGAGGCGCAGCGTCTCAAGATTGTTTTGAACCAATTTGGTCCGCGAACCTCCGAAATCGCGCGCGTCGATCTTGTATTCGATAAGGTTGCAGTAGCTAAGCTTAAGTCATAGCACTGCGCATCGTTACGGCATTACTCGTATATTCGATACGGGGTCCTGTAGTGAAAAATATTCTGAAAATCCAAGCTCCTTCGTCCGGGTTTCCCGAGAAAACGCTTGCACTTGCCTCAAACTACGTTTAATTTATAGCCCGTCTAATTTACGCGGAATGGGTACTTTCTTCGCGTGAGTGCGATTTTACAGAAGTTCATTGAGGATGCATGGCGAGTAAATCCAATGTCATAGTCGGTCTCGATATTGGAACCACCAACATTACGGTGGTCGTTGGTCAGGTAGCTTCTGATGGTCGCGTCGACGTGATCGGCGTTGGTGTAAGCCCATCGAAGGGCCTTCGAAAAGGCGTCGTCATTAATATTGAAGCGACGGTCGATTCAATCTCCAAAGCAATCACGCAAGCCGAAACCATGGCCGGCTGCGAGATTAATTCCGTATTCGCCGCAATTTCCGGTTCGCATATCAAGGGCTTCAACAGCCACGGAATCGTCGGCATCAAGAACAAAGAAGTCAGCAAGCAAGACATCGCAAAGGTAATCGAAGCGGCGGAAGCGGTCGCGATTCCGATGGATCGCGAAGTGCTGCACGTTTTGCCGCAGGAATTTATCATTGATGAGCAGGACGGTATTCGCGAGCCGCTCGGGATTTCCGGCGTGCGACTTGAAGCGAAAGTGCACATCGTAACAGGTGCCGTCGCCAGCGCACAAAATATCGTGAAGTGCGCTAATCGCTGTGGCATTACGGTCAATGACATTGTGTTGGCTTCGCTTGCTTCAGGGCGTGCGGTTATCTCTGCTGAAGAGCAGGAGCTTGGCGTTTGCGTTCTAGATATCGGTGGTGGCACTGCGGATCTGACCGTGTATCACGGTGGCGCGGTCAAGCACACCTCGGTCGTTTCGGTCGGCGGAAGCCATATCACCAACGACATTGCTGCGGGTTTGCGCACTCCGATCGCAGCCGCTGAGGACATTAAGGCTAAGCATGGCTCAGCTTTGGTCAGTCTTGTAAGTAAAGATGAAACACTGGAGGTTCCTTCCACGGGCGGGCGCACGCCGCGAGTGCTTTCGAAGTTGGTTCTCTCCGAAATTATCGAGCCGCGCGTAACTGAACTCTTTTCCTTGGTTCAGAAAGATTTAGTGAAGGCGGGGATGGAAGATTTCTTGACCAGCGGCTTGGTCCTTACGGGCGGCACCGCTAACCTCAGCGGCGTTCGTCAAGTTGCTGAGCAGGTATTCAATCTTCCGGTGCGAGTTGGGACTCCTACTGGGGTCGGCGGACTTAGTGATCTCGTTCGTGCGCCTGAATATGCCACCGCAGTTGGGCTGATTCTGTGGGGAGCTCATAGTTCCAGTGATTCTAAAGGCTTGGGCGCCGGGTCCGGTATCACCAAGACCCTTAAGCGAGTGGGCAACTGGTTTAGTGAGCATTTCTAGACCGCTGGTTGCGCCGGGCGTTGAGTAGGTACGCACTTCCCGCTAAAATTCAAATCCTTTTCAAATCAACTGGTTAGTTTAAGTGAACTAAAGTAAACTTGTGCTCTCGGTTTCGAGATGAAATACAGAGCTTGAGCGTTGAAAAATATTTGCTGAGATCGGCGCTTAGTCTTTGCATTTTTTTGGAAAGGGGAATAGTGTTTCCAGCTGAGTTTTCCCCTGTAGTACTTTTCTTTTGAGGTGGTCGCGATGGACAAGACGGCACTTGAGCTTCAAGCTCGTAACGCAAAGATTAAAGTGTTTGGTATCGGTGGAGCCGGACTAAACGCTGTCAACAACATGATCCGCAGCGGACTTGAAGGTGTTGAATTCTACGCCGCCAACACAGATGCACAAGCTCTCGCATCTTCCTTAGCTCCGAACAAAATTCAACTTGGTGATGAAGTCACGCGCGGACTTGGAGCCGGTGCAGATCCGGACGTAGGCTATGCCGCTGCGATGGAAAGCATAGAGATCATTCGTAAGTCGATCGAAGGCGCGGACATGGTTTTCATCACTGCCGGACTCGGCGGTGGAACCGGAACGCGAGGTTCTTCGGTTGTTGCTCAAGTTGCCCGTGAATTGGGTGCTTTGACGGTCGGTGTTGTAACGAAGCCGTTCCTGTTCGAAGGCAAGCGCAGAATGCGTAATGCAGAGCGCGGCCTTGAAGAGCTCCGTACACAGGTCGACACGTTGATCACTATCCCTAATCAGAGACTTCTCTCGATCGCGGGCCGTAACACGTCGTTGCTTGAAACGTTCCGTCGCGCTGATGACATCCTGTATCAGGCCGTTAAGGGTATCAGCGATCTGATTATCTTCGAAGGATTGGTAAACGTCGACTTCGCAGACGTACGTGCCGTTATGTCCGAAATGGGCATGGCGATGATGGGTACGGGCGAGTCCTCCGGCGAGAACCGCGCTGTCGAAGCAGCCGAGAAGGCGATTTCGAGTCCTTTGCTCGAAGACATTTCGATTCACGGCGCGCGTGGTGTTCTTATCAACATCACAGCTTCTCCGGATGTTACTCTGCAAGAAGTTAATGAAGCGGCCGAGATCATTCACGCCGAAGCGCATGAAGATGCGAACATCATCTGGGGTATGGTCATCGACCCGAACTCCGAAGATCGTGTGCGTGTAACCGTTATCGCGACTGGATTTGGTGACAAAGTGGAAGAAGATACCACGGTCAGCATGTCCGGTGTTGCTGGCATCAAGGAAGGAGCGACCCAAGAGCGCTTGGAAATTCCGACCTTCGCTCGCAAGCAGAAAGAAAACGCAGGCGGAGAAGTCATCAAGCTTAAGAAGCTTTCGGTGCTCTCCAGTGCTGAAGACGAAGAGAAGTATGAGATTCCTACCTTCTTGCGTAAGCAAGTAGACTAGGGCTGAACTTCAGCGAAAAAGAAAGGGGCCGTTTCGGCCCCTTTTTTTTGCGAACAAGGACATCTGAATTGGGTCTCATTTTTTATCGCTACCCTATGAAGGTTCTGCGGCTATCCTTTTTGGTTTTTTCTTCACTGCTGCTCAGCTCGGGACTGCTTCGCGCGGAGGAGCTGGTGGTCGCGGGCTACAAGATTTCTGTGCAAGCCCTTGGCGAGCATCCCGGAGCTTTTCGCACGCTCCGTTCCGAGCTCCAAATTCTGCGTGCCGGGAAAAAGCTGCTTGAGTTGCGAGGCGGCAGCTTTGTGCCGGGCACTCGAAGTGTCGATCCTGCGCAGTTAAAATTCACGAAGCCGGGAACTGACGTGAACGGAAATGGCATTCCCGATCTCGTTGTTGCTGAGTATACCGACGGTGGCGATTGCTGCATGACGCTGCATGTGTTCGAGCTTGGCAAAAAATTTCGCAAGCTTGCGACGATAGACACTCGCTTCGATTTGGAGCCGCAGTTCCTTGAAATTCCGGGTTCGAGCGCACGAGGATACCGAACGCATGACTACACCTTTGGCGGCTGGGGTGGCGAGGGCTTTTCGGTCCCGGCTCCGACTGTCTACTTGCGTTTCACCAACGATGGCGTTGTGCTGGATGTCTCGCGTATGAAGAAAGCTGCCCCGTCGGACGAGGTTCTGCGCGAGCGCGCCCAGGTCGCTCTGCGCGCGCTTTCCAAGATTGAAGCTTCGCATTCAGGACAAGATTTGCCCCTGGCGCTGATTAATCCTGTGCTAGAGCTTATCTACAGTGGAAACGCAGAGCTTCTGCCGCGCTTTCTTGAGTGGAGTTGGCCGCCCGGTCGAGGGGGGAGGCAGGAGTTTTTGAGCGCGGTGCAGCGGCAGCTACAGAAAAGTCCGTATGCGAAGTGGCTCGCTACTTCGAACTTAGGCGCTAATCAGCCCGCCATATAATCCGGGGTCAAGAACATAGGTGCCGGGCGGAAAGATCTGTTCGTCGACACCCGCACCGGCAAACCAGCGCACCGCAGCAGCAAATTCATTTTGGAAGTCGAGGCGGGCCGGATAGCAGTTTTTTGCCATCAAGTCGGCTCTTGTAGGGGCCTGGCCATAGACGCCTCCATTGACGGGACCGCCCATCACGAGATGCGTTGAGGCTGCACCATGGTCTGTCCCTGCGCCGCCGTTTTGCTTTGCCGTGCGGCTAAACTCGGAGAACAGGATAATAACGGTCTTCTCCCAGACCCCTCTATTTTGTAGGTCATCTACGAGAGCTTTGATCGCCAGCGCAACGTTACTCAGATGATTGTGAAGAGCTCCGCTGACGACTCCGCTCGTACGGTCCGCTCCACCCTGATTGCCGTGGGTATCGAAGCCACCCTCGTACGCATAAAAGGCTCTATTCTTGGGATTCGGCTCGTTCTCGAGAAAGGAGATTAGGCGGGCAATGCTTTTGCAGGTGTCGCCTATGGAGCCGGCTGGGTAACTTCCGACGAGTGCCAGTGGTTTTCCAGGGCCTGTATCGGTATTTACCTGCGTCATGAACTCAACCGTGTCATACCCCTTCGAAAGCGCAGCTTTTAGTTTCGCATCCGCCGACGTGGAGATAGTCGCGGCTTCCAGTAAGGCTCGCGAGGTTTCCAAGTTTATGGCTGAACGGCTGCCGCCAATCGGATCGTCCCAGGTTAAATCTTCGGTGCGCATACCGGCGACGGGAGCCTTTTGGGGGTCAGAGGTAACGAAATCGATACGGCTAAAAGTTCCGAAGCCGTACGCTTGATGATCGGTAAGGTTCAGAAGTTCAATCAGGCGGGCATACCATCCGCGACTGACACCGCCGACGAAGTTGGGGTCGCCGAAGCTATAGCAATTTTCGCAATAGTTATGCGAACCGCTCAGGTCACCGATGATTCCGATCGATTGATTGAGCCTAATTTTATTGGCCTGCCAGATTGGTTCAAGCGGCGCGAAGGCCGGTGCAAATCCGAGATAGGAATTAAGTAAGTAGCTGTGTGAGGAAGCATCGAGCAGGTTTGCGCGCGGGAGTACGAACGTCGCAGGTCGATTCGTGTTTAGATATTGCACGAAACCGTCGGCCTGATTGCTGACATTGGGGTCAAGCAAATAGGGGAAGGCGGCAAAAGAGTCAAAGCCTCCGGCTAAATTGAGAAGAATGAGATTCTTTCCGCCGAGGGTGCTCGGATCCGTGGCGAAGGAAAAGAGTGGGTTGAGGAGTCGGCTGGAAGACAGCGCGGCGGCAGAAAGTCCGAGCTTCTTCAAGAATTCGCGTCGTTTTACTAAGAACATAGCGCGCCTCGCACAGTCTCTATTTCTTCAAAAAATCTATGGTCATTGCCATCAATCGCACCAGCCCAACTACCTTTTGCTGTTTTCTCCACACCTGCGAGTTTGGCAGCGACCAATCTTCAGCCTCAGGCGTATTAAGGTAATTTACCAGTATTGCCTGCTCTTGGGGATTCAAGGAAACATCCAGCATCTCGGCGATATGTGTCACCAAATCGGTCGCAGTTTTCACACTGCTCGGCACGAAGAAGGGTAGTACGCTCAACTCATTCTGCCAAGAATTGGCGGTGATGATCCAACTGATGGCGTTACCGAGTGCCACATACGTTTGGGTGCTGGTGGTCCAGCCCGAACCATCCGAGATGATGCCGCCGCGGACCAGCCCGCAGTTCGAGGAGAATGCGAACACGTTCGGCGGACTCATGATGTTGTGGCCAACAGACACCATTCGTTTTACTACTTCCCAGCGTGCGCCGCTGGTATTATTCGGGATGCCCGCAAAGCGCAGAAATTTGAACAAAACTTCCGACGGGTTTGCCACGCAGTCGCCATTCGCTTGCGGCGAAAAATTGGCTGAGGAGTTCAGAAGCTTTCGAAGCAGCGATTTAATGTCGTACTGCGAAGAGAGCAGATCGGCGGAAACTTCCTTAACGATGTCATCGTTGATATGGCGATGCACGACCTCCGAGAATATCTGCGCGCCGATATTGCGGGAAGTGGCCGGCCAGTTAAAGAGCACATGATCGACGAAGGAAGGTACCGGTTGTCCTTCCAAGCCATCCCCCCAAGCGCTCAAGACTTCGCCTTCCGGTTTACCATCTTTGACTTCACCAAGGATTTGCGCTGAGAAGTTCGGATCACCCGGCTGCAGATTCGTAAGGAAAGGTTTGGGGTCTTGTAAGGTGTTTCCGGCGTTCCACTCGGAGGGTTTGAACACCGCTCCGTACATGGCGGGAGAAAGCACGCCATTACCGTCTAGCGCCCGCACCGCGTAGTGATAGCCCATTCCAGGCGCCACGCTGGTGTCGACGTAAGAGAGAGTATTCGCGGATAGGAGGGGTCCAAGTTTGAGTTTGAGGGCTTGCCAAGGCGGCCCTCTGTACAGTTGATAACCAACCGCTCCGGGGACAGCTTTCCAGCTGAGACTAATCGATGAAGCAGATGTACCCTGGGAGGCTTTAAGTCCCAAGGGAGACCGCAGGTCGGTTGGAGTAGCAGCAGCAAACCCATAAACCGAACCTGTGTCGTCGCCAACTTGTCCACTGGGATAGTTGCGAGCGCTTAAAAAGCCGTTGTCCCAGACGCTGCGCACAAAATAGAAATGTTGCTCGTTGGCGACAACGTCCAAGTCCTCAAATGAGTGTTGAGAGCTTGGCAATACGCCGCTGATGGGCATCGGAAAGCGGTAGCCGTCTTCGCTTCCACGATAAATGCGGTAGCCGACCAAGCCGGAGTACGATCCTGCCGGAGGATCCCAAGAGATGACAACTTTGTTTGGATATTCTCCGCCACTCGCGTCGATATTGGCGGGAGCTGGATAGTTCGATCCGGAAACTTCGCCCCAATAGCCCCAGTCGACTGCGCTAGCCGGGCCTTCAATTCCAGTAGGACCGAGAGCGGTAAGTTTATAATCGTATACTTGTAATTCTTGAGGCCCGCTGCTCGGGTTGCAGGAGTAGCTATCGTTGGTGGTATTCGTCCAGGATGGGATAGTCGTCCCTACCTGAGAGAAGGTGTTCGCACCGTGCGGAGAACGATATAGTTTGAAACCGGTTGTTCCCAGCTGGTAGTTCCAGCGCAAGTTTACCTTCTGGTGATGGTTTTTACAGTCGGTGCTGTCGTCAGCATACCCATAGTCGGATTTACTTGCGATGAATCCGATAGGAGCCGCTGGAGTTAGGCCGTTTGTGTTGCTGTAGCCGAGTACTTCTCCATCGTTTCCCCAGCCAGATAAATAGCGGGTCGCAGCCACAACTTCGGGTTCCCCATAGTTTGGAACGAGGGTGATAGGATCTTTTATTCCTACCGTAAACAATTCGAGAAACTCACGTGCAAAGTTTTGGTTCGGCTCAAAGATGGTGTTTTTAAAATTATCCAGGTAGGTGTGGAAAGGGGATTCGCGAAAGAGCTTATACAAGAATGTCCGATAATTTCCGAATGCGTTGTCCAGCATGACATGCAGATGATCTACCATCTGGTAGTGAATATCCGAGTTGCTTAAAGCAATGATATCGTTGGCAAGGTGATTGTTCCAAAAGTTAAGCCCCATCCAGGTGCGAAACGGGCGGCCAAACTGCATATACAGGGCGGCTAGTATTTGAATGTCGCTATTGAACCAGCGCGAATTGTTGTTTCCATCTGGTCCCTGCGAGCGCTGCATGCGCGCCTCGTTGTACGCTTGGAAGCGTTGCTCCATCTCTGCCGTTTCAGTGTCGTTGAGCAGCGCTTCAACGAGTTCGCTACGAGAGCGAATGGCGCGCAGCGTGGCATCACCGCCGAAGGCCAAACGCTTAAGGACGCTCATCACTTCTTTGCGGGTCAGCGTATCGCGATATGGTCCAAGGTAATTCGGGTCGCCCGCAAAGTCCGTCCGTAGCTGGTGCAGCTCGAATTGGTAGGTGGCTTCGTTGCTCTCAAAAAATCCGTTCCAAACCTTGAACGTCACACTGTCGTTGCTCAGTGAGTGGGGATCTGGCGTGTAGATCATCTGCGAGTTGTTGATCTCCACGCTTCCATACAAGGGGCTGTTTACCAAGCGAAGCTCGAGCGGCAGCTGGCAAGGGTCAGTTACCGGAACAGGGAATGAAGTGACCTGGCTTTCAGTGATACTCAGAGAGCCGGAATGAGCCACGGGATGACAAGTCGAGACGACTTTGGAGCAGGCTTTGATGGCTTTTTCCTGCTGGGTAAGGAGTTTCTTCCATGCCAGCGGCTTGAACTTCTTTTTGTTCTTCGAGTTGCTGGTCCACTTTGAGATATTATTCCAAAAAGTCTGACCGTTTTTTTCGCTTAGGAAGCCGGCGTCGAACTTCTTGCCCGAGCGCTGACGGCAAGTGACCGGCTGTTTATTGAACTTTTTACCGATCGTTATGAGGTACTTGTCGCCCGGTTCCACCAGGACCTTAGCGGGCACGGCCTGCGCAGGTGCCCCAAAGGACAGCACTATCCCGACTAAGATAAGAATATTTCGTAGGTAACTACACACTACTGCCACCACACACCGATACCGTATATAGGCAAGTCCTATGCCAGGCTCAGATTGCTCCCAAAAATACACGGCACTGACTCTAGGTCGGCTGTTCGTATCGGTCGGCTTAAGCGCTTTTAGGCTGCCTTTCCTGGTATAGTTTGTGCGCTCAATAGCTTTGTTGGATACCCAGCACCGGCACCGCGGCATTGCCATGTCGAAGATAGCGGGCCAGCGCCGGTACACTCATGGTGACCAGGGTAACCCGCACACCGTCGCTGCGTTCCCGGGCAGTGACTTGCCCAAGTCGCAGGTGGTCGTCGATGTCTTTTGCCGCTCGTGCTTGGAAGAACTCGCCCAGATCCTGACCACGCGCCTGTTCTTGGAAAAACCGTCCGTAGAATGAAGAGCGAAAAGTTGCGATGCCCTGCACCTGGCTTGAAGTGATCGATGCGCCGCTCAAACGAGTCAAGGCGTCTGAGCTATCTGTTTCTCCTAGCAGCCCGATCATCGATCCTGCACGAACAGCCGCGCCCACACCCAAGGCTTGCATTCGATCATGAAGAAGCATCTGAGCATTCGCGGCGCTTTGTCTCACTCGCTCAAGGAATTCTTCACCCGCGACGCCCGACTTCGAAATCATGACCGGATCGAGTGCTTCGATATCCGCGTAGCATAGTTCTAGCACCACCGGGAGCTGATTCTGTGTCATGAGGTGGATCAACGCGAGCGAGCCTTCGAAAATTTTGAGTGCGGAGAGACCAGGGGCGGTTCCCAGTCCACCGCGTGTCAAATACCGTCCCTGATCGTCGGTTGGGTAGTCGGGGCAGACGGTCGCGCGAAATACAAGTGGGTCGCTTGCGCGATCGTTCGCTTGGTCGAGGATGCAATAAAAGGCATCTCTCAGCAGTAGTTCTGCTGACGCTCCTAGTGGCTTCAAAGGCGATTCAGCTGAAGTGACTAATTCCGTAGCTTGGGTCTCAAGCAATGCGAGTCTCTGTAGGGCTCGTTTTTCTGGCTCGCTAAGAGAATCGCGCGCCGATTCCGTTGCGAGCGAGCGCAAGTAGGGCTGCACGACCGGACCGACTGCTCGACCAAACGTGCTGAGCGTCTCAAGCTTGAGCCGTGAGAAGCACTCGCGTGCGTCGAGGATCGATCGCGATTGGTTACTCGAGCAGCCGGCGAGCGCTGCTGCTTGAGAAAGGTCGAGTTCCGATCCTTGAGAGGAAGGGGACGGAAGAGCTGGAGGGAGTGAGGGTTCGTGCGTCATAGTGCGCTCGCAAAAATGGTTTTACGTGCCATGGGGCTTCGTTAAGCATGCTGACGCGCATAGCAGATGTCGCTATGCGTTCAGCAAAAAGAGTTAGGGATGTAGAGAGAAGCTAAGAGGTGTGGGCTTATGCCCAGCGCCAGAAGGCGATTGCGAGAAGGTGTGACTGGAGGCAAGGACGATTCATGCCGCAATACTAAGAGTACTTCCGTAGTGAGTCAAGAAATTTTATGTCATAGGAATTTTCCTTTGCAGCGCTCGTCAACGCTCACCTCAGAAGCTTGTAGGGCGACGGGATGTGCGGTGTTAGTCGTGAGACGCAACAGCAAGCAGACGAATTCGTTCTCACGTTTTGGGACTGCTCCGGCCGACTTGTCTGAGTCCTTCGATTCAATCAGGAATCTTCGATAGGTGGTAGGATCTCCTGGCATCTTAAGATGAAATGGAGTTCCAGGTTTAATGCCAGTTCCCGCATCCATGAGTACGACGATCACATCCAGCGCGGCGTACTGACAGTCCTCCGGAGACTTTCCCATCATGTCGCGATGCCAGGCTCCGAAAGAGGGCAGCGGGCGAATGGCCTCAGGCGCGAGCCAGATCCGCCGAAGCGGGCCTTCGATTTCCATGACAAGTCCTTCCGGCCTTGGAGCCGCTGCGGGTTGGGTGGGCTTAGAGCCGTCGGAGGATGGAACTTCTTGCGGAGAAAATCCAGTCATAGCGCACCTCGTGTTTTTTCTGAGTGTACGCAGGCGTGCGACACTAACGAAGTGATTTTTTGCCGGCTATGCGCTACGCCCCGCGCTGAATGGCAAACTGGATTAGCTTGTCGATGAGTTGAGCGTACGGAATGCCGCTCGCCTCCCATAGTTTCGGATACATGCTGATGTTCGTGAATCCAGGGATGGTGTTAATCTCATTCACCAGAATGCTGCCGTCCTTCTTTACAAAGAAATCGACGCGCGACATGCCCTCGCAGCATAGAACCTTGAACGTCTTTACTGCCATCGCGCGCAGGTTCTCAACGACTGCTTGCGGAAGATTTGCGGGTATCTCAATGCGTTGACCGTCATTGTCTATGTATTTGGCATCGTAGGAATAGAATTCGTGCTGCGATCCCGTGATTATCTCTCCGGGCAGGGAAGCTTCGGGATGCTCATTGCCTAACACCGCAACTTCGATTTCGCGACCTTCAATAAACTCCTCAACCAGCGCTTTTCTATCGAAGGTGAAGGCAAAGTCGAGGGCCTTTTTAAGTGAAGCCTCATCCTTGGCCTTTGAGATTCCAACAGAGGATCCCAAGTTAGCTGGTTTCACAAAGAGCGGAAGCTTGAGCCTTTGTATCACGCCCTTCAAGTCGATCGAGTTTTGTTCGCTTCTGTCGAAGGTTTCAAAGCGCCCAATCGGGATGCCGGCATCGCGCAGGAGACGCTTCGTGACATCTTTGTCCATCGAAACTGCAGAACCCAGCACTCCCGGGCCGACGAAGGGAATCCCCGCAAGTTTCAACAAGCCTTGCATGGTTCCATCTTCGCCATTGGGGCCGTGCAGGATTGGGAAAACCACATCAATCGTCCCGAACGAAGCTTCTTGCGCAGTTCCTATCAATTCCCCGTGGTTATGTCGGCTTACCAAAGTCACATCTTTGGCAGAGCTGGTGCTGCTGACTGGATCGGCGCACGCGCAATCGAGGAGAAATCGCGAAGCATCGTTGAGATGCCAAGAGCCTTTCTTGTCGATGCCGATGAGCACGACCTCATACTTTGATTTGTCGATGGCCTCGATAACGTTGCGAGCTGAGCGTACCGACACTTCATGTTCCTCGGATTTACCGCCGAATATAATTGCCACTCGAGTTTTTGTTGCCACGTGCGATCCTCACTAAAATTTTGGGGAGTATACCACGAAGCGGAGGGAGCGGAAGGGGGCTCGTCGCGCCGAGAACTGGGATGGGAATGGATTTTTTTGTACGCATGCAGTTTTTGTTTGGTTAGCGTCATAGTTCAGCATAGCCTCAAAGCAAGACTACTCTTTCGCTCTCTGAATTATTCATGAATTCCATCATCAACACACCCTGTGTCGTAGATGAACTGTGTGTCGCGCAGAGATCGATATCGGTGTATGCATGGGTACGGAACAGAGTCCGAACCATAACCCGAACAAAGCTGGAAAGCCGGATCCGCATGCTCTTGATCTGAAAATTCCCCCTGAAGTCCTCGAGCGAGACCGTCTCAGAAACGCTTCCATCGAAAAGATTGCCGCGCGGGTTGCTGGGTTCGGCCCCCAGGTAAAGGTAAAGCCTGCGGTCCTTGCGCAAGAGGTGCGCGATGCCTTTCTGTACTCGCCAAACGAAAAGTATGACCAACTTCTCGTGCAGACGCTGGCTTTGTGCCTGCGTCTGAAAATTGATCCACGCCCCGCCTTGTCGGCGCTTTCTTTCTGTGTGAGTCACGAAATTGAGGCGGATCGTTTGCACGCCGATCACCTTGTACTGTATGGACGCTTCGAGCAGAGCATACGAGCAGCGAGTAGGCCGTTTCAAACCTTCATCATTCCTGAGATTCGGATGGATACAGCTCGCCTGCTTTCAGCAGGCGTACCGCCACGTCTGTTCAAGCTTTACTCGGAACTCGCCGGGCGGATTTGCAAGGAAGAGCAGGTGTTGCAACGTGCTTCGGATCAGATCTCTTTGCTATGTTCCGCCATGCTGGACCTTCTGGATGCTCCATTTTTGGAAGTGCACTTTTCAGCTCTTCAGAAAACCTGCGCGTACGAGATCAAGGAGGGGCGGCTGCTTGCGCTTCCGGCCTATATACGAGCGTTCGGAGAGGCGTTGGAGTTCTGTTCACAGGCGCACGCCGGAGAACGTGGAGCGCAGCTGTTTCAGTATTTTGATGGAGTCCTGCAGACCTTTATGCAGCGCGGTGCGCCGTTGGCGGATATCGCGAGCGCGCTCACGCCTCTTTTGGAACAGCGGCCAAGCGATCAGATTCTAAGGAGTATCGACACGCTGCTGGAATATCACTCTCGAGAAGGGGTCGATCCCGCAGAACTGAAAACCCTGATTGAGTGCGTCCGAGATCTAAATGACGAGCATGGTCTGCCCGATCTGATGAGCAATTACCAGCAAGCCCTGCAGGGTGGTGTCGTGCAGACCAAGGGACAATCGCTGGCGTTGCTGCGGAATCTGGCCGCGCAATCTGCCTTGCATGCGCTCGACTTCGCCACGACTTCTGATGCTGTGCGCGGATACCTCGAGCGCTTAGGGCATCATACGGGAACGACTGCCGCAAAAATCATGAGCGCACGCCCCGGTGTTCAGGAATATATGCGAGAGCAGGCGCGCTTTTATCGACCGCTGCGCAGTGCATACGGGGAGCAAATCTTGACGAGCGAGACCGAGGAAAGGGGCGATGTTCTTTCCTTGCTTATTCTGCCTGCGCAGCGTGCCCTGCTCGGGTGGCGCAGGCTCGCCGATTTGTATCTGGGCTTCGGTGCGCTCACGTATGAAGCTCGCCGATTGCCCTCGCGCGAGCCGCCTTTGCTGGCCCGTTTTGGCGCTGAAGTGGGGCGTATGTATTACGTGAATGCAAATGACGTGAATGCTTTTCCCGGGCGTGGATTTGCTATAACGAATCTCGAACTGGATCGGGTATTTCCGCTTGCTCCTTCCGACTCTAGTCGCACGAGAGATCGCTACGCTGCCTATAAGAAGGCCTGGCCTTCCTACGCGGCGGCATTCGATGAAATAGCTGGAGCGGAGTTTTTATACACCAGAGCCATGATTGCGGTATCTTTTCCCGATCAGAAGCGCTTTGGCCTTCCCGTGCATGGCAAGGATGTTCAGTACTCCCTCGTAGTGTTTAATTCTCACCATGCTAATCCCACCGGACGCGTGGCTGCCTTGATACCGACTGCTGCGCTGGCAGCTGGAATTCGCGGAACCTTGATCCCCTTTGCCGATTTTCGTGGCTTTGATTCGGGCAAACCTGATCTGAATTCGGTGATGCACAGTGCCGAGCAATTGCTTCGAGCCGCGCGCGCATTCGGCCCGGTCATTCCTATTGGGAGTCCGCAGGCCGTGACCGTTGGAATTTTTCCCGATGAGCATGTGGCCTGGGGGGATTACCTCGACGCTTTCGATAAGCACTTGGCCGACGTCAAGGAGTGGGACAATGCATTCCGCAGCCGCAATCGCTACGAACTCGATCGCTTGGGCGGGTACGCGCAGGAGGTGCGGTTAGGAAAGCGGGCTGTCGAGCTGGAGGCCAAGCGTGAAGAGGTGTTGAACCAAATGCCGCAGAAGGGGGATGGAAAGCTTTGGGATCTGACGCACCGTTATTTGGATCTGCTTGATCTGATGCGTGTAATTCAGTCGCGTTGGCATCGCGGATATACACTAGGAGCAAATCTGACCTCCTCAAGCTCTGCCCCGAGTTCTGACTCCGAGCAGGGGCAGGAACTTCTGTCTGAAGTAGAAAGCGAGCCTCGCCCTCCCTCTACAACTCTCATTCACGACTCCGGTGAGGATGTGTATTTGAATCGCAGTGCCTTACGCATGGTGCATGAAGCCTTCGCCTTTCATCGCATGCGAGAGAACCCGCAATTGCAAAGCGATGCCTTTCCCATACTCGCAGTTGTCGACGCGTTGAACTATGCGCGGAATCCTGAACTGAGCGCCTACATCGATACGTATGACTGGCACGTGGTCATTGGCGCGACTCGCGTGGCGTTGAGTCCTGACGGACTTAGCATGGAAGATGAGCTTTTCTTGGCCCAACATTTTCTGCCGCGTGCTGCCGATAAGCCGGGAAGCATTGGTGATTTGCGCTTTTTGAATCGACGTTACGTGGGGATACAATGAAACGTTTGGAGGACTATATGGAGTCATGCTTGGCAAGCGAAGAGGTCTACATCTTCGGTTCGGAAACCGAAACACCAGAGGCGCCTCCGGCGCCTACGAAACCTGCGGCACCCCCGCAGCCCGAGCCCGTCCGCGTGCCTCCGCCGCAACCTTTGCCTGGGCCGCAGCGCGAGCCCGAGCGAGTGCCTATGCCGGGGCAGCCGCCATCGCCCTCTCCGTATGAGCCGCCTCGTCCACAGCGTTTGCCTCTGCCGTTACCCTTGCGGCCGGTATGTGGAGTCAGCATGGAAGTGGGGGAATTTAGTGGCAGCACCCGCCTCGTAGAGTATGACGGCGATATCGACTCCTTGACGATGCCCGATCTCGAAGCTCTCGTGCGGGAAGCTGAATAGCTCGAAGCTGCTTCGAAGTGGACTACTTATCGAGGGAGTTGCGGATGGCCTGACGCAACAAGAAGCTGCGTTTTGCTCCATCCGTAACTTCAACGAGATTGTCATAGAGCTGAGAATCTACGAGCAGAGCTCCAATGGTGCCTGAGCCGCGGGCTAATGCCTCTGATGCCACATTCAAGTTCGTAATAGTCTCGTTGAGCTTGACCAACAATTGATCAAAGCCCTCGGGGGACTTTGCGTACACCAAGTCATGCAGTACGCCATCTCCATCTTTGATTTCCGTAACCACACCATTGAGGGATTCGGAAAGCGTAGAGATTGTTTTTGCAGCATCGGCGAATGTCTTAAGACTCTCCGCGCCATTCTCATCATAGACGAGAGCATGCAAGAGACCCTTGCCGTCTTTGACTTTACTGCTCACTTCGCGCATCGACTCGGAAGCCGCCTTGATGTCATTCATGATCTCGTCGCCGTCTTTCTTCGAAAATACCAGGCGATGCAGTAATCCTTTGCCGTCTTCAATCTCTTTGGCGAGCGAGCCCAGACTCTTGATGCCGCTGCTCAGTGACGTGATGGTTTCTTTGTCGAAATTTTTGAGGAAATCTTTCAAAGCTTCGGTAATTTCGACACTGTTATCCACGATATTATTTGCCTTGGCGAGAATTTCCGTCATGTCACTGGCGTCGCGGCTGCTCAGTTTTGAGCCCGGGGACAGCGGAGCTGCTTTTGGCGATGCCGAAGATAAACTTAAGAACTTATCGCCCAGCAAACCTTGGGTCTGAATTGAAACTTCGACGCCGTCTGTTATGCGGTCAAGGTAGTTGTCATTTACAAGGAAGCTCACTTCAACTCGCCCATCTGCCGAGTCCGGTTCGAAGCCAAAGCCCGAAACCCGTCCCACTGAAATGCCGCCGAGGCGTACCGGCGCGCCCTTCGAAAGGCCCTGAATGTCTTTGAAGGAAGTCTTGAATTCCTCCTGTTTGGCGAATACCTGTCGCTCTTGACCAAGAATCCAAATACTCAGCGCAAAAAGCGTGAGCGTAATCAGGATGAATATTCCCGCATGCAATTCGTTTTGCGCTTTCATAATGTAGAGATATCAGCTCCCTTATTCATCCTTCCAATTTCCCCGTATGAAATCAATGGCTTCCTGGTTATGCGCCGCCAGTTCTCGGGCCGGGCCGTCCGCCACCACTTGCCCGTCATGCAGCAGAATCCAGCGCTCCGAGATTCGCGTAGCGCTCTCAATGTCGTGCGTGACCGCAATCGTTGTCATTCCAAACTTTTCATTCATGCACACAATCAAATCGTCAATCAGACGCTTCGACGTGGGATCCAGCCCGGTGGTCGGCTCATCGAGCAACATGATGCGTGGAGAGGTCGCCAGCGCACGCGCGAGTCCTACGCGCTTCTTCTGTCCTCCCGAGAGCTGAGGTGGAAATTTCTGCTCGATGCCGGGTAAATTAATCATTTCAAGTAAGGAGCGCACTTTTTCGGCGATGAAATCCTCGTCCTCGGTTCCGGTCTCCCGAAGTCCGTAAGCGATGTTCTCGTAAATGCTGAGTGAATCGAAGAGTGCCGCACCCTGAAAAAGCATTCCTACCTGCATCCTAAGTTTTCGCAGCTCGTACTCCGGCTTGTCGCGCAAGGATTGGCCAAGAACCATGACTTCACCTGAAGTGGGGGCCAGCAGTCCTATGATACTTTTAAGGATGAGCGTTTTTCCCGTTCCGCTCGGTCCCATCACGGTGACGGTTTCTCCGGCCGTAACCTTGAAGCTTATATCGCGGTGCACGACCGTGGGGCCGAACCTGATTCCGACATGCGAGAGCTCTATGACTGGAGATTCGCTCATGCTCCGCTTAGCCAAAAAGAATGAGAAGTTTCGTGATAAAAAAATCCGAAACAAAAATGACGATCGAGGCGGTTACCACCGCCGCGGTCGTCGTTAAACCGACACCCTCTGTGCCTCCGCGAGAGCGCAGGCCCTTGAAGCAAGCAATCGATACCAAGAAGAATCCGAAGCACATGCTCTTGAAGAGCCCGTCGAATACGTCTCGAATGAGAAGGGTGTACATCAGCGAGCGATAGTAACGATGCGCCGTGATATCAAGCTCATATACCGCCACCATTGCTCCGCCCCACATGCCGACGATGTTTGCGATTACGGCCAAGAGGGGCAAGACGATCATGGCAGCTAGGATTCGAGGGCTGACGAGCTTCCGAATCGGATTTGCGCCCAGTGCGCGAATGGCATCGACTTGCTCAGTCGCAACCATCGATGCAATTTCTGCCGCGATCCCGGCACCGACGCGCCCGGAAAGCATCAAGGCGGTGAGTACGGGTCCTAACTCACGAACGAGCCCCAGCCCGACGACATTACCGACGTAATTCTTCGCTCCGAAGCGCTGTAAGCCATAGGCCGTTTGCAGTGCCAGTACCATTCCGGTAAAGCCAGCGGTCAAAATTACGATGGGGATGGAGTTGGAACCCATTTTCACAATCTGTCGCGAAAGTTCCTGAACGTTCACGCCATGCGTCGCGATATCCCGACATACTTCGAAGATCATGTTGCCGTAGGCGCCGAGCGCCTCGATGTTTTTTCGGAGCTGTTTCACGGCTGCTCCGTTACGGACTGAAAATGTTCGGCGAGGAAGCGAGCCAAATCTTGGTCGCTAGCGAGGAGGCTTGCGTTCGCGCCAGAGTCTTGATCGACTGAGCTGCGCCAAAGCACGAAATCAAACAAACAACTCTGATCGGGAACTGTATAGGTGAGAAGGTCGAGCGCATGATTTTCGAGCCTTGCTCGAACGTGGGTGCGCAGAGCATGCGTGTCGTTCAGAGATATCTCGTTCTGACTCACGATCTTGATATCCTTCATGCCCACCAAGAGTTGCCGAGTCGAAACAAGGGCTGAGCGAGATTTTTTATTCTCGCAGTCCTTTATAGCGGTCATGTAGGTCCTGCCGGCCGCATCCCTGCTGATCTCATATACGTACGGAGCAGCTAGGATTTCCTTCCAGCCGCTCTCCGAGGCTTCGCGAAGCCTGAGTGAGGTACTTGATGGGGGTGCAAAGACAGAGCAAGATGAAAGCGCAAGAACAACGCTTGTCCCGAATAGCAGCTCTGAAAGATAATGTCGGATAGGGAACATGCGATGTTCTAAAGGAAGAAAAAGCAGTCCTTTTATAGCCTTAAATGATTCACCTACACAACGTCTATAAGACCTATCCACCCGACCAGAACGCTTTGAAGGGGCTCGATCTGGACGTGAAAGCCGGAGATTTTATCTTCATCGCGGGCGCCAGCGGAGCGGGCAAATCTACTCTTCTGAAGTTGCTTTTCGGAGCGGAGACCCCTTCAAAAGGTGAGGTGGTTATCGGAGGGAGGAACCTCTCGTCAATCGATCGTGACGGCATTGCGCATTTACGCCGTGAGATAGGAGTCATTTTTCAGGACTATAAGCTTTTGCCGCGGCGCACCGTGGCTGACAATGTTGCTTTTGGGTTGGAGGTACTCGGCATTAAAGAGTCCGAGCGCAAGCGTCTGGCACTATCGCTTCTCAAATCAATCGGGCTTGAAGATCGCGGAGACGCCTTGCCGCTCACACTCTCTGGTGGTGAGCAGCAACGTGTCTCGATCGCGCGGGCTCTTATACATCAACCCCGTCTTATTCTGGCGGACGAGCCGACGGGGAATCTTGACCCGGATATGACTCGCGTCGTTTTCGATCTTTTACTCGAGGCCAACGCTGCAGGTGTTACCGTGCTCGTTGCTACCCACAATCTCGCTATCATCGAAGAGCTTAATCTGCGCACGGTAGTTCTTGATCGCGGGAAGATTATCGGGGATTTCCAGAGCCCGCGGGGTATCGCATGAACCGCGATAACACTAAGAAGCGCGGCTCGTCGGCGTCGGCGGCTGGACTTAAGGCCATCTGGGAAAGCGCTGCGGGATTGCCGAAGCTCTCGCGCGGCGGAATGTTCCAGCATTTAGCGGGTCGCGCGCTGACGAATGTGGTGCGCGCTCCACTAACTTCGCTTCTGACTACCGTTACTATAGCGATTGCCCTGTTTATGTTTGCCGCCTTCATTTTGGCGGTGGAGAATATCAAGCACTCGGTGGCCTCGACGCAGCAGGAACTCACGACCTCGCTGTACCTGAAGGACGAGGTAAGTGAGCAGAGCGCGCGTCAGCTGCTTCAGGAACTAACGGCTCGTGCGGGGGTTGAGTCTGCGCATTTAATCAGTAAGGAGGAAGCGCTTAAGCAATTCCGTGCTGCCTTAGCTGAGCAATCGTTTATCCTCGAAGGGTTGGAGCGTTCGAATCCATTGCCGCTCACGATTGAGGTGCGTTTTTCGCCGCAAGCGGCGAGCGAGAGCGTTTTTGCCGCCTTCGCTTCTCAGTATCAGTCGCATCCTGCTGTTGATTACGTTCAGTACAGCCAAGGTTTGCTGCAGCAAGTGGGTGCCGTTGTGCACGCAGTGCGTTGGGGCGGCGCAGCTGCCACTCTTATCATGTTGCTCGTAACGGGATTCATTATCTCGAATACTATCAAGCTGGCTCTCTATTCCCATCGAGAAGAGATTGAAATCATGCGCCTCGTCGGTGCTACAGATTGGTTCGTGCGTTCGCCGTACCTTATTGAGGGAGTCGTGCAAGGTTTTGTCGGCAGCCTGTTGGGTTTGGCAGTTCTGTATTCGGTGTTTCTCGGTCTTCGAAATCTGCTCGCGCAGTCGCAGCTTCTTCAGCTCATAGTGCCGGAACTCTCATTCCTTTCTGGTGGATGGTGCGTGCTGGTTGTTCTGACCGGTGTCGTTGTTGGGCTAGGGGGGAGTTTCCTTTCCGTGCGGAGGTTCTCAGTCGAGTGAAGCTGAAACGCTCGATTGTTCTCCTAATCGCGCTCCTGTGCGTAGTGCTGCCTTCGTACTCTTATGGACAAGAAGAGCTGACGGCCCGCTTACAAGAGCTTGATCAAGAGATTGAGGCAACGCGGCGCAATCTTGAGGAAATATCACAGCGCCAGGCTTCGTTGGAAAGCGAACTAAAGAGCCTATCGCAGCAAGTAGCGGCACTGCAGGCGCAGGGGGTAGAAGTTGAAGCGGAACTGCAACGCCGTAGCGATCAGCGTGACGAGCTCGACAGGGAAATTCAGGCGACGGATTCGCAGATACTTCAACTCGAAGGCCTTTATAAAAAGCGGGTGCGTGCGCTCTATGTATATGGCGGTCGAGCCGGTCTTGACCAAATCGCGCATGCCGACAATCAGCCGATGCTTATTCGTAGCGCCTACTTCCTTTCCAAAGTGAGGGCCTTTGATGCAGCTATTTTGAAGAAGATTGCTCAGGCGCAGGCCCTGGCGCGGGCGCAGCGGCTCGAACTCGATGAAGTGCTGCGAATACAACAAGAACTCAAACAAAAAGTTGAGTTGCAGCGTGAGCAACTTGCCAAACGCCAAGTCGAACGGCAGGCACTGAATTCTCAACTTAAAAAAGAGCGTACCAAGCGCGAGAGCGTTCTGGCCGGCATGCGAGCACAGGCCCTGAGGCTTGAGACCGTACTCGCCTCTTTGACGAATGCCGGAGAAGCTCCCGAACCGAAGCCCGCGAAAAAGAAGCGGGCTCAGCCGAAGTCGGGAGGCTTCAGTTCTTTCGAGGGACCGGGCTTGCTACCGTATAAAGGGGCGCTAGCTTTACCTGCGCCTGGAACAATCGTTCGCTCTTTTGGCCGAAAATCTGAGGGCGGGGCGGCGCTCCGCAAGGGGATTGAGATAGCGACGAGGGATACCTCCGAGGTTGCTGCGGTCGCTCCCGGGCGAGTTCTGTTCGTGGGGCGCATGCCTGAGCTTAATTCTGTGGTTATCATCGACCATGGGAAGCGCTATTACAGTCTTTACGGACGCCTCACCGAAATTTCCCTAGAAGTCGGTGATGAAGTCGAAAAAGGTGACACGATTGGCAAAACTTCGGATCCAAAAGTCCTTTCGCCGAATCTCTACTTCGAGATACGAAGCGCAGGGCTAGCCATCGACCCGCAGTCTTTTTTCGAGAAAAGCTGAGGTTTTGACTGGCAAGGCTTGAACGGCCTCTATTCTGCTGCTATCCTATCAGTAACACTCGATTTTTGATCTAACCCATGTCGAAGTTGAAACTTAGCCCCGAGCGCTTTTGGATGATGGTGGCGCTCGTTCTGGCAATCGCCTTATTCGTGGGTGGGCGAAGTCTCCCGGTCGTCGACGCTCGAGAGAAGGGCTCGACCAGCCTATACGAAGATCTCAAAGTATTCACCGATGTCCTCGCGATTGTCCGTCGTGACTACGTAAAGGAAGTCGATACCAAGCGCCTGGTCGAAGGTGCGATTAAGGGAATGCTGGCCACGCTTGATCCGCATTCCGGGTACCTCGATCCTGACTTCTATCAGGATCTGCAAGTTCAAACGAAAGGTGAGTTCGGCGGTCTCGGAATCGAAATAACGATCAAAGACGGATTGCTGGTAGTGGTTGCGCCGATGGAAGGCTCTCCCGCTGAGAAGGTGGGAATCAAGGCTGGCGATGCAATTGTAAAAATTGAAGGCCGCTACACCAAAGAGTACTCGTTGGTCGACGCCGTTAAGAAACTGCGCGGGCCGAAGGGGAGTCCGATTGCAATTTCTGTGATGCGAAAGGGTAGCCCTGATTTGCTCGACTTCACGATCGTTCGTGATGTGATTGAAGTGAAGAGCGTGCGCAGTCGCTATTTGGGTGACGGCTTCGGGTATGTGCGCATCAGTCAATTCATGGAAAAGACCTTCGATGATTTGAAGGCCGCTATCGATCGTCTCAATGCGCAGGCTCCGGGCGGGCATCTGCGCGGTCTTGTCTTGGATCTTAGAAATAATCCCGGTGGTTTGTTGACGCAGGCCATCAAGGTTAGCGATTTATTCTTGAATGAAGGCGTAATTGTCTATACCGATGGGCGAGTAGAAGGGCAGAAACAAAAGTTCTTCGCTCATGCTCGAGATACCGAGCCGGCTTACCCGCTGATAGTGCTCGTGAACGGCGGCTCTGCTTCAGCTTCTGAAATTGTGGCAGGTGCTTTCCAAGATGCGGGACGCGACTTGATATTGGGCACGCAAACTTTTGGAAAAGGCTCTGTTCAGACCATCACTCCTTTAGAAAATAATGGCGCGATTACTCTGACCACCGCGCTGTACTATACCAAGAGTGGGCGTTCGATTCAGGTCACCGGTGTAAAACCGGATATCGAACTTGATAATCCTGTCGAGTTGAACGCCGATAAGAATCCGGATTCAAAAGGCGAGGGGACTGCTGCTCCTCGCTCGTTGCTGCGCGAAGGAGATCTGCCCGGTGCGATCACTAATCCGAATGGCGCCGAAGATGAAACTGGACTGAAGAAGATCAATAAGACCCCGACCATCCGTGGCGATTTGACGCAGATGAATCCGGAAAAAGAAAATCTGGATGAGTGGCTCAAGCGAGATTTGCAATTGCAGCGCGCATTGGAGCTTCTCAAGACCTTCAACATTTTCAAAGGTCCCAAGGAAGTCGCTGCCGCAGCTGTTGCCGCAGGGAAAAAGTAACAAAAAGTTACCGGCCTCCCTCCACGCCCTTCAAGAATTCTTAGAATCGCTGTGAGTATAGGGGCTTATGTCAATAAATCTTGTTTGATTGAATTATTAAGCCCTGTTACTATTCCGTTTAGATTCTGAATAGGTAAATCTCGTAGAATGCAAAGAGCAGGCAGTAAGGGGCTCTTTAGGTTTTCCCTGGGTTGCTTTAGGTGGAAATTTACTGCGGTTTGAACGGCGTGGTGGTCGGACAAGTCGCTAGGGGGAACGGGAATGAACGCTAAGCCTGACCGTGAATACGGTATTCGTCATCTTCGGCCAAGTAATCTGTCTCAACTTAAACGGCAAATGACCAAGCAATTGACTGGTCTTCGCAGCCGAAGTTCCGCAAACCTGACCGTCTTAAGACTCTTTGGCTCGACTGGCCCAGCTGGTCTGGCGCAGCCCTCTAAATAGGCGCATTCGCTTAGTCTGTGCGGTCTTGGGACCGCGCACCCTAAACAAACATTCAGAAAAGAGCTAATCTAGTGCCCCCGCTTGTAAAGTTGCTGGGGTTTCTGTAGTATTGCGCGTCCTTGGAGGCGCGTAGCTCAGTTGGTTAGAGCGCTTGCTTGACAGGCAAGAGGTCAACAGTTCGACCCTGTTCGCGCCTACCAAAGCTGCTCCTTGGAGCACTAACGATTTTTTGTAGAGAGATTGTATGCCGAAGATGAAAACAAACCGCACGGCGAAGAAGAAATACCGTGTAAATGGAGCCGGACGGCCAAAGGCTGCCCGCGCTGGAACCAGCCACAACACCGGAAAGAAGTCGTCGAAGCGAATCCGTCATTTACGGCATTCACAGATGGTTGACGAGTCGTTTGTGCGCATGGTCTCGCACCAGATGCCGTACATGAAGAAGGCTAATTAATATTTCAGTTGTGAGGATGTCATGAGAGTTAAACGTGGATTTGCAGGCCGTAGAAAACATAAGCGGCTTTTAAAATTAGCCGAAGGCAGAATCGGCCGTCGCAAGAGCAGCTATAAGCTCGCGAAGCGTTCAGTTCAAAAAGGTCTGAAGTATGCGTACCGCGATCGCAAGGTAAAGCGCCGCGACATTCGTAGCCTTTGGATCACTCGCATCAATGCTGCTGCTCGTCTTTCGGGTATTACGTACAGCCGCTTCATTCGCGGTTTGATGAATGCGAAAATCGAAATCGATCGTAAGATTTTGGCCGACCTTGCGGCTAACGATCCGACTGCATTTGCGGCCATTGCGGAGAAAGCAAAGGCAGCTCTTGCTGCGTAAGCGCGCGCAATAACAGTCGCACGAAAGCCGGTCGCTTCCAGAATGGAGCGAGCCGGCTTTTTCTTTAGGTGCCGCCGCAGGGGCGACACCAATTCTAAGGTCAGGACATAGGATGCGTTCGCAACTAAGAAACCTGGTCAATCCTGTTTTGGTGGGAGCCTTTGCCAGCTCCGATGATGCGCTTGGGGCATATCACAGCGTCGATTCGGCTGGGTCGCAGATTTTTCGCTTCAATGATGCGGTGACTCCTTCGGATGCCGCTGTGTCGGCATGTCGAAATACGTTGGCTCGGGCCGACGTGAAAGCTTCCGAAATCGACTTCGTTATCTCTTGCACGCAAACCCCAGATTTCAATAATCCCGGCCTTGTCAGTTGTCTGCTTGCCAAACTTGGTGGGTTACACTGTCCGGGAATCGAGCTACGCCAAATGAGTGTCGGGCCGCTCTACGGACTCGATTTAGCAGAAAAACTCATTCGGACTCGACAGGCCCGCTCAGTGCTGGTTGCCTGTACGGATCTTTTGTCGCGCTATTTTGCGAACTTCGATTCGCATGCCACGGTCTCAGAAGCGGCGCGTTCCGCGCGTAGCGTTTTTGCGGATGGTAGTGCGTCTTTTTTGGTCGTCGATCAAGAGCAATCTCAATATCGTCAGAATTCGGATACATTCTTTGTCTACAAGGGGGGCAAGTTGGGAGCGACCGCCGTGGGGCGCGAAACGCTATGGTGCAAGCTGCCGTCAGCCCGGCAGTTCCCGATGCGAATCACTGCTGCTGATGTTCGCGAAGGGCGGCACTATCCGGAACTTTCGGTGCAAGGCTTTGAAGCTGCTATTGCAAATAGCGCGCTACCGTTCAATTTCGACGGAGCGTCCTGCGCCGTGACACACCAAGTCTTCGATGGAATGACCGAGATCTTATGTCGCAAGCTACAGGTTTCGAACTTGCGGTTCTACGATGTCTTTGCGAAGCGTGGACACATTGGTGCCGCTGGGCTTCCTCTCGCGATGTCTCAGCTGCCGCGTTGCCGCAAGGGCGATATGGTCACCTTGGCAACTATTGGGGCTGGGATTAGTTGGGGATATTCACGGTTGGAGGCGCTGTAAATGGCCTATATCGCCGGTGTCGGGCAATGCGTCCCGTCACATGTTGTCACGAATGCGGAACTCTCAACCTACATGGAGACTTCCGATGAATGGATTCAGCAGCGCTCTGGCATAAAGGAGCGGCGTTGGGCGCGGCGCGGCAATGAGAGCGTCGGGGAGATGGGCAACTCTGACATGGCGGAACGCGCTGCTCGTAGCGCACTGACTCAAGCACGACTGACCGCCAACGACATTGATGCAATCGTGTATGCCACCATGAGCCCGGATAATGAATTTCCTGGGTCCGGTACTTTGTTGGCGCAGGCGCTTTGCCCGGATCGCGCCATTCCGGTATTCGAGGTTTGCAATCATTGTACTGGTTTTTTGTACGGCCTGTCGGTGGCGCGTGCATATATTGATTCCGGTGCCTACCGCACCGTTTTGTTGATAGGTTCTGAGCTCCTTTCCACGGGGCTGATGCTTTCAAACGAGGGACGCGCGACCGCGGTTCTCTTTGGAGACGGGTGCGGCGCGGCGATCGTTCGCTCATCTGAAGATCCGGCTCGTAGCATCCTTTCCTTGGACTTAGTTTCGGACGGTGCTTATGCCGACAAGCTCGGAGTGCTAGCTCCTAGCTTTGCCAGGCCCGCACCGATAGAAGTGTCAGATTTTGAGGGCGAGGCGCCTGCAGCAGCGCCGCGTATGGATGGCCCCTTTATCTTTAAAATGGCCTCATTGAAGATGCCGGAGATAATTCTTTCGGCTTTAACGCGTCATGGACTGAGTGCCGCTGATCTTGATATAATCGTACCGCACCAGGCAAACCAGCGTATTTTGGATATGCTTGGTCAAGCTCTGGGATGTCCTGAAAAAGTGTTGAGCACCATATCGCGATATGGGAACACAACGGCAGCTACCATTCCTGTTGCGTTAAGTGAGGCAGTGGCGGCCGGCAAGATTTCAAAAGGCAAATTAGTCTGTCTGGTTTCATTCGGTGCAGGGGTCTCGTGGGGAGCAGCTCTCATAAAGTGGTAAACGGTACGATTGAGTTAGATCGCCCCGTTATTGAGAGCGCGGTGATTTGCCGTCTTTCGCCGTCCTGCGTCAAGGATGTGGCGGAAATCGAGGCGGAATCCAACACGCCTCCTTGGACTGAGCAGCTCTTCAGCTACGAGTTTAACAATCGCTGTTCTCGTGTATATGGCGCTCGAGTTGCCGGGCGCATCGTGGGCTTCCTGGTATGCCACGTCATCGAAGATGAAGCCCACATCATGAACTTCGGTCTGCGGCGCGATGAACGGGGACGGGGGTATGGCCGCGAATTAATCCAATACGTACTGCGAGATCTGCATGAGGACTCCGTTCATTGGGTCACGCTCGAAGTCCGCAAGGGGAATGCGGTTGCGCGCCGACTCTATGATTCGCTGGGATTTCTCGAGGTGGGACTGCGGGAGCGCTATTACCGAGACAATCAGGAAGATGCGCTTGTACTTAAATTGAATCTCCAGCAGTTTATCAATCAATTCGGATCTGACTCCGCAGCCACGTAGAACCCATGTATCGTACTCTCCTTCGACCCTTGCTCTTCAATCTCGATTCCGAGCGCGCGCATCACCTGGCTCTTGGCGCTGCCCGTTTTGCAGGTCGGATTGGCATGCGTCCTATCGTGGAAAAATGCTTCGAATTGGAGGATCCCGCGCTCTCTACGGACTGTTTTGGATTGCATTTTAAAAATCCGATCGGACTGGCGGCCGGATTTGATAAGAACGTGCATGCCGTGGAAATGTTGGCTGCGCTGGGTTTTGGTTTTATAGAAATCGGGAGCATTACCGGCCAGCCCCAGCCCGGAAATCCGACCCCGAGAATTTTCCGTTTCCCGGCTGACCAAGCGATTATTAATCGCATGGGTTTTCCCTCCGATGGTGCCGACGCTGTTGCGCCGCGCCTTCAAGAAGTACGGCGCAGCCCGAACTCCGCGCTGTTGGGGGTTAATCTTGGGAAGACTAAGGCCGTGGCGCTCGACAATGCGCTCGATGACTATCTCTACACCTTTTCGCGCATCAAGGACTATGCCGACTACGTTGCCCTGAATGTTTCGTCTCCCAACACCCCGGAGCTTCGCAAACTGCAAGAACGCTCGCGGCTTGAGGCTCTTTTCCGCGGAGTGCAAAGGGATAATTCACGCGGGATTCCGCTCCTCGTGAAAGTCGCTCCAGACTTGGAACCCGCGCAGGTGGATGAGGTTCTAGCGTGCTGTCTTGACTGCGGGGTCTCGGGCATTATTGCCACGAATACCACGTTCTCCCGTGAGGGATTGTCGCGGCCAACCGAGGAAACCGGCGGCCTCAGTGGAGCGCCTTTACGAAAGCGGTCGCTTGAGATGGTGCGATACATCTCTCGGCAAACCCAGGGCAAGCTTCCAATCATCGGAGTGGGCGGAGTATTTTGCGGGCGTGATGCCTTTGAGCTGATCTCGGCGGGGGCGTCCCTCATTCAGATTTACACTGGCCTAATTTACGAGGGGCCGGGTCTTGTGCGGAAAGTCAAGTCAGAACTGCTAGGTCTGATGAAAGAAAGCGGGATTTCCAGGCTCGGCGAGCTGGTGGGAAAAGCCAATAAATAAGCGGTTTTCAAGCTATTTTATCGCGGCAGCCGGCAAATCAATGATTTGACCCGAGCATTCATTCTGATGTATACTCAGGGAGCTTTTTCGGAAGTCGCGTGGTAGAAGCGATTCTACTCTTCGAGTTTCGAGCACAGCAATTCTTTCATCTTCTTCAGCGATAGGTTTTCGGAAATTCGTTTTTTTCCGGTTTTCGCTTCAAGCACCACCTCCCTGGGTGCTTAGTTGTTTGTGTGCTTTCGCAATTTTTTTATTGATGGAGCATCAACTTGAGCAGCAAATCCTATAAAGTTGGCGACAAAGTCGTTTATCCTGGTCACGGTGTAGGTGAGATCACCTCTATGCGTGGCCGCACGATTGGTGGAGCCGAGCAGCAGTTCTTTGATATTACGATTATGGATACCGGCATGAAAATTATGGTGCCAGTATCGCAGGCCGAAGGAGTCGGCTTACGTAAAGTTGTGGACCGCCGTGCCGTGGAAAAAGTGTACTCCATTCTTAGAAGCCGTAGCTTCAAGATCGACACCCAGACTTGGAATCGCCGTTTCCGCGAGTACTCGCAGAAAATTAAGACGGGATCCGTTTTTGAAATTGCAGAAGTGTTGCGAGATCTTTCCGTGCTAAGCGGGGAGAAGGAGCTTTCCTTCGGCGAGAAGAAGATGCTCGATACCGCGCAGAATCTCCTTGTTTCCGAAATCGCTATTGCCAAGTCTCGTACGCA
This sequence comes from Deltaproteobacteria bacterium, assembly GCA_017302875.1. Classification (GTDB taxonomy): domain Bacteria; phylum Bdellovibrionota_C; class UBA2361; order UBA2361; family JAFLCA01; genus JAFLCA01. Next base: position 39,433 of record JAFLCA010000010.1, read on the forward strand.
CGAGAAGGTGATGGGTGAACTTCAGGAAATTTTCGCCTAAGCTATCACTTAGGAATCCATAACGCCCGCAGGCGCCGAACGCCTGGGGCGTTTTTTTATTGCCGTTAACAGGGTCCGCCCATGCCGCGCAGCCAATTTTCGGTAACTGCCCTCATTCCCGCCGCTGGTGCCAGTTCTCGAATGGGGGGCGGCCCCTCCAAGGCATTGCTCGAGTTCGACGGTAGCACCGCCATCCAGCGGGTGGTCGCGGAGATTTTTGCGAGCGACTATGTGCGCCGCTTCATTGTCCTTGCTCCTGCGGAAGCACTTCCAGCCTTCAAGGCCCTTCCTTTTGGCCCGGCGCAGGTGCGAGTCGAGCTAGGGGGTGCGACGCGTCAGGAATCCGTGCAGAAGGGAATTCAGTATATATGCGAAGAGGAAGTTACCCCTGACTTTGTGCTTGTACACGATGCTGCGCGCTGCCTCGTTTCGCGGCAGCTGGTCGAGGCGACCATAGAGGCGGCCTTTACGTACAAGGCTGTCACGGCGGCAGTTCCACTTGTGGATAGCTTGGTGCGCGTTGACCGCTCCAATCAG
>JAFLCA010000100.1 GCA_017302875.1 Deltaproteobacteria bacterium
TCTTGTCGATCAGCTTTATCTCCAGCTCTAATCGATCGAGATAGCCCTTACGCATTTCAGGTTTCCAAGCCGGAGCTTTCTCCAGAACTTCCAAGCGACGCTCCAGACCTTCGCGGGCCTTACCCGCCATCAGATCAATTAACGGTTGCTCGTCCCCCGTCTTGAACTGCGGCATGTAGTACTTCGAAAAATCGAATTTCAGATTGCAGGCGTCGGCTATCAAAAGCGAATTTTCAATAGCTTCCTTACCCGGAGTCCAATCGCCAAAGCCTTCGACCATCTCGTCGTACGACTTCAAGTGCAGATCGACGCCGACATGGCGCAAGCGATCAGGATCGGTAATCTGCTTTCCTGTTGATACGCACATCAGAACTTCTTGCGCGTAGTGATCGTCTTTGGAGGCATAGTGACAATCGGTGGTCGCTACCAGAGGCAAGCCCTTGGACTTGGCGAAATGCGCGCAAACGTCATTGAGTTTACGCTGCTCGGGAATGGCATGCGGCTGCACTTCCATATAGAAGCGATCGCGGAAGTGCGTGGCGTAGAAATCGATAACCGACTTAACGCCTTTCTCATCATCATTGGCAGCCGCGCCGGCCACCTCACCGTTCAAGCAACCGCTCGTTACGATCAAGCCTTTATTGAAACGTTCAAGAAGCTCATGGTCTACGCGCGGTTTGAAGTAGAAGCCCTCGCGATACGCTAAACTGACCAAGCGGCACAGGTTGTGATAGCCCTCGAGATCTTGCGCCAACGCGGTCAAATGGTAGGTCCCCCCACCACCTTGGGCTCGCGGCTTACGATCCGTGCGCGATCCTGGAGTCACATACAATTCACAGCCAATAATGGCTTTAATTCCGATGCGCTTGGCTTCAAGGTAGAACTCGATGGCGCCGTGCAGATTGCCGTGATCGGTCATCGCGATGGCGGGCTGCCCAAGTTTATGTGCTTGCTCCAGCACATCAGGAATCTTATTCGCGCCATCGAGAAGGCTGTACTGCGTGTGAAGATGGAGATGGACGAATTGAGATGCTGCCACGGTACTTATGTAGCGCTACAAACCAAGCGGAAAGTTCAGCCCCTCTAGGGGGTTACGGAAACGAATCAGCGATATTTTTGCGAACCACAGGTTACTACTGAACTGCCCTCAAAGCCAGAGCAGAGTACCCGAAAAGGACGCACTACTCAGTCGCAGTGTCGTCGCTATCATCACCCTGATAGTCCCCGTCATCGGCATCGGTATCAGCTTCTTCTTCAGCCTGCTCGGTAGCGGTCGGCTGGGAGGTACTATCATCGGCTTTCAGGCTGCGGGACGTTGACGCTTTCGGCGAGTCGGCTTGCGCGGCATCAACCACGAGGACAAGACCTAACGCAAAAATGGACGTAAGCCCGACTGCGATTCCCAATTTTTTATGAAGCTGTTTCATGAGATCCCCTAAAGAAAATGCACATCCAAATTTTAAACCGAATTGAGAATACGGCAAGAGACTTTGAAAGGCGTGGATAAGATAGCTAAGACCCCGGAATCACGATCGCCTCCGATCGAACAAGCATTCCGAACGTCGCGAGATCCTGCGGCTGCCTACCCGGGCAATGTTACGATGAGGCAAGGAAGTCATGAATACTCTTCTTGCCGAGCCCAACGCGCCCGCCGCAAAAGAACTGTCGCAACCGCCGACTGCCGATTTTCAGCTGTCTGAGCACTGCGTCTGTCGCCTCGCTGCCCCTTCAGTTTTATATGCCAAAAATGTCTCAATCCATATTCAGGCCCCCAAAGACGATCAGGTAAGTCGCGACGGCATCGTCACGCTGCAAATTCACGATGAAAAAACCAACCCTGTCGGAGTGATTCGATTCGAAGGCCTCTCGGATATCGGCGTTTCCGAACTGCTTGAGCCGCTCTTCGAAGCCGAAATGCATCTGCAAGATGATCTTTTTCCGGCGCAGGTAATCTCGGAAATTTTGGCGCGAGCGGATCTGATAGAGTGCTCTCGCAGTTCCAGCTTTGGGGAGGAATCGGCGGAGATCCTGCGTGCCTACGCAGATGCTATTTCGCCTGGCCCTTTACGCAAACCGCACTACCGCTTCTTCGATTTACTCGATGGCGCCGTAATCCGACCGAACGACAACGAATATGCGTCGATTCACTCGCGAAAATCCGGCGCGCTGCGCTGGATTGATATCACCGATCCCAAGCGAGAGCTGCTCGAAAGTATCGCCAAAGATCTGGATTTATCAAAAGGCACGGTCAACCTCTGCCTGGATCAAGAGCAACCGATAACAGCCAACGGGTTAAAGGAGACTCTTTTTATCTCGACTAAAGAATTACGCTTTGATGCGCAGAGTGGCGTGCTTAAACTTACTCCGCTTACGCTCATTGTGGGAAAGGACTTTGTAGTCTCGATGCACCAAGGAGAAAGTCCCGCAGTCGAAAGGGTCTGGAATGAAATCAAGCGCGAAGAAGTTGTGCGAAGCGATCTGAAAAGCAGCAATTACCTGGCGTGCCGCCTGTTCGGCAGCACCGTTTATTCGGCAAAGTTAGCAATCGAGCTGCTGGCTCGGCAATCGGAAGCGCTGAATGGATATCATTGGGAGCCCAGCTCCGACGAGCTGAAGCGCGCGGAGAATCTTTCAAACAGCGCGCGACAGGCGGAATCCGTGATGTTGCATCTAGGGGAAATTGTAGAAGCGCTGCGCGAGAAACGTCATCTCTTCGGCGTGGGAACGCCGAAGGAGTCTCTGAGTCGTTACGGTGCGATCATCCGCAGTAGCGCCGATCAAAGCCATATGATCGAAGAACGAGTCGCAGATAAGAGGCAGTCTTGGGGAATCGAAGCGCAGAACGTAACCAATCGTTACACCTCGCGGCTTTCGATCGCAATCGCGGCATTGTCAGTGCCGGCTGCAATTTTCGGATTCTTCGGACAGAGCTATGCGAATATCCCGTTCACGAATACTCAAATTTGGGCTGGAAATGTGATCGCGGCTGCTGCCTCCTGCGCGCTCTTGGCAGGACTTTGGTACTTCACTCGGAAGCATCACGAGCATGAAAGAAAGGCAGTGAACTAGGGCTACTTCCCGCCCTCGTCTTCGTCGTCAAGCAAGCCGAACACGCGCGAAGCATCTAAGCCGCCATGCGCGGAACTAATGTCGCCACTTTCGCGTAGGCCTCGCAATAAAGAACCAAGCGGACCGCTGGGATCAGACGCGATTGAATTTTTAGCTTGGGTACGCGGGACAGAAACTGAGATTGCCTCGCTGTTCGCAGGCGCTGAGCCGGACTGTGCGGGTTCGCTCGCAAGAGGCGCGGACTCGATAGCCTTAACCGGCTGGGAGTCGCGAGCGGTAAGCGGCTTTATGGGCGAATTCGACATACAAGTCCTTTGGTAAGTTCTTACTGTTCTTAGATGCACCGCCCACGGCCTGAGCCTCGTCTCTTTTGAGTCATCGCTAACAGCTAGCGCACTGAATTTACTACCTTTTTCACGGGGCAACTAAGAAGCTGCTACCTTTCCCCGCCTTAAGGGCGCTGCTAAATCAGTGTGGTTCATGCTAAACAGCGACCTACAACCTTGCGATGAAGACAGAAAAAATTCCCATACACCTCCTACACTCGGCCATTGTCGGGTTGCTGGTCGGACTTCTAACCGCACTCTTCCGGATGGCCGTGGAATCAGCTGAGAGCGTACGGCGCAGCTACCTGGATAGCGTCAGCATTTCGGAACTTTCCAGCTTCCTGCCCTGGCTCCTTCTGTCTATCTCCCTCGCAGCTCTCGCAGCCTGGCTCACGGCACGCTTCGCGCCGGAAGCAGCGGGCAGCGGAATTCCACACATCAAGGCCGTACTTAAAGGAAATCAAAGTTTGCACTGGCTTCGAGTGCTCGCCGTAAAGTTCAGCGCGGGGCTCGTCTCGATCGGGGCCGGTCTATCCCTCGGCAAGGAGGGTCCCAGCGTGCAAATGGGAGCGGCTGTCGGCGCTGCTCTCGGAAAGGGAGTGGATGCGCCGATACTGCCACATCGAAATTTAATATCAGTGGGCGCTGCGGCCGGGCTAGCTTCCATTTTCAATGCACCCTTGGCTGGTTTTACTTTTGCGCTCGAAGAGCTGCGTCGAGATCTATCTTTTATTACCTATAGCTCTACGTTCATCGCGGTCTTAAGCGCCGACATCGTGACCCGACATATCTTCAGCCAAGACGCCCTCTTTTCTCTTCCGCAATATCCAGTTGCCTCATTGCGGGCTTTTCCAGTCTGCATCGTTGTTGGACTGCTGTGCGGATTTTGCGGTGTGCTTTTCTCTCGTAGTATTTTTGCAGGACGCAAATTTTTTCAGTCGCTGCACGCTTGGCCTGTCGCGTGTCGTGCGGCGCTGGTGGGAATTTTGTGTGCGTTTGTTGCGTGCAGCGTGCCCTATGCGCTTGGAAGCGGTGACGATGTTGTTCAGAAACTCCTTAGCGGGAATCCAATACCACTCAGTATCTCGGCGCTGGCCCTACTGCTCCTGGCAAAATACATCCTCACCGTATGCAGTTTCACCTGCGGAGTTCCCGGCGGCATATTTGCGCCGATGTTGTTGCTAGGAGCTTTGATCGGACTTATTTCAGGACAAGCCGATCAGGTGCTGTTTCATACCAGCGATCCGCCTCTGGGAGTCTATGCAATTGTAGGGATGGTGGCGTTCTTCACGGCGGTGGTACGAACTCCAATTACGGCAATCGTGCTTGTCACTGAGATGACTAATACGTACACGCAGCTTTTGATGCTGATGCTTGGAGCAATTGCGGCGTTCCTCGTTGCCGAGTGGTTCCGCGAGGAGCCGATCTACGACCACTTAGAGAAAGCAATATTTGAGCAGAGTGCTGCGCAAGAAGAAAAAACGAATCGTGCGAGGGAATAAAAAAAGGGCGGCAAGTTGAAATCAAAGGAACGCTGGAGTTAACCAGAACCTCCGTGTCGCTATGCCCCCGCCCTATCGATGGGTTTCGTAAAGAAACTCCAGGAACTCGTGCCTGGGTTCCATCGATTTGCGAACTAGAAAGGACTCTGTCTCCCTAATTTCGAGGGGAGATTTCTCGATCCATCACTCCGAAGCTTGCGCGACGGGAGCGGCCTGCTGCTGAACTTGCTCTGCAGCGCCGGGCTGAACAGGAGCATCACTGGGCAACTCGAGAGCCGCATACATTCCCGCGAGCTTGTCGCTGTCCCACGGCATCGGCACAGGCTCAGGCAGAGTCTGTCCGGAACCGGAGAACATCTCGGGAGGAATGCAGCGGAAGTTCCACCAGATCGCCGCCAGAACGTCCGGACTCGCTTCGACCTGGTTGTTAAGCCAGCCCTTGCGACCCGAACCCTGGATGCTGTAGTTCCACCAACCACGGAAGCGCGCGAGCGCCTCAGCGTCAGTCCAGGAACTTCCCATCAACTGCTGCGCCTGCGCCGGACTGAGTTCCTGCCGTGCGGCACGAATCGGTCCGTAGGCCTCCGCCGCGCGTGCCGCCAACAGATAGCGCCCGGCGTCCACCATGTCATAGGTGGCCGCACAGCGGATATCCGTGACGACCTCGCCGCGCCTGAGTGCCATGGCATCACAGGTGACGAGAGCGACGACAACGTCAGCCTCCTGAGCTTCCAGCGCCCAGTAGGCGGCCTGGCTCTTGCCCTGCTTGCCCGCCTCCTTGACCATCATGCCGGTGAGGCCTGAATAGTTCATTTGGTAGATGCGGGCGAGCTTGATCAGCTCGAAGTTGGAGCTGCCAAGGCCGCGCTGCTGCAGCGGAGTGCGAACACTCCACGGCTTGGGCTGCGGCAGGTTGCGAAGAACGAAGTCGGGATTCGACTGCGGTTCGTTCATCGCCACCCAGGCACGGTTGATCTTGATGCGCAGGTCGAGGTGCTTCGTCAGAACGCTGATCTCGACGGGATTGACCCGCACGAGGCCGCTCTGATCAGAGAGCCTCGCCAGCACATCCGTGTCGCGATCGGCGAAGGACTGCAAGAAGCGCTGGCGAAAAGCCAGATCCTCATGCTTCTGGCCCGGCCCCTTGTCAGGGAATCCGTCCAGGTAGGAGATCGCCGTGTAGACGTGGCCGCGATCAAGCGTGACCATGTCTCCGCTGTTCTCGCCGGTGAACCTGGCGCGGTTCACCTGGGCGTCGTGCTGACGCTCGGTGTCCGGCAGTTGGTGCATGACCGTTCGGTCGACCGAACAGCCCGTCACGGCCAAGAGGGAAAGGACCAGACCCGCCGAAGCGAGCCTACGATAAAGGGGACCACTACGCATGAAGAACTCCTTGGTCAGGTTGACCCACGAACGAATGGATTGGAAATGAGGGAAACGACGGTTAAAGACGCGAATGCCGCCAACGCGCGCAAACGTGCGCTCGAAGCATTCGTGCCTCTACACCTCCGAAAAAACCTTTTTTGATTTCAACTTACCGTATGAATCGAAGCGAAACTGTAATCACGCTTCGAAATGTGAATGAACGAGATCCCAACCACAAAGGGCCGTGAGAACTAAGGACATCTCTTGAGATCTGGATGAAGCGCTATTCTAAGTGACTTAACGGAGCTACTCAAATCAGGAGGCGAAAAAGTAAGCCCTGCGCCGCTTGCCATCATGCTGCTAGCAGCATTTCCACCAACCCCGATTTCCTTAGCCCCGCCGCATACTTAGCCCCTCTAATAAAATTGACTTAGAATTTTACATTCAATAATCTTGAGCAAACTCGAAAGACACCTTCGCAAGTAGGCAGGGCTATTACTTTTTCCGGCACTCATGTTGTTCCAAAATTCCGCAGCAATCTCCAGTTCCAGCACTCCGACTCAGAGCCCTGCGTCCTCTGAACGCACTAGTACCACTTCTTCTGTGGCGAGTTTTTTTTCGCGAGCTCAAGAGATCGCAACCGTGGCCTCGTTTTGGGTAGGAAACCGTTGGAACGGTCCCGAGGAATCGGAACGCGCGGGAATAATGAAATGTGCCTCTGCTGTGCACTCAAGCCTTGTGCAGGCTGCCAGCACTCTTGAAAGTTTCGCAGCTCGTCAAGGCCATGCCGCCACTTCTTCTGCTGATGCTGAACGCGCCCAATTTACGAACTTATGTCGCAACGCTTTTGAAGCAAGCCGCTCCGTTTCTGCTGAACAAAAGCTCATTATACAGGGCTCGCCTGACGGCCGCCTCGTTATGCTCGAGTTGCATTCCGAGCTGAAAAAGCTCACGGAAGTTGCCGAGAAGCACTTCACCCAAGCTTCCGAAGTTGCGTACGCTCGCGAAACGCTCGAGCCAAAACGCCGCGCGATGATTGAAAAGATTCAGTCTCGCTTTCATGAAGGAAATACCTCTGAGGATCCAAATATTCTCTTGGAACTTTGCGATGCCGTTAATCAGGCCTATGACAGCGAAGCCCCTAGCCTGCAAGGCCTGCACGATGTCGCCCATAAGGCCTGGGAGAAAGACTGTGAGATCGCAATCGGCAGCCGCACTCCGCATATTCGCGCGAATGAAGAATATGTCCTCGAGGTAAAAGAACAGATCGAGTCCGAGCTCATGGCGTTCCAAAAGGAACGTGGTAACAGAACGGCCGGCATACGCGCTGAAATCGCAACTCTTCGGTCTGAGCTCACTTCCTCCGCGCGCGAATTTAAAGAGCGCCTCAGCGTGGCCTTGGTTCCCCAGGCTGAACAAATAGAAGTTCTGGATGAGGCCCCTGCCTCAGAAACACCAGAAGCTCCTGCGGAGGTAGTCGTGTCGGCTAATGCCGAGCCTGATCTCGCTCCAAGCGCACAAGTTGTTGAAGATGCCTCGCCTGCCGTTTTGGAATTAGTCTCCGCTGACGAAGAAAGTCCGGCAGCAACAGCAGCCGTCGAAGTACTTGCTGAGGAAAGCGCTATTTTGGCGCCTGTTGCAGCGGGCACCCTACGATTTGAAGGTCAGGTTTTCCCTCTGAGCCAGGTTGAACCAGTTGAACCAGTTGAACCAGTTGAAACCGTTGCCCCAGTTGAGCCACGCTCAATTGCCCTCCCGATTGTAAGTGCAGTCAGAGAAGTTCCTGTTGAACTAAGCGTTTCAGCAGCACCGAAAGCAAAGCCCGCTCTCGTCGCTGCCGTTCCGACGCCCGAAGCTGAAGAGCCAGCATCTGAAGTTGAAGTGACCACTGCGCCAGTAGTTTTGGAAGCCTCTCCTTTGGCAGCTCCTTCAAAGCCAATGTCCCTGCCTACTCCCGCCACTCCGCTTCGTCATGTCGGAAGCTCTCGAGCCGCTCGCTTTGCAGCATCGATAACGTTGGCGGGATTAGCCGTCTTGAGCCTATTTGCCGCTAATCGAGCGGTCAGTGTTCATCAAAGCCAAACTGCGGATCAACCTACCCCAATAGTCTCACAACTTCCGAGTGAGGAACGGAATATTGCCCCTGAAGTATCCGCGTCCGCTGAGGAAACGGCTCCTCAATCTGTGCTTGCAGAAGCACCGACACCAGAATTGCAACCGCTCACTACCCCCGATACTTTGGCCTCTAGCGCGGTTCAACCGTCTGCTGAGACTGAGATCCCAAGTTTCTCTGAAACCGACTTCGCGATGATGCTTGGCGCAGACGCCCCATCGGAGGAGCCGACCGCGATAGGCTCTGAGCCTACTGCGTCGCCTGCACCCGAAACCCCAGCGATTGCTGAAGCCCCTGCGGCTCAACCGGTTCTAATTTCCACGATCAAAGTAGTTGAAGCCCCAGAACTGGAACTTGGTTCACTTAGTTCTTTCGGCCCTGGCAACGTGGTTATTTCCGCAATGGCGCAAGCCGCCCCGAACTCGCCGGCGGAGAATTCATTTGAATTGGGCTCACTCGATTCATTCGCGGCTGCCGCAGGAAATCAGATGGTGATTGCCGCTACCGAACTTCCAGTTCAACGTGAAGTTGCACCAGAAGTGACTCCAGAGCTCGCGCTCGGAGATCTGAATTCATTTGCAACTCAGAATTTGCCGACCGAAAACTTGCAGACTGCGGAGTTGGCCTCGCCCGCCCCAGTTGTTGCGCTTGAAACATCAGATATCTCCGGTCTTGGCATGCTTGATTCTCTTGCCGCGAAAGGAATTGTTCCGCAAACGGCAAATGAAGAGCTCGCTCCTGCGCCTCAATCGTCACGAGCTGGATATGCAGCAATTTCGGCCGAGGATGTCGAACTTGGCGGGCTCGATTCTATGTCGCTCTCGCTCGGAACAGTCCGTGTAGCGAATACAGCCGATGATTCGACGCTCGGTGCCACAGATTCGCTCAGCGGCAACGCAGCCCCATTCGTCAGCACACCTAGTACGGCGCAGGTAGTCGAGCCGCAACAGTCTGATTCGTCGTACATAGCGCTTGGTGGCTTGGACTCTATCTCAAGCGGTGAGCGTTGGGTCGCATCCCGCGAAGAAGCAGTCGCCACGGTGGCAAGTTCAACGCCCGGGCTTGGCAGCTTCGACTCCATCGCCGCTCCGTTAGCTCATGAATCGTATGAAATGTTGACCGTCCCGGTCAGCGGACGCTTCAGCGCAGATGGGTTGCGTGGCGCGTCGGAGAGCTCTGGAATCGTTCGCGCTGACGATGATGAAATCACTCTGGGCAGTTTAGGCTCTTTCCCTTCCAGCGAACGCCAAACGGACGATTCTTCCAGCGTTGCTTATCTAAGGACGGCTGTGTCTGACGGCTTGGGCAGCCTGGATTCGCTCTCTTCCGGCTTCAGCAGTCAGAATCTGCAAACAGCGTCGAACGACGAACAAAGTTTTTCTGCTCCGATCCAAACCGCAAGCATGATTTCCTTTGAAGGCATTGCCGAACTCGGATCTTTCAGTTCATTCCCGAGCGCAGACCGCATTGAACCTCTTTTAGGAAACACGGATCTGGACTCAGTCGCCCTTGGGTCTTTCGATTCTCTCACTTCCGGAGCAACGGAGCTTGCCGGTACTGAACCTAGCGAATGGCGCAAAAAGCTAGATCCTAAGGCAAAAAGTGCGGACGCTCGAAAAACCGCCTCGCAGGGAGCCGTATTTAGAGTTGCTCGCTCCGATAAGTAAGCTCTTCTGAGTTCCAAGAACTGAAACGACTTTGCCACGCCCTGTCTGGGCAGAGGCCTTAGCATCTTTCGCTCCAACGCGGAGGGAGATCTCTTTCTTGAAAAAAAAGGAAGAGAGGTAATAGCAATTACAAAAACATTCCAAGCCGGAAAAGGGCCCCCACAAGCGTCGTCGCTTGGGGGGCCCTCATGCGTAGTCAAGCGAACACTGAACGTGAGGATGGGCCCAGCCTCACAGAGTTCACGGATGCCCGTGGTGCGGGGTCTGGTTGTAGAAGTCGATGGTGTGGTAGTTGTCCGTCTTGAGGTTGCCGTTGAAGTCGACATCCTGCTCGACCTGGACAGGCCACAACTGACCGTAGAACCCGACCCCGACCTTGACCCAGTGCGTCGTGTCTCGGAAGACTTCCGCGTTCGAGCGGTTGCGCATGGTGACGCCCGAAGCCAGCTTCGGGTTCTCACCATTCTCGTCCGCCACGACCACGTACTCGCTCTGGGTGCCCAGGTTGACCGGGGTCTTGCCCAACGCCGAATCCTTCAGGTGGGGCGGCAGCTGCTCTCCGAGCGTGCTGACACACCCCCCAGCACTGGCCAACGCAGCCAGCGACAACACCGACAAACTCCGACGAATCAAGGAACGCATGGCGCGTCCTCCTTGCTTGCTTTAAAACCTCTACCGAGCCACGTTTGCAGAGATTTCAAGCTACAGGGTGAAAGGAAATGGGCTCGTGTAAGCGCGCCAAATCGCGATTACAAAAGCCCACTAACTCCTCCCAGAAGCCGAAAACTCAAAAACCTACTTGCTATTACCCCTCGTAATTCTGAAATGAACAGCGTGTAAGAAACACAATTCCAACAGGCACGTTATATCGATTGTTGAAGGCTAATCAAATTTTTTAGATGAGTTAAACCATTGTAACCCATGGTGTTTTTGAGGCTCGCGAAAGAAATAAAACTGCAGTCCGCGGAAATTGACATGCTATTTTAAGCTTAGAGGTAGGTTCCGGGAAGTTGCGTGGCGTCGAGCTCGCTTCCGTACTATTTTCGGTCCAGAATTTAAACTATCGGTGACGCATGCGCGTAAAGAGCTTTCTCCTTGGCTTCCTTTTGTTCTGCAACCTCAATCCTGCGTGGTGCGAATCGGTGCGAGTCGGCGCAACGCTTCCGCTGTCCGGGGACTACAGCTTTGTTGGATTGGCGTTACAGCGCGGGATGCAAATTGCGCTGAACGAACTTCCGCCAGGACAAATCGAGATTTGGTACGAAGACGAGGGTGTGGTCGATCGAGCCAAAGCAGTCACCGGTTTTCAAAAATTGGTTTCGACCAATTCGGTGCAAGTGGTTCTCGGCTCAACCGTAAACACGGTAACGGCGTACGCGCCTATCGCGGCACAGCGCAAGATTCCTGTAATCACCTTGTGGGATTCAAACGCCTCCCTTGATAAATTGGGCGAGTATATTTTCTCGATCGGGTATTCGACTGAACGCGCAGGAGAGAAAATTGCTCGCTACGCCTTCGAACAGTTAAAACTATCCAAGCTTGCACTCGTTTCAGCCCACGACGAATGGTCAGAGCTTGTCGCAAGTGCTTTTGAAGCTACCTATCGAAAGCTTGGCGGCGAAATTGTCACGCATGAATCGGTCAGCATGACTGACTCCGATCTTCGCTCTTTGATTACCCGAATAAAGGCGGGGCCAGCGCAGGGAATATTCGCCCCGTTGTACCTGAATGCGCTCTCTGCGCTTGTCCGACAGACCAAAGAACTTGGCTACAAGGGTAAGGTTCTTGTCGCGGACGGAATGGTGGACGCAGACGCCCAACAGTTGGCCGCCTCCGCGGAGGGCGTCGTTTTGACTCAAATCTGGCTGGATTCGCCGACGCTCGCCGAGAAATACAAAAAGCTCTGTGGAGAAAGCCCCTCCCCCTTTGCACTTTCACTTGCGGCACTTGGCTACGACGGCATTCAACTCGTGGCTGCTGCTCAGGCGAAATTAAACGCCAGTCACACCCCGCTTTCACCCACAACTATCCGCGAGACCCTCCTGACCCTCGATATTCCCGGCGTTTCAACTCGTTTGAATTTCCAAGGCAGGCGCAGCATCCCGCAGGAAGAAAGCATCGTCGAGGTTCGTTCGGGAAAATTCCATAAGCTCCAGGATTAAGCTCGAAACGACCGTTTTGAGTAGGATCGCGAATGGCGGTACAATCTCCCCTACTTCCGGCACCCTCGTGCCGGGCTTAAGTGTATGGGGCTAGGCAACGAAACTCACCGCGCAGCACCGACCGACGGTCGTGCAGAATCCGCGTCCTCAGAATTCGCTCGCCCAGTTCAGTCAGATGAAGCGCTCCTCTACAATGTACTCGCCTTCACCGCTGCAGTTTGCCGTATACCCGGCGCGCGACAATCGGTTGAAGCTTCCGACCCTAAGGCTCTTTACACCCCGCTCTTGGATTGCTCGCCCCCCGAATTAAGCTCAGCCTTCAGCGAACTGCTTTCCCGCGGAGTCATCACAAAAGCAGAGGCGGCCTTCGCGCAAAGTGAGCTACGCAGATTTCGCCAAGAAACTTTTTTCGACGCGGTCCGCGCCACGCCTACACTCGAGTATCCGCGCAATATCTCACCACAAGGCCTTCCCGAAACTCAGATTTGGCGCATGCTGGAGCTCTTGATTGCCTCAAACCGCTGCCAGGTAACTAGCGGTGAAGCGTTTGCCCGTCCAGTCACAGGCACTCACGCTTTGCCGGCAGAAGTGGTACGACAGCTCAGTACTCGCCTCAAACCGAACCTCCCATTGACGTTCGCTTACAACGGAGTCTGGGATGCTGTTGAAGCCGCTGGTGATTGCTTTCTCGGGTTAGCCAATCATCCGTCGCCAGCGGAGGGTGGCGCAGTCGTTCTCAAATCGGCCACCCAGTCTTTGCAACAGGCGCTACACCTTTACCGCAGTGCCTACTTCGCCAAGCATGGAGTTTCAATTGATACGGTGGGCATCGCCGGAGCCGCCACTTTAGACATCCCCCGTCCCGCAATTTTAGCTCCCGTGAACAGCACGATTGTACTTTCGAAAGCTGCCGCCCTGGTTGGGTACGGAAAAGACGACATCTTTTTGTACGAACTCGATGAGCACTACCAAGCTGACGAGGGCGCCGTGCGCGAAACCGTGGAACGCATTCATCGCTCCGGTCGCCGCATCGTGACCCACCTGGCAGTGGCGGGAGATGCCGAGCGAGGGATAGCGCATGACGTGCAGCGTCTCGACCAAGTTGTCAGCGAGAAATGCGTGTATTTGGGATATCGTCCCCCTGTAGTGGTGGATGCCGCGGCACAGTGGCTCAATTTTTTCATGTCTGAACAAAGCAGTGCCTGGGACTTTCGCTCGGACAACGACAACATTCGCGCCATCATCGTGGATCCCCAAAAAATTGAGCTGCCATACGACTTAAGTCTGCTTCTGCTGCGCGACTACCGAGATCTGTCCGTGCTAGTCGATCACGAGCAGTGCCCACAGCCAGACAAGCGCTTCCTTCTTGCACAAGCCAACAATATCCTCTCGCGCGGAGGAGAAGCAGTCGTGGCCGCCTATTTCTACATGCTAAATCAAGGGCTGGAGGGTTTACGCGAAAGTCGTTTGCAAATTCTAGCGCATAGCCGCATGTTGGCTGACTTTATTCGGCACGATCCACGCTATAGCCTCATCACGGAGCCGCAGGGATCTGTAATCGCTTGGAGACTAAACAGTCCCGATCCCTTGGCTAATTGGAGATTTGCTCAGCGCATGAACGCACAGCGCGAAGACAAACTGCTGCTTAGTTACAATCTACAGTGCAGAGTTCGAACGGCGGAGGAGCTAGGGCGCGCACTGCGCGGGGACAGGTCGTTTGACGGCATCGTTGCCCATTTCATGGAGCACAACTCAGCTCGCAACGTTGAATACCTTATCGATCGGCTCAAGAACGACATAGCGTAGCGTCCGGCTGCGGCCCTTATGCAAGATAACCTGCCCGCTCTAGGAAAATCTCGTAGATGAAACGTGAAAATTCTCAATTTCCGCAGCAGCTGGAGCAGTCGCCCGACGGTTGCAGAATCATCTATACCCTATGCGATTACCGACCCCTGCCAAGCCCCTCTTACTGCTGCTTCTAAGCTTCGCTATGGCCGTCGGCCTGTGCACGGCAGGAACCGCTCAGGCTCAATCCCCCAAGGCCCTTTTTGAAGTTTCAATAGGCGGCTCTCGTTTTACGATTCAGGTGCAAGGCCGCCGCGCCATCGAGGAAGCCCGACGGATCCTCCGCAAGAAACAATCTCCCTTGATAATCGGTCGGGTCGTGCGAAGCCGTGCCTCTTACAATCGCGGCTGGGCCTTTCATCT
>JAFLCA010000101.1 GCA_017302875.1 Deltaproteobacteria bacterium
ATTATCATCGTAGATTTTTATAAGGTCTTGAAGTTCCGAGTATGAATCGGCGCGCAGATTGCCCTTTTTAGGCGCAAACTTTCGGCTAGCGTCCTTCGCCGAGGGCTCCGGAAATCCATCGAAGGTGTCGAAGCCGTAAATCCGACGCGTTAGATTGTTGGGTTCAAGTGCCGCTGAAAAATTCGCCCACGACATTAAGCCGAACCCTTCGTTTACACCGCATTCAACGATCGAGCCTTTGACCGGCATGGCGAGTTTGAAAAGCTCATACAGGGCTAAGTAGCGCGTCACCCTCTGTCGTCTAAGATACTTGGGGAAGTGTTCCAGTTTTGCTGCACTGCTTGCCGGATTGCGCTCGAAGACTTTGGCGATTCGCCCGGAAATCTCAGATTCAACGTTGGTTCTAAATCCGCCGTCCGGTTTTACTATTTTACCCATGTATCCCTCCCTTCAGGAGTCCTTTGTATAGCACTCGTTTCTCGGGTGAGCTAGCGCGATTAAAGAATTGCAGTGAGTTATTAACGTGATAGTAATGTAGAATACGCTTATGGCGCTTAGGTGAGTTCTTCATGGCAGTAAATTCTAGGGAATTGGCGCGTAGAATCCGCGTGCACTCGCTGAAAATGACCAGTAGCGGCGGCGGCTCTCATATCGCCTCCTGCTTATCCGTGGCTGATATTCTTGCGGTTCTGTACGGTGGCGTTTTGCGGTATCAGGCAACTCAGCCGCAGTGGGCTGAACGGGATCGCTGCGTACTTAGCAAAGGTCATGCGGGCGCCGCTTTCTATGCAGCGCTCGCCGAGGTTGGCTTTTTCCCTGTCGATCGACTGGGGGGGCACTATCAGAACGGCTCGGAATTGAGTGGACATGTTTCGCATAAAAATGTGGCGGGCGTTGAGGTTTCGACTGGTTCACTGGGACACGGTCTATCGATTGGGAGTGGGATGGCCTTGCACGCTAAGCTCTCGGGCGAACCGCAGCGGGTGTATGTGATTCTCAGTGATGGCGAATGTGACGAGGGCTCCACCTGGGAGGCTATTTTATTCGCCGCCCATCATCATCTTGATAATCTGATCGCAATCGTGGATTACAATAAAATACAGAGCTTGGCGCGAGTGAGTGAGACCTTAGGTCTCGAACCATTTGCCGATAAGTGGAGAAGTTTTGGCTGGGCGGTCAGGGAGTGCGACGGGCACGATCATGAGGCGCTTAAAGCCGAGTTATCAAATATTCCGCAAGTATCTGGTAAGCCGCTTTGTTTGATTGCGCATACCGTCAAGGGCAAGGGCGTTTCCTTCATGGAGGATACTGTCCTTTGGCATTATCGAACGGCTAAGGGGCAGGAGTTCGAACGGGCGCTTGCTGAACTTGGTGGCAGCGCATGAGAGACGCGTTTGTTCGGCAGCTTTCAGTTTTAGCGGACAGTAATCCGCGCATCATGCTTATTACGGGAGATTTGGGGTTTGGCGTTCTCACGGATTTCGCTAAACGCTTTCCGAAGCAATACCTAAACGTCGGCGTGGCAGAGCAAAATATGACCGGGGTAGCGACCGGTCTAGCGCTTGAGGGTAGAATAATATTCACGTATTCGATTGGGAATTTCCCAACCCTCCGCACCTTGGAACAGCTTCGTAACGGCCCGTGCTACCATAATTTGAATGTTAATGTTGTCAGCATCGGCGGTGGTTTTAGTTATGGGCAGCTTGGATTCTCGCATCATGCAACCGAGGATCTGGCGATCATGCGGAGCCTTCCCAATACGACGGTGGTGGCACCGTGCGACACATGGGAGGTCGTGGAAGCGACCACAGCGCTGGTGCAGAAGGAGGGCGTTGGCTATCTTCGAATTGACAAGTCTCAAGCCTCAACTTCTACTGCATCTCCCCAAAACTTCTCTCTGGGAAAAGCGCGGGTGCTTCGTGAGGGAGGCGATCTTACCTTTATCTCCTGCGGTGGCATTCTGGAGGAGGTTCTGCAGGCTGCAACAATGCTGGCGGCGCGGGGTATGGAATCGCGTGTGATTAGTATGCATACCATCTCCCAGATAGATGTGGACGAGCTCCGTGCGGCCACTTCGGGAGGCGCTCCTGTTTTTACTGTTGAAGAGCACGTTCTTCCCGGGGGGCTCGGTAGTGCGGTCGCGGAAGTCCTTGTGGATCGTGGTATAGCTCCCCGGATATTTTATCGATTCGCCATCCGCGGAGGATTTTGCTCGGTAGTCGGCGAGCAAAAGTTCTTGCGGCGAACCTGCCAATTGGACGGAGCCTCGATAGTTGAAAAGGTCTCTGCTTTGCTGGGGGCAGCCAGTTCATGAGTAAGCGAATTTTTGACTTTCTCTTGGCGCTCGCAGGCCTGCTGCTGTTGTCTCCGATTCTACTCCCAGTCGCCGTTGCCGTTTGGGCTTACGACCGACATTCTCCTTTTTACTGGGCGACACGCAGTGGCCTGCATCAACGTCCTTTTCAAATGCTTAAATTGCGCTCGATGGTGGTGAATGCCGAAAAGAGCGGTGTGGCCTCAACTTCGGCTGATGATTCGCGGATAACTCCGATCGGGCGGTTTATTCGCAGCTACAAGTTAGATGAAATTTCACAACTGTATAATGTGCTGCGCGGCGAGATGAGTCTTGTCGGACCGCGGCCCAATCTGCCGCGTGAGGTTGCAAAGTATTCCAGCGCGGAAATGGACTTGCTAAGTGTGCGCCCTGGAATTACTGATTTTGCCTCTATTGTGTTCTCCGATGAAGGAGAGATCCTTCGCGGCAGCGCCGACCCCGATTTGGATTATGACCGGTTAATTCGCCCTTGGAAGAGTGAGCTGGGGTTGCTC
The DNA here is from genome assembly GCA_017302875.1 of Deltaproteobacteria bacterium. GTDB lineage: Bacteria > Bdellovibrionota_C > UBA2361 > UBA2361 > JAFLCA01 > JAFLCA01. The sequence goes on from JAFLCA010000101.1 coordinate 2,830, forward strand.
TATGTGAAGAAGCACTCCTTGGCGCTGGATATTCAGATTCTGTGGTGGACAATTGTGGTCGTAGTTTCGCGCCCACGGGGCTTGGCGGGAGTGGTGCGCATGCTTAAGCGCCTCGACGCTCGCGAGTTACTTTGCGAGGTTGCATGGCGGAGGCGCAGTCTTGATCTGTACAGCCATTGCGAAGTAGATCATGAGTCGTCGCGGGGGCTAGGTGGTGCCGGCGCATAGAGTTTGATATTAGTTGACGTTTCGTTATGCAGATAAAAATCGCAGTCATCGGTCTCGGCTATGTGGGTCTCCCGCTGGCCCTGGAGTTTGCCAAAAAGTTCCCCGGCACGGTGGGATTTGACATCGACGAGCGCAAGGTTGCTCAGTTACAGAAAGGAATTGATGTAACGGGAGAGACTCCGAGCTCTGAGCTCAAGAACACTTCCCTTCTGTGCACTACGTCGGCGCAGGAAATGCGCGGATGTAATTTTTTTGTGGTTGGCGTGCCAACTCCGGTCGACGAAAATAAGCAGCCCGATTTAAGTCCGCTCTATGGTGCTTGTCGCAGCGTCGCCTCGGTTCTGAGTAAAGGCTCGATCGTTGTATTTGAGTCGACGGTCTATCCTGGCGTTACCGAGGAGATTTGCGGACCAATGCTGGAGAAGCTCTCCGGTCTTAAGCAGGGGGTGGATTTTAAGCTCGGATACTCTCCAGAGCGAATTAATCCAGGTGATAAAGAGCACCTTCTTACGAAGGTGATAAAGGTAGTTTCTGGTGAAGACGCAGCTACTTTAGAAGTAGTGGCTTCAGCCTACGGAGCCATTATTGAGCCCGGCGTTTATCGTGCCAGCTCCATTAAGGTCGCCGAAGCTGCAAAAGTAATAGAGAACACCCAACGCGATCTCAATATCGCATTGATGAACGAGCTTGCGATTATTTTTGATCGCATGGGTATTTCAACGAAGGAAGTTCTCGATGCGGCCAGTACGAAGTGGAATTTTCTTCGCTTCAGTCCGGGATTAGTCGGCGGACACTGCATCGGTGTCGATCCGTATTATCTGACCACGAAAGCTCAGCAGCTCGGCTACCACCCGCAGGTTATTTTGGCTGGTCGTCGCATTAACGACGACATGGGCGTGTATGTCGCTCAACGTATCGTCAAAGGAATGGTCAATTCGGGGATCGTGTTAAAAGGTGCACGTGTGGCGATTCTTGGCCTGACGTTCAAAGAGAACGTTTCAGATTTGCGAAATAGTCGAGTTCCAGACATCGTGCGCGAACTCAAAGAGTTTGGCATCGAGCCGCTTGTTCACGACCCGCTCGGAGATCCTGAAGTTGCCAAGGAGCACTACGGAATAACCCTCTCAAACTGGGAGTCTATGCAGAAGCTTGATGCGCTCGTTCTGGCGGTGCCGCATCGGGAATACTTGAAGCGCCCTGCTGGCGAATTCGCCGCCATGGTGCGCCCGGGTGGAATGCTGGCCGACCTTAAATCGGCCCTGGATCGACAAGCCTTGGGTGCTAATGTGAGCTATTGGAGTCTTTAACGTACTGCTTGATCCACCGCTGGCGGGGAGGAGTAGACCAGGTTTTAGAAATGGTTTATCTCTATGGTGGCTTTTGCGGCAGGGCCTCTTACCGGCGCAATTTTTGGAACATCCTATGCTCAGCAACACTGTCAGAAAAGTATCGCCGCTCTCAGTTGGGCTTAATGTGATTCTGGTGCTTGTTCTTGCTTCCTCTCTCTTCTAGGACGCCCCAATAAAAAACCCGCCATGCAGCGGGTTTTTGGAAAATTATTTTTAGACTTCCAACTTACGAAGCAGGCGAGATTTCGTCTCCGCTACTGCTATTGTTGTTGTCAATTGCGATCGCAATACCAGCTCCACCGCCGATGATTGCGAGTGCCGGGAGAACTGTTGCTGCAGTCAGAGTAGATCCGGTCGCGATAGCCGAGGCTACGACTACATTGGTGAACGTAACGCCAGGACTGGTGGTTGAAACCGTCCACACGCCCGGAGTAACGCCGGGGAAGGTTACGCTTCCATTCACGGAAGTTGCCGTCAGGCTTTCTCCAGTTGCGGAGTTGGTCAAGGTGACGACCACGCCATCAGCCGGATTTCCGGATTTATCTACGAGATTGAAATCGACATTGCTGCTTCCATCCACCTGAGACGCCGCACGCGTAAAACCAGAAGTGTCTTGTACGGTGAGATCTTCAGCCATGGCTGGGTAGCCCGCATGAGCGGCAAGAAGTGCGCTGCCGAGGATGGCAGTCCGAGTTAACTTATGAAATTTAGAGGATAGCATTTCGTTCTCCACAACCCTTTCAAAACGGAACAACTATGGGCAGTTATAGTCTAAGTGCTTATCGTGTGAAATGGGTAAAAACTATAGACGAAAAATTTCTTGGCCCTGAGGTCATATGATGCGCTCGCGTATAGCCCAGGTTCATTGCAATGTCTCTGCCATTATCTCGAAATCGAACGCTGTGCTGAATCGGTGTAAGCGGTTGTAAGAGCGAGGTATATCCCCAGCATAAATACGATGGCGGGCATACGTAGCGGAAAGTCGAAGAACGAAGCGGCAAAAAATCCCCACATACCGCATAAAAGCGCTGTCATTGTGCGAGCTCTACTGTGATCGCTTACCTTAAAGAGGGCGAGAGCTTTTAGTCCCTGGATAGAGCAATAGAAAATAAGCAAACATACGATTGTGAAGCCAATAAGGCCCAGTTCGGCAATAAGTTGCAAAGGTTCGGAATGCAAATATACGGGCTCAACGCCCGAAAGAAGAGGGCTCATTGCGCGCGGGAATTCAGCTCTCCAGCCGCCAAGTCCGACTCCGAGAAGAGGGTGCTCCTTGATCATCGGCAAGGTGTCAGCGTACATCTGCCAGCGCATGTCATCCTTCGAATACATCAAACCGTAGTCGATACGCGCGCTGACGAGGTCTCTGCCTCGCTCGCTGAAAAAGAATATCAAAAAAATGCCGGCGAGAATGACAAAGGTGGGTCTCGCAAGTCTCGATACTCCCATGATGAACGCTTCAACGGAGAAGGCGTTCTTGTGCTTCGAAGAGCCGGAAGATCGCTGCGTGTGCCGATGGCGAGGTTCATCCTCGGTCGGTGTTTCGTTTGATGCGGTCACACGACGGCGGGTAAGGAAGAAGTAGGCCAGAGCTGCGACGCTCAGTCCAAACCAAGTGCCGCGTGACAGTGTTCCCACAAGCGCCAGAAGAACGGCCAGGAGGAAGCAAAAAACAAATCCAACTTTGATGAGACGGGTTTGCAGCCGACTGCTGTGCGCAAGATGAGAAAGCGCTTGACGGTTGTTCTTCTGATGTCTTCGCTGATAGTCCCCGACGCTTTCCAATTCATTTCCGAGACGAGCAACAAAAAGGAAGAAAATAGGCAGAAGAAAATGACCAAGGTGATTGGCGTTTACGAAGGGCCAGCGTGCTCGCTCACTTATGAAAACATTGTCCGGCTCAAAGAACCAAAAAAGCTTCCCGGTATCGTAAAACCAGTGGGAAATGCCGATCAGGCTTACGACCGCTCCGCCGCAAAGAATGGCATTGATCAGGGTTCGCTTGAAGCTCGTGTGGGGCACGAGATATATGCGAGCGAGAAAGAACGTTGAGGCAAAGAATGCCAACATGCTTATGCCGGACCAGAATGGACCGCTTCGCAGAATGCCGCTGGTTGCGCCCAGCACGGGGTGGGGCTCGGATGAGAACCGTAAAAACAAACTTTGCAGAACTATATACGCGAAGAACACCCCGAGCAGGCGGGCTGTCGTGAGAGTGGTGGTATGCGCTGCGAATGTCTCATCAATGCGAGAGCGTGCGGAGACAAGATGTAGGGCGGTCAAAGCAAAAACGCAGGCTGAAAGCGGCAGATAAATTCCGTTATGGACCGAGCCAAAGGGGATAGCAATGCAGGCGGTTACCGCTAGCAAGAAGTACCTCGTAAAGCGGAACAGCCTGGAAGGGGCCTCGGCCTCCTCGTTGTCTAGGTATTCCGGTTTCGCGGTGCTGACTCTGAGCGCTTCCACTTCTACGATTTCGGTTCCCGTGCTCGCCATGTATCCCTTTTGCCTCTCTCTACGGCCTGTTGGCCAACGTATGGTATAATTCTTGGACTTTGACTTTGAGCTCTGCGAGGGTGCCCTCGTTCTTTAGAACAAAGTCAGCGTTGCGCTCCTTTTGCTCAATCGGAATTTGAGAATTGTAGCGCTTCAAGGCTTGTTCCTCAGACAGCGAGTCGCGCTTCATGATGCGCTCTATGCTAATTTGCTTTCCAGCTGAAACGACCACGATGCTTTTAACTTCGGGATAGGAATAGCGCGATTCGAAGAGCAGGGGCACCACATATATAATGAGAGTGGCTTGCGGGCTGCGTGAGGTTAGGTTCGCCAGTTCTGCCAGGTAGAGTTCTCGGATGCGAGGATGGAGAATGTCTTCGAGCTCACGCCGCCGGCTTTCGTCTGAAAATACGAGTGCGGCAAGTTTCGGCCTATCTAGCTCGCCGCTCGCGGTAAGGTATTCGGCGCCAAACTTCTCGCTAATCTCTCTTAATCCCCGAGAGCCGGGCTTCACCGCTTCTCGCGCCAGAACGTCAGCGTCGATAATTTCGGCTCCGCATTGCTCAAATAGCAATGCAGCCTGAGACTTGCCCGAGCCGATCGAGCCAGTAAGCGCTACGACGGGGGGTGTATGGCTGCGCGATGCATTCATTGCTAGGGGGCCACTTTTGGTCTAACTTATAGGCTCAATTTATAGAGGTATGCATAGGTGTGTCCATGGGAATTGACGATACCGAGAAGAATCTGAAGTCTGAGGCTGTCCGCCGCGAGCGCTCAGAAGAAGCGACCGGAAAAGCTGCCCCTGCTTCAGCGCGTCCTTCTGACGATGAGGACGAAGTCGTTGCGCGCCCCAGCCGCACGCCTGATGCTGACCTGGAGGCTGAAGCTTCGGAGTCTGGAGCCGATGAGTCTGAGGATGACGCACGCGCTTTCCGCGAACCGGCCGAACGCCGCAGAAATTTTGCCAACGCTCGGGAACTTATGACCGAGGAACTTCGTACGCGCGCCACGCAGTCAAGCGATCGTTTACGTGCCTGTCTAACTGGCTCCATTATCGTAAAATTGAAGGAGCGCGGAGAGAAATACCTTTTCGATTGGACGGGCGGTGCTCCACGCGCCGAGGCAACCGACCAAGCAGAGGGCGATTGTGTCATTAATCTGAGCGAGGGCAATCTTCTTAAGATTGCTGCTGGAGAATTGAATCCCCAGATCGGAATGTTATCCGAGAAAATTCAAGTGCAGGGCAAGTTGAGTTTGGCGGTCTACTTTTTCAATCTGATTGCGCCGTTCCCGCAGCACTAGTGAAGATCTGCCGAAGAAATTCGAGTCTCGTGGCGAAGGGGCAAATCACGCAGAACGCGGGAACCTAAGAGTAACCGTGACCCCCAGTTCCGGATCGCTTTCTGCTTGAGCGGTGCCGCCGACCGCCTCCATTAGCGATTTGACGATATAGAGACCTAAGCCGCTGCCGCCAATTCCTTTGCTCGAAGACGCTCGCGCGTATCGATCGAAAATACCTTTGATCTCGTGCTCCGGGATGTGCACTCCCGTGTTGTTAACGGAAACTGCAAAGGTGACTCCTGCGGCAAAGGTCTTCACCACTATTCGTCCGGTCGGAGGAGTGTATTTCAGAGCATTAGTCACCAAATTGCTTAGAACTCGCTCGGCCTGAACTCTCTCAATGAATACCGGTAGAGGCGAAGCGCTGAGGTCGCAAGTAATGCTGATCGTAGAAGCATCGTCTCTCCAAACGTGCTCGACGACGCTTCGGGCGACCTCGTTCAGATCTATCGACGCATTGGGGCGAAGAAAGCCGTGTGAATGGATCTGGGCAAGGGTCTGATAGTTAAGAACAAGGTCCACGCAGCGCGCAGTTGTGCTGCGAATGCGACGCAGAATTTGCTGTTGCGCGGGAGTGGTTCCGTTTCCGGCCTGGGTGTCGATGAGAGCATCGGCATAGGAGAAAATCGCGCTAAGCGGGTTCCTTAAATCATGCGCAACTGCTGCAAGGTATTGCTCCTTCGCGGCAACTTTTGACGACTCGGTTCCAATCGACTTAAGAACAATCAAAAACAGCGAAGACCCTGGCTCGCCGCTGGCAACGTCCGTAACTATTGCGCTCTGGGTGTAACTCTCGCCGTTCAATGAACGGATGCTGACATCATAACACCCGTGCTGATTGGTAGCTTGAAAGTCCCGTAGAGTCGACTGCCCGAAGATATCTTCCGCGCTTCGAGAGCCGGCCAAGCGCTGAAACGCAGAGTTAGCCCAGACAACCAGAGCGCTCTCATCCAGCATGAAGGCAGGGTCAGCGCAAGCGGCGAGGGCGTTTTGAGCAGAGGGAGTAGTCATAACAATCGGGCTTTTGCATAGCGTAGCCCAAAAGCCGCCATCCTGAAACGATTGAAGTAGTGGCTGAATTCTCTTAGACTGGTGCCTTTCGTAACGTTCCCCGGAAGTACCAAGAGCTATACATGTTACAAGCGTATCGAGAAGATTTGACCTGGCTGCAAGAGGATCGCCTCAAGGAGCTACAGTCTATAAAGCAGCGCATCGGAACCAATGGCGGAGAGATCTTCGATGTCTCCATGTTCAACCCCGATCTGGCGCCTCAAAGAGTCTTGCTGGACAAGTTAGTCGAAGCCTCACTTAAGCCGCAGAATCATCGGTACTCTGTGTCGCGCGGCATCCGGCGTTTGAGAGATGCTTTCGCTGGAAAATATCAAACTCGTTTCGGTGCTGCTCTGAATCCTGAAAGTGAAATTTGCGTCACGATGGGAACGAAGGACGCGGTGTTGGATACGCTAACGTGCTTGGCCTCTCCAGGTAAGCGCGTGCTCTTCGGTGCTCCGACCTATCCCGCGCATCTTTCGGCGGCGCGCCTTGCGGGGCTTAGCACGAGCTTCTTTGATATTTCCGATGACGAAGATCGGATGTTAGCTTCGATTGCCGAGAAGCTGCGCAGCGAAGCGATCGCTGCCCTCGTTTTGAATTTCCCAAATAATCCCACAGGAGTTCGAGTTGGGCCGAGTTTTTATTCGAAGCTCGCCGCCTTGGTTCGGGGCAGTGGTGTATTTGTGCTTAACGATTTCGTGTATGGAGAGATGAGCTTTGACGGTGAGGCGACGAGCTTGCTTGCAGAGAGTAGCCTGCGAGAGCAGTCAGCCGAGGTCTATAGTTTATCCAAGGCTTATTCAGTTCCTGGCTGGCGCGTGGCAGCTCTGTGCGGTTCAGCCCGCCTCGTGCACCAAGTCACAAGACTGAAAGCGCACGTGGATTACGGAATCTTCCTGCCTATTCAGGCTGCAGCTTCCTTCGCCCTGTCGACTAAAGAGGACCTAGTCAAACCGCTTGCTGCTCAATACAATAATCGTTGTAGTACGTTAGCTGGGGGCTTGCGTCGGCTTGGCTGGACGGTGGCAAATCCCCGAGCAGGCGCTTGTGTCTGGGCGAAGGCTCCGGAACCCTTGGCTGCCGGCGGCTCATTGAGGCTGGCAAAGGAATTGCTCTCTGATGCAGGAGTTTTGGCGATGCCGGGACTGCTCTTTGGTGAGCGCTTTGATGGCTATTTGCGTTTTGCGGCGGTTATCCCCGAAGAACGGATTCGCCAGGCTTTAGAGCAACTTTCGCGCGTTGCGGGACATCAAAGAACAGGTCAAGCCGCAGGTATGTAGTTCTTGTCTAGTATGTTGGCGTTATGAAGCGATCGATGCGTTTAACTCTCGGCGGTTCTTTGCTTCTTCTCCCTTTGCTTTCCGCTTTGGCTTTTGCAGAACAAGACTGCGTCAACGCGGGCCGCCTGGTGAAGCAGGGCGTAGCGCTTGGTGACGGCTCAGAGCAGGAAGAAAGCTTCTATCGGCAAGCCCTAGCGAGCTGTCCAAACATGGCTGAGGCTCAACATAATCTCGGTATCGTTTTAGCGCGTCAAGGTAAGCGCAAGGATGCCATCGTCGCTTTTCAGAAGGCGGTCGATCTTAAAGCGGATCCTAATTTTTTAGTTGCACTCGGCAGGACTAAACTCGAAGACGGGGATGCTGACGGGGCGCAAGCTGCGTTTACGCAAGCGCTCGACGTCGATCCGCGAAATATTGCTGCGATGCAGGGGCAAGCCGTTGTTGCCGAAAAAGCCGGCAAGACCGATCAGGCGCTCGAAATCTTGATGAAAGCTCGCTCTATCGAAGAAAATAATGTCGTCACGCATTTCAATATCGCGGTTATCTATGATCGTAAGGACAAACACGACTCGGCCATCACCGCCTATGAAAAAGTCATAGAGCTTGAGCCGACGCACTTTGATGCGCTTTTCTATTTGGGCCTTGCGTATCAGAAGACCGGTCGTCTTGATAATAGCGCGCGTGCCCTTACCAAGGCTGGGCAGATTCGTCCCCAGAGTGCTGAGGTGCAGCAGGCTTTGGGCGTCGTCTATGAGAAGCTTGGGGATTATGACAAAGCTGAAGTCGCCTTACGAAAGGCGGTGCAGCTCGATCCAAACAACGTGGCGTCCCAGGTGAATCTCGGCGTTGTGCTGATTAACAAGAAGCAGGAGGGGCTGGCCGAAGATGCCTTGCGGAAAGCGGTAAGCATCGACCCTAAGAATGCTTGGGCCTACGGAGTGCTAGGTTGGGCACAGCTTGAGCTCGGAAAGTACAAAGATGCCGAGGACTCTCTGCATAAATCGATTGACTTAGATGCCATGAATGCCGCTGCGCATAATAATTTGGGGGTCCTATACCAGCGTCTTGGGCGTACCGAAGATGCCGCGCGTGAGTTTCACAGCGCTATGCGATTAGACCCCAGCCTCGAGCCAGCCAAGAAAAATGCTGAGCAATTTAAGTAAAATGAACTGACCGGGCGTATCTTTGGCGGGCTGTTTCGAGCCTTCGCTGAAACCAAAATTCCCGAGTAAAACCGTATTAGTAGATCTGTGTTTTGCAGAATTTGTTTTGCTCGCCCAGTTTCCCAGTAGCGTGCATTCCGACGCGCCCTTATACTAGAGAAGTTAAGGGTTGGCTTACACAAGGAAAGAAGTGTCCCGTTCCGCACTGCAATTAGTAGATTCAGTACCATTCACTCGCAAGACGCTCGAGGTGAGCTTCGACTCTTCGCAGAATGAAGACTCGCACTCATTGCACTACTCGCTTTCATTTCCGGACAGCTTCCCTGCAGAGATCCCGAGCTTCTTCATTAATAAGTACAGTCGGCGCGGTGATGTGGTGTTGGATCCGTTCTGTGGAGCGGGCGCAACTGCGCTGGAGTCAGCGGTGTTGGGACGCACTCCGTACGCGAGCGACGCGAACCCTTTGGCAGCGCGGGTCACGCAAGCGAAGTTGGAGCCAGCTGATCTGACGGAAGTGACTCTTGCCTTGCAGATGTTGAACTTGCGTCGCCCGATTGATCTAAAGATCTATAACGAATTCTTCTCGCCCTTCTACGACATCGACACGTTTCGCGAGTTGCTGCATCTGCGTGAGTTTGTGCATTCCACAGATACGCCGACAGCCAAGTTTCTAGAGTTGGTTGCGCTTAGTCTTTTGCATGGTCATACGGCGGGATACTTCTCTGCCTATTCGCTCCCGCAAGTCGCCTTGACGCCGGAGAAGCAGAAGGATTTGAACAACAAGCGACATCAGACTCCTGATTATCGCGCCGTTATGCCGAGAATTCTGCGCAAGACTGCCTCGATTTTGCGCGATGGTATTCCCTCGGTCATTCGGCAACAGAGTGCGCGCAGTAAAGTTTTTGCAAGCGATGCGAGAGACCTTTCCTACATTGATTCCGGGACGGTTAACCTCATTGTTACTGCCCCTCCGCTCCCTGGCGAGCCTGAGTTTGTTCAAGATCTTTGGTTGAAATTGTGGTTTTCGGGCATTCAAAGTCGTTCCTTTGCCGATCGTTTGTTTTCTTCCTCCACCGTCGAAGGCTGGAAGGAATACATGAATGAGGTGCTTTTAGAGTCGGCGCGCGTCACTCGCTCGGGAAGTCGAGGGGTTTTTGTGCTGCGTGCAGCGCGTATCGACAATAAGTCTATTCTGCTCGATGAAGAGCTGATGAATTTGGTAGAAGAAAATCTTTCTCGATATTGGGAACCCGAGAGTATCTTGGTGCATCATGAAAAGACGGCCAAGCTCAAGGACGCCCAGGCCGAACGTGATCAGCGTAAGGTTCACCAGCGAAATCGAGTTCTCGTTTTGAGACGGCGGTAGGTGTCATTGCGTTGCCGCGCCCAGTTAACATTTCCTAAGCAACAGTTCTCGTGGAAACCTTAGCAGCTTCACGCATTATTGTTTCCGGTACGGCTGCACGTTCCGGCGCTTCCTTTATGGGGGTGGGGCTGGCTTGTGAACTCAAGCGCAGGGGGCTGGGGCTTTCTGTCTGCGTTATCTCGCCGAATTTACATCAAGCCATCATTTACCGCCGTCTGATTGGACGCGCCGTGCGCTGTCTCGATGATCGTTTATTGACGCCGGGCCAGAACCTTGTTGCCGCATATCAGAGTTCAATCGGCGCGGATCTCGTTCTTATAGAAGGAGCCGCGGGTGGTCTTTACGATGGCTCTAGTCCGACCTCCTGGCGTGGTTCAACGGCTGAAATGGCGGCGCTCATACATGCCCCTGTGGCGCTGGTGACGGACCCGCGCGGGTATGGCAATAGCCTGGGTGCGCTGATTCGCGGCTACGTCGAGTGCGCTAGAGATTTTGAGGTTGGCGGGGTCATCCTCAATCGAGTTCCACTCTTAGAGGAGCGTAAGGATCAAGTGCGGGAGCAGTACGACTCCATCATGCAAACTTTCGGAATGCGCCCCGTGCTGGGTATGGTTCCGGAGTTGAAATCCAGCGTAGATCTGCCAACTGGCTCTTTGCGTCAGGATCTGAATAGAACCTCTCTTCCACGGCAATTTCTTGTTGAGTTAACTGGCCTTGTTAATCGTTATGTCGATGTTGACGCCCTTTTGACTGCCGCTGCTCGTGCGACTGAGATTCGAATTAACGATTACGATCATCGCACGACGGAGCGGCGCGCGCGAATTGCAGTGAGCGATGACAGTTGTTTTAGTTTGCTTTTCCAGGACAACTTGGATCTTTTGCGCTACTACGGTGCGGAAATTGTGACCTTTTCTCCTCTCGCCGATTCAGCATTACCGCGAAAAGTAGGGGCCGTGTACCTCTCCGGTGCGTATTTGGGGGAGTATGGTGCTGAGGTGGCAGCCAATACCAGCATGAAGGACTCGATTCGCGATTTTGCCGAGAATGGAGGGGTGCTGTATTCGGAAGGATCCGGCACTGCCTATTTGAGCAAAAGCTTTAAGACCACCAGTGGTGAGACCCATGAGGGGGTCGGGGTAATTAAGGGCGCTGCCGTTCCGAATTCGGGGAGTTTCGCGTACATCGACACCGTTACGGTAGATGAGTCGATTTTTGGACGTGCCGGCCTTATTGTGAAAGGCGTCAGTACGGGCG
>JAFLCA010000102.1 GCA_017302875.1 Deltaproteobacteria bacterium
CGAGGGCAGATCAGAACAGATTCTTTAGCATAGCCTTAGGAAGTCTAAGGGAGTCACAAGCGATACTAGACTTGGCAGATATCTCAGACTCTAGTCCTGCTACTGAAGCTGATGTACTAGGGGCTCACATCTATCGATTGATTCAGAGTAAGGGGCGGTAAGCCCCCGTGTTTCTTCTGATGCGGAGGCCCGACTCAGACAGCTGATTCAGACTCTGACTCAGTTAGCGGTTAGCCGTTAGCGGTTTGCCGAGCCCCGTTATGGACGGATCCCCCGATAAGGATCCTTAGGTGCTTCTATCGCCACCGCTGTTCGTTGCGATCTCTTGTCTGAGAATCTGTTACGGCGTCTTTTTTCGCGGAGCAACTTCGAACACCGGGCTCGGTGCGGATTGCTCATTCCCGGTGTAGGCGATCAGGCTCACGTACACCGTGGTGTTCGCGGGAACATTCTTTAAGACATAGCGATAGACAAACCCATACTTGGGATCGTCAAAACGATCGAGAGCGGTGCCGTGCACCTTCTCTTCGAATTTGAGTTCAGTCTTGGTGTAGCCGTAGCGAATGATGAAGCCGTCGACCGGATCTTTCGGTATCGCCCAAATCACTTCAACGCGTGTCCCGGGGGCGGGGGTTGCGGTAGGAGCGGGGGCCTGCGGCTTAACCGTGACGCGGGAAAGATTCGTCCCATCCTCGGCCGGAACCGGTTGTTGGGGAGAAGAGAATCCAGCCTGTGCTGAATCGGCACTAAACAGGCCGATCGTGTTTCGCTCGATGAAACTGCAGGAGCTAAGGGATATACCGAGACAAATTGAAGCAATGATTGTTCGCGCGTTCATAGTATTCATTACAAAGGCCCGTCGGGGCTCCGAATAGCGATGGTAATCCGGCCTAATGCTATTCACAATAAAGCCGATTACTTATAGCAGGGAGATTGCTGCTACGGGGGCATAATGGGGGTAACTACCTGATTTTGCTCTAATTGCTGGGCGGTGACATGCCCCAAAAAAGTGTAGTCCTGCCACGGCTTATGTTTTGCATATATCGATGGCAGCCGCGTATAATAGAGGAGCCGCTCGCACTTTGCGAGAGGTGGGGTTTTTGGTTCTATCAGCAATGTAATAGATTGTCTGGTAGGTACGCGCTTACATAGGGTCAAAGGTTTTATGAGCACTAAGTTTGGACGTTACTATCCTGCTCTTGGGGGCAAGACGAATGAGCGGGAGAGGCTTCTCTTCATCGCCGCCGCTGGCTTAGCATTTTCTCTGCTGGTCGTACTCTTCGTCGTATTCAGCTTCGGATCGAAATCTGAGGGCGAAAAAGTCGCCGCGCAACCTGTAAATTCAATCCCCTCCGCTATCGGCACGGTTACGCTCTTAACTCCGGAACGACTAGTGCGTGCCGGCAGCAAGCTTTCCGATGTTCAATTTAAAGAAGTGTATTGGCCGCGTAACCAAGTGCCTGACGGTGCTGTGCGCGATACCAATGAAATGAAAGACTGGTTCGCCAAGGTTGATTTGCAGCCGGGTGTGCCGATTCAGCGTAACCAGCTGGCTCGCGAAGCCATGCAGACAACCCTGCCGGTTTCCCCTGGAAATCGCGCCGTTGCGTTTGAAGTTGATGCCACCGCCGGTATTGAAGGACATGCTTTGCCGGGCACGAAAGTCGACGTTGTGTTGACCTTCTACGAGAACGGCAACCTCGTTTCCAAAGTTATCGTTCAGAATGCGCGCGTGCTTTCATACGGTGGTGATTTCACCCCGGCTGACAAGCGCTCGATCGTCGGAACCGGCCCACGTGCCACAAGCCGTACGATTACTCTGGACGTAGCTCCCAAAGATGCTCTTAGTTTGACCACTGCCAAGCAGCTCGGTCGCCTCAGCTTGATCATGCGCTCGTCTGAAGATGACAAGGGCTTGGAAAAGACTGAGTGGGATGCCGGTAAGTTTAATGATCCTTCGCAAGCCAAAGAGCGTAGTCAGCGCGGCGGTTGTATGAAGGGTACGGTTCGTATGGCAGGTAAAGAGTACGTCGTTGCTTGTGACGGCTCGATTAGCCAGCTTATGAACCCCAATGAGCCGTAAGACAGCATATCGCTAGTCGAAAAAGGGGGCCTGGGGCCCCCTTTTTTATTTTCTCTTTCTCGCTGTCTCTGCCTCAACGTCCTCGGGCGATCCGTTTGCAGTTATCTTATCGTAAGCGTTGTGGGCCTGCCGCGGCCTTGTCTGTTTGGTGCCGTTATTGTAACAAATGAGCGTCAAGGTCCCTCGGGGATCCCCCTTATAAAGAACTTCACCATGATCGAAGTCAAAAAGCTTGCAAAGAAGTATGGCGACTATACTGCCGTCTATGATGTGAGTTTTAGCGCCGCGAAGGGCGAAATTGTTGGCTTCTTAGGGCCGAATGGGGCCGGTAAGACCACGACCATTCGCATGCTGTCGACTTATCTGCCACCGACCTCGGGTAGTGCGTCGATCGCTGGCTTTGATATCGCCAAACAGGCCGACCAAGTGCGCCGCAATATCGGCTACCTCCCTGAGAATCCGCCTCTGTATGGCGAGATGACCATCCGTGAGTATCTGACCTTCGTAGCGCGCATCAAGGGCGTGCCGAAATCCGCCATTCAAAGTCGCGTCGCGGAGTCGATTGAGAAATGTTCGCTTGGAGATGTTCGAAACAAGCTTTGTCAGCACCTCTCGCGTGGATTTCGACAACGTGCCGGCATCGCTCAGGCCATCATCCATAATCCACAGGTAATAATTTTGGATGAGCCGACCAGCGGATTAGATCCCCGCCAGATTATCGACATTCGTAAAATGATCTCCAGTTTGGCCGAGCAGCATACGGTCATCCTGAGCACACATATTTTGCCTGAGGTGCAGAGCATCTGCACCAAGGTGGTTATCGTCAATCAAGGTCGCGTTGTCCTGGAGAGTGCGCTTGCCGATCTGACGAAGGGCAAAACGCTGGAGCAAGTCTTCCTGGATTGCGTTAGTTCAGAGCAATTGCGTCCGGACGAGCAAGCTTCTGGCGCGGCCTAAGGAGCCTACATGAAAAATATTATTGCTATATTCCGTCGCGAGACTCTTTCGTTCTTCGTTTCGCCGATCGCGTATTTCGTGATAACCGGCTTCGTCTTACTGGGCGCCTACTTTTTTATTATGCTGCTCAGTTACTTTGATCTCGCGCTGGCTGAGTACGCACGTATGCCGCGCATGGGCGGTCCAGTACCGAATTTGAATCAGTGGGTAATCGAGGGCTACTTCCAGACTCTCCTGGTAATTTTGGTATTCTTAATTCCCTTGCTGACCATGCGGACGCTGGCAGAGGAACGCCATCGTGGAACGTATGAGTTATTGGCTACGTCCCCGCTCAGTATTTTTGAAATCGTTCTCGGGAAATTTCTTGGCGTAGCCTTCGTTGTCACCTTGATGATTGTGTTGGCTGGAGCCTTCCCGCTTCTTATTTGCATTTGGGGCAATCCTGAAGTGAAGCCGCTTTTGAGCGGGCTTTTGGGTATGCTGCTTTTCGGTTTGGCGTTTTCCAGCATCGGCATGGCGGTCTCCTCGTTTACCGAGAACCAAATCGTTGCGGCGATTAGCAGCATGGTCGCGCTCTTGATGTTGTACATGATTCATTCGCCAGCGCAGTCGCTTGGAGGGACGGGGGCCGATATCCTGATGTACCTTTC
The DNA here is from genome assembly GCA_017302875.1 of Deltaproteobacteria bacterium. Classification (GTDB taxonomy): domain Bacteria; phylum Bdellovibrionota_C; class UBA2361; order UBA2361; family JAFLCA01; genus JAFLCA01. The sequence continues at coordinate 3,691 of JAFLCA010000102.1, forward strand.
GCCTGTCATGCAGGTCCGCGATCTGATGCGTGGAGTGGTGACCCTGAAGTCGCTAGTCTATTTTTTAAGCCTTATTTCGCTAGGACTCTTTCTCTCGCAGCGCGCACTTGACGCGCAGCGTTGGCGATAATTTCCAGGAACATGTGTATGACGAGATGGCTGCGCTTTTTTGGAATCTTAGGGTTGGTCGTTTTCGTATTCGGCCTGCTGGGAGTGTTGGTTTCCAATTCGTTTACGCTCCCGATAGTGATGTTTCACTTGGTGCTGGGTCTGATCCTCATGCTGCTGTGGCTTTTCTCCGGGGCTGCTAAAATCAGCAATCTCTCCAACTTGGTAACGGGACGCCGCAGCCGCTTTGCAGGGAATGTAATTCTATACACGGTCGTCTTCGTTGGTTTGCTGGTGGTTATCAATTACATGGCGAACCGTCACGACCTGCGCTGGGATTTGACTGAAGCAGGCGCGTATAGCCTCTCGGATCAATCGACGTCCGTGGTGGCTGCGCTTAAGAAGCCGCTCAAGATCGTAGTAGTTTCCGATGAGATGACCTTGCCCGAGCGTCAAGTTAAAGACCTGACCTCGCTATACCAGGGCAGCAATCCTTCGCACGTGACCACTCAGATTATCGACGCCCGCGCCAAGCCGCAGCTTCTCGACACGTATGGCATCAAACAGGGCAATGTGGCCTACCTCGAATACGGGGAAGGGGACAAGAAAGCAGTTAGTCGCATTAACGATTTTTCAGAGCAAGCGCTTACGAACGCCATCATCAAGCTCACGCATGGTGATGCGAAGAAAATATACTTCGTGCAGGGGCACGATGAGCTCGGCATTGATAGTGATGCCCCAGTGGGACTAAAGACCCTGGCTGACTCTATTCGCGACGAACATCTTGAGGTTGCGGGCATCGTCCTTTCACGCGCGGCTAGCGTGCCTGCAGATGCGGCGGCGGTTGTGCTCGTCAGCCCAAAGAAAGAGCTTCTGCCTGAAGAGAAGAAGATGCTGATCGACTACGTCAAGGGTGGTGGCCGATTGCTGATACTCAGCGATCCTCATATGAAGAAGGGCGAGAAGGACGATGCACGGGACATCGCGACCGTCTTCGGAATTGAAATTGGCGATAATGTAGTGATTGATCAGCTACAGCGCCCCTTTATGGCGCCTACACTTGGGGCGCAGCCGATGGTGCTGGACTATGCCAACCACGGCATCACCAAGAATTTCAGCCAACAGACGCCGACCATTTTCAACATCGCCTCTTCGGTGCGCGCTACCGGCAAGAATGATGAAACGACCACCTATACAGATTTGGTAAAAACCGGACCGACGGCCTGGGGAGAGACCAATTTGGAGGCAATTTTTAATAGTGATGACGCGACGGCGCAGCTCGATGAAGACGATCTTCCCGGTCCTTTGTCACTGGCGGCTGTGTATGAGAAGCGGCTTGTCGATCCAGCAAAAGCTGACGCCGAAGCGAAGGAAGCCAACTTCCAGAAGATTGCGCGCTTGGTGGTATTCGGGGATTCGGACTGGGTGATGAATCAGAATTTAGGCGCGTACGCTAACCGCGACCTATTCTTGAATGCGCTTAACTGGCTGGCCGGCGAGGAAGGTGGTGTGACTATACGTCCGAAGTCCTTGCGTGCTTCGTATGCGCCGATTCCACGAGCGAGCTTCGCGCTGTTTGTGGCTTCCAGCTTTGTAGTTCCGGAACTGCTCCTGATCCTCGGTCTCTTTATTTGGTGGCGGCGCAAGACGGCCGTCGCGTAAGTCTGCGGCAAATCTAATTCGCTATGAGCCTTCGAAAGACTCTTATTCTTGCTTTCCTTCTCGTGGCGGCGCTCGCCTATATCGTGAAAGTGCAAATGCCGCACGACGAAGAGAAGCGTGCGGAGCGCATGCTGTTTGCTAACCTGAATAACGAATCCATCGAAAGCATTTCACTTTCCGGCATGCTGGGCGAATTCACCCTCAAGAACACCGAGCCGCGCCCGCACAGGACCAGCGGGTCGCAAGAAGACAGCATGGATGTCGATGCGCTCCGCAAATGGCAATTGGCCGATGTGCAGGGAGCCGATCTTGATCGTTCGACCCTCAACGCCCTCATTTCGGCATTGGTCGGATTCACTCTCGACGATAAGCCGCTGCCTGCAGAAGACTTGGACTCGGATTTAGAAGTATACGGCCTCAAGACTCCTGCGCTCAAAATAAAGGTGAACGGTGGCGGGAAAACAACCGAGCTACAGTTTGGTAAAGAGAACTCCTACGTAGCCAAGCGCTACGTGCGAGTTGGAGAGGGCAAAGATTTGTACCTTGTTACACCCGGACTATTCGCCGCTGCCAATAAGACCAAGAACGAGTTTCGCAATAAGGCACCGCTTGAATTTCTCGATAATGAATTGAAATCGATCTCGATTCATTCTCCGCAAACGGGTGTCACTACCTTCGAAATCGACGATCAGTATCAATGGCATATCACTCAGCCGATCCGGGCCACCGCCAGCAGCAAGGCGATGGCTGATTTGACGCGCGAGATCCGCAGCATGCGAGCAGTAACGTTTTTGGACGGAGATTTGAAACTTTCGGATTACGGCCTCGATACGCCGCTCATCGAAGTTGACATGGTTTTCAAAGGTGCGGCAAAGCGCGAGCCTCTCCATTTGATTCTGAGCCAGCCCGATGGGCAGCCGGATAGCGCGGTCTATTTGAAGGTCAGCGATAAACCTTCGATATTTAAATTGGAGTCCAATCCTCTGCCCGGTATTTCCAAACCGCTCGACGAGTTCCGTGAATTTGAACTATTTAAGTTTGCGAGCGACCAAGCCGTGCAACTGGACTTTGAATTCTTCCAGGCGCCCTCACTTTCATTGGTACGCACCGGGGACAGCTGGCTTGTGAACAGTAAGCCTGCCGATATCAATTTTGTGCGCGGTCTGCTCGAAAGTCTGGCTACCCTGCATGCCGAGGGCTTCCCAAAAGATAACCGTGATTACGGGTTTGCCAATCCGCGCATGAAACTTGTGCTACGGCTGGTTGGACCGGAGCCGGAGAAGAAAGTGATTGAGCGCACCCTGATGATTGGCGACAGCGCTGACCAGTCGGCCAAGGAGGGGACGCGCTATTACGCTGCCGTCGATGGTACTTCGGAGGTCTTCCTTATAAGCAAGGATACCCTGAAGGACATCTACCCCCGGGAGGACATGCTGTTACAACGGGAAGCCCCGACTCAACCGACGCCGCCCGCTACTCAGCCCGATCAGCCTAAATAACCGCCCAGAACTGGCCGACCTATTCTGCAACAACGCTGGTTTAGTGAAAGTGCAGCTCCGTTATTCGGTAGAGAGTTGTGTGTCGCCTCAACCGATGTTTAAGTATTTGAATTGAAAGCGAGTGCGTATCGCACGGTCTTACTCTAGCTCCATGCTTCGAAAGATTTTCTATTTCTTCCTGATCACCGGCATTCTGTGTGCTATCGCCGGTGCTGTCTTCGTGACGTGGGGGTACTTCTACATCACGCGCGACCTGCCGCAACTCACCACCATCCAGGACTACAGTCCAAAGATAGTGTCGACGGTTCAAGCCAGTGACGGCACGGTCGTCGCAGAGTTTTATGAAGAGCGTCGCTATCCGGTAAAGCTTAAAGAGGTTCCGCCCTTTGTTCGTAATTGTTTTTTGGCGGCTGAAGACGCCACGTTCTACAGCCACCCTGGAATTGATCCGGTCAGCATTTTGCGCGCCGTGGTCAAGAACTTGCGAAGCGGACAGGCCAACCAAGGCGGCTCTACCATTACCCAGCAAGTCGTGAAGAACCTGCTGCTTACGCCGGAAAAAAATATTCGCCGTAAGGCAAAGGAAGCGATTCTTTCGTATCGCCTCGAGCAGAGCTTCACCAAAGATGAGATTTTGGAGATTTATCTAAATCAAATTTTCTTCGGAAATACCGCTTACGGAATTAAAGCCGCCGCGCTTACCTACTTTCACAAGAATCCTTCCGAGCTGACTTTGGCTGAAGCCTCGATGTTGGCTGGGCTGCCCAAAGCACCATCACGCTATTCGCCACTGACTCACTTTTTGCGCGCGAAACGTCGCCAACGCTACGTCCTCGATCAGATGGTTCGGGCCGGTTTTGTGACGCCTGAAGTGGCAGAGAAGGCCTACGATGAGAAAGTAAAAGTGTATGCGGCCTCCGCCGACAATATCTTCCGCGCGCCGTATTATGTATCTGAAGTGCGCCGCATCTTCTCCGAAAATCCTGCCTGGAAGGGGTATAACATCGATACTGATGGATTGCGCATTGAGACAGCGCTCAATCTCACGGCGGATGGTTATGCGGTAGCTGCCTTGCGAAAAGGCTTGCGTGAGGTTGACAAGCGGCGCGGTTGGCGTGGCCCCGTGACGACCCTTTCTTCCGAGAGTCGCAAGGAGTTTTTGGAACGCTTCGCTTCTGCGATCAGTCAGGAGCTAGAACCAGGAACGCCGTATCCTGCGCTGGTTACGGAAGTGAGTCCGCAGCGCGGAACGGTGAAAGTCGATTTGGGCTATTACACCGCCACGGTAAACGTAAAAGAAGCTGCCTGGGCGAAAAAGCGCCTCGACAAGCAAGATCATGCCAGCTGGATCGTTCCCGAACAAGTTATTCGCCCCGGGGATGTGATTGAAGTTTCGGTGGTCAAGCAGGAAGAGACCAAGAAGGCGCAGAAACAGCCCTTGCCCCCCGGCGTCATCGACAATGTGATCCTCGATCAGACGCCGGTGATAGAGGGCGCTGTAGCGCTGATTGATCCAAACTCGGGTAAGGTCGCTACTCAAGTCGGCGGCTACAGCTATCAGGTCAGTCAGTTCAATCGCGTCACCCAATCCTTCCGTCAGCCGGGATCTTCCTTTAAGCCAATCCTGTATCTCGCTGCGGTCGATGGTTTTAAGTATACCCCGGCAACCATTGTGTACGATCAGCCGCGAACCTTCCGTGTCGGAGATGAATTTTGGACTCCGGGGAATTACGAGAAGGATTATCTCGGCGCTATTACCCTGCGCACGGCCCTTGAGCGTTCGCGTAATCTAGTGTCAGCCGACATTATCTCTCGCATCGGTGTCGATGCGGTTATCCAGTATGCTCGTAAACTAGGCGTTACGAGTAAGCTCGGTCACAACCTTTCCTTGTCTCTTGGCAGCAGCGAGGTGACTTTGCTTGAACTCGTGCGCGCGTACGGTGTATTCGCGGCGCGGGGCACGTTGTTCGACACGGTGTACATTACGCGCATCGTCGATCGTAACGGCAAAGAGATCTTCAATTTCGAAGATCAAAAGATCAATCGTGCCAAGCGCGTCATCAATGAGGATAGCGCTTTCCTCATGGCAAACATGATGAAAGGCGTGGTCGAGCACGGTACCGGCTATCGCATTAAGGAGATCGGTAGACCGGTCGCCGGAAAGACCGGAACTACAAATGATCAAATGGACTGTTGGTTTATCGGCTATACGCCTAACTGGGTTGCTGGTGTGTGGGTCGGCTTTGATCAGAAAAAAGAGGTGGGCGACAAAGAAACGGGCGGGCGGGTTGCGGCACCGGTCTGGCTCTATCTGATGCGCGAATTCCTAAACGACGAAGACCAACAAAATTATCAAAAGCTGGTCGAGGAAACGAAGGCCGAAGCAGAGCGCCTGGGGATCGAGTACGTTGCGCCGGAGCCCCTGCGGCCTCTCGATTTTAGCGTGCCCGATGGCGTCGATCCTTTCTGGATAAATAAGGCCACCGGCTTGGCGGCAGCACCGGGAAGCCCGGGAGCATTTTTGGAATACTTCGTGAAAGGGACCGAGCCCTCAAAAACAGCCCCCGACGAACAAGACAGCACTTCCTACCTGGAATCGCCGGATCTTTAGGGAAGCTGCCTTATTGCGGTCGAACGAAGACTTTAATGTCTTTAATCGTGTCGTCTTTGCGAAGGTTCTTCAAAACCGCTCCGCCCTTAATAAGCTTTCCGAATACGGTGTAGGAACCGTCCATTTGGGGCGCGTCTCCGAGCAGAATGTGGAACTGACTGCCGTTCGACCGGCGCTCCGGATTTATGTAGTCAGGCTTGCGGGCCATACCCAGGCTGCCGATTTCGTTAAGGCGCTTTGTGAACTCCGGCGGCAGCTCGTACCCCGGCCCCCCCGACGCCTTGCCGTTCGGTGACCCGCCTTGAATGATATAGCCCGGGTAATACAGGTAAAACTTCAGGCCCTTATAGTAGCCTTTGTCAGCCAGGTATTTGAAGTTGGCGACATGCCAGGGGGCATCTTCAGGATACAGCTCAAAATAGAGGTCACCCCGTGACGTATAGATAATGGCGCTGCGTAGTTTGCTAAGTTCTTCCTGCTTCGGAAGCGCAAAAGGCGGCTCTGATTCAGCCCAGGCCGGAACCTGGAACAAGAGCGAAAGTAGTAGTGCGATACGAAACAACATAGATCTCGATTTAAAACGGGCCGGATTCTATGAATCTCGCGTGCTCGGCAGCGAAACGCCATAGTGCGTATCCAAGTTTTTAGGTTTACACTTCAGGTGATAATCGCTAACTTATTGTTTTACTTCAAGTCTCGTGATTCTAAGGCGTACTGACCCCGAAGCTCGCGGCCGCTCATAAACATCGATGAATTCTAGCTCTTCGAAATTTCAGATCTCCAAACTGTGGACAGTGTTTTGCGCTGTCATTGGGGTCGGCCTATGCGTGGGAACCCTCAGCGCGGAGCAGCGCGAGCTAAAGGTTGAACAAAGCGACAAAGTGGATGCTGTTTTGTTGCTTGATGCCTCGGGCAGTATGCGCGTAACCGATCCCGGTCGTTTAAGGGATGAAGGTGCTAAGCTCTTCACGCAGTTCCTCAAGTCGGGCGATCGCTTAGCTATCCTTTCATTCTCGGAAGAGGCTCAGACCATACGTCCGCTCGAAGAATATGGCGCGGAGCAGGGCGAGCAGGTATCGAAGCAGATTGCTTCCGTCGGGAACTCCGGACAATTCACGAACTTATTGGCAGGCATAAAGGCAGCCAAAGATTTGCTCGAGAAATCGAAACGAGATGGTGCTTCTCCGGCGATTATTCTTCTGTCCGACGGAAAAATGGATCCAGCGCCGGCTTCCGGAATAGCGGCAACCCTGACGACCGAATTGCTGAATACCGTTCTGCCGGATCTAAAGGCCGACGGCATCAAGGTGCACACCTTGGCGTTCAGTGATCAGACAGACCAGGATTTGTTGGCGCAAATCGCTGTTGCCACCGAGGGCGCGCACTATTTCACGCCAAACGCTGATAAAATTCACGAGTCCTTTGCTGACTTGTTCGTAGTCGTCAAGAAGCCGCAAATGCTGCCGTTGACGAGCAAGGGCTTTAAGATCGATGCCGATGTTCAGGAGGCAACCTTCTACGTAAATGGGGAAGAGGGAGCGCAGCTTCGAATCGTCAGCCCATCAGGGAAAGACATCGGGCCGGAATCACGCTTGCCGGGATTCAAATGGTACAAGGGCACCAAGTTTGACGTTATCACTATCGAAAAACCTGAAGTCGGCGACTGGAAGGTGCTCGGCCTGCCGAGTACCGATGGGTTTGCGACGGTACTTACAAATCTGAAGCTCGTGACTGACTGGCCTCCAAGCATGAATGTCGGTAGTCCGGTGCTGCTGCAAGCTCGCCTGTATGAGTCGGAAAAGCCCGTCGTACTGCCGGAAATGACCCAAGCCATTCGCTACGCGTTTCAAATTGTGCCGACCGATCGTGTGTCCGAGCCGGTGCTGCGCGAAGGACTCTTTGATGATGGTACCCACGGCGACAAGATCGCAAATGACGGCATCTTCAGTTATTTGGTCGACTTAACCGAGCCGGGTGAATATCGCTTACAGATTGTGGCCCAAGCTCCGACCTTTGAGCGTCGTCAGCAGATTGCCTTTCGCGTAAAGCCTCGCGTTATTACGTTGTCCGTTACTTCGGCAGAGGAAGATCATGCTGCCGCCGCTGCTCATGCGCCCTCGCATAGCGGCCCTGCCAAGCATGACGACCACGCCAAGCACGACGAGCATGCCGATGCTCATGGAGGTGGACATGCAGATGAGAAATCTAGTGAACCTGCTAGCGCGGGCTCAAGTTCGGCTGATTCGTTTCTTGTTGAGCTTTCTGAAGAAGCGGCAGGCTATCGCGATATCGATATCAAGGTAATCGCGGTTGATAAGAACAAGAGACGCATTTCCTTGCCCGTCATTGCGGCTGGCAGTTCTACCTATCGCGCGCGGGCTGCGGCATTACCTAATGATGGTGAGTATGAAGTGCAGGCGACATTGAATGCGGAGGGAAAGAAGAAAACGCGCGTACGCGATGTCAGTAACACCATTTCCTACACTAAGGTTACTCTGGCTGGCGAAGAAATTATCCACGTTGTTGAAGTTGAGAAAACGGTCGAGGAACCAAGTGCCTCGCCGATTCTTCCCATACTCGGACTTACGCTTGCGAATTTGCTGGGGGCAGGAATTGGATTTCTCTTTATTAAGCGCGCGCAAAGTCAACTCTCCTTCAAGGTTCCTGATTTTGAACCGCTCGATGACTTACAAGCGGCAATTGCTTCTCTGGAAGCGGCAGCTGTGCTGACGGAAATTGATATCAATGATCCTCGCCTCAGCGATGAGAAGTTGAGCGCAGTTGTAGCGCCACCGGCAGCCGCAGCGGCTGCTCCCGCACCGCAAGCCCCGGCTGCGCAAGAGCCTGCTCCCGGCGGCGAGACTCCGCCCTCTGAGACCTCTGCAGACGGTGCGGCTGCTGGAGCCGAAGCGCCTGCCTCAGAACCTGGAACAAATGAAGCGGGGGAACAGTAATGGGTATTGTTCTCATTATTATCTTAGGATTGATCGAAGCGGGTGCCGCCATCGGTACCCTGTATTTCCTCCTCAAGAAAATGAACGCCGGAGGCGGTGGTGGAGGCGGTGCCTTAGCCGAGTTGGAAGGACGTCTCTCTGCGGTTACCGCCATTAAATCAAAGTTCGATGATCTGTACGGAGGAATGGTCGGACTGGGTGATGTAGCCGTGCGCGTCAAGGAACTGAAGCTGGCACAGGAGGCGCTTAAGGCTGAACGGGGGCGAATCACGATTACCCAAGCTGAGCTCGAAACAATTGAAACGCGACTCCGTGAACTGGAAGAAATCGAGCGTGAGCTGGAAGCCAGCGGAATTGAAACGAAAGAAGAGCTCAACATTCTCAATAAGAAGGAGAAGGAGCTCGCCACGCGCAATGAACAACTCAAAGCGCAAATCAGCGCCTCAACGCAACAGCTCGATCAGCTGCTTGGTCAAATTGAGCTAAGCACTCAAGTGATGGAGCAAGTTCAAAACATGAAGTCTGAGCTGCTCATGACGGAGCAAAAAATGAGCGATTTGTTGTTGCAAATCGAGCAAGGCAACGAACAATACTTTATCCTAAAGCAGCGCTACGACGCGTTGGATATCGAGTACGCGCAGCTCTACGAGAAGTTCTCCGAGGCCGAGGCGATGATGGGCGGAGACAAGAAAGATAAAGAGTAAGCCAGTTTTTCTTAAGTCGTCCTGCTCTCGAGACGTGCCACCATGCCGAAAGAATACTTTTCACCTGAGCGTGCCAGTGCCCTAGCGGCCGTTCCCGCGGGCGCAAAGATTCATGTAATTGGAGTGAGCGGGGTCGCAATGGCGCAGCTCGCGGTCGCCCTCTCCGAGGCGGGCTATGAGGTTTCCGGTAGTGATAAAGAATTCTACGAACCGATGGGCAGCTATCTTAGCCGCTCCAAGGTACGCCTCTGCCGAGGCTATGCCGCCGCCAATATCCCCCCTGGCGTAGCGCTGGTGGTCATAGGTAATGCCGTGAGTTACGGGCATCCCGAAGTCGAGCAGGTCGAGCAGCAAAAGTTGCCCTATAGTTTTTTCCCGAAACTACTGCGCGAACTTATCATTCGCGATCGCCACTCCGTTGTGGTGGCCGGCACGCATGGCAAGTCGACCACTTCCGCGATGATGGCAACCGTGTTGGCCAAGCTAGGTGACGATCCCAGCTATTTTATCGGTGGCGTGGTGAGAGACCTTCCTGCCAGTCTCTGGCGCGGTGTCGGCTCCGTTAGCGTCGTCGAGGGCGATGAGTATGACAGCGCCTTCTTTGCCAAGGTTCCCAAGTTTAGCTTTTACGCAGCTACCACCTTAGTGATCACCTCGATTGAGTACGATCACGCGGATATTTACCCGTCGCTCGAGAGTATTAACGCAGTCTTCACCAAGGAAGTTTTGGCTCTCCCGGCGCAATCCTGCGTGCTGTGTTGTTCGGACGACGAAAACCTTCAAACTTTACTAGCGCAATGGCGCACACAGGCACGCTGTCGAATCGTTACCTATGGTCGACGCCCCGGTAGCGAATACCACCTTGAAGAAGTGAGGTCGGTCGGCGATGCGCAGGAGATGCGGGCGACTGCGCCTGACGGACGTGTGCTTTCCTGGAAGTTGGGAGTGCCCGGGGCGCATAATGCCTTGAACAGTTTGGCCGTGCTTGCGGTCAGCGATCTCTTGAAGCTCGACTCATCGAAGGTCACGGCAGCGCTGGCCGGCTTTCTCGGCGTAAAACGCCGGCAGGAGG
>JAFLCA010000103.1 GCA_017302875.1 Deltaproteobacteria bacterium
GAGTCGTCGCTGCTAGCGCGTCTACCTTTGCGACTCGTTTGTCATGCACCTCGCGAGCGAAGACTTGTTCACGCCAAACTGATTTGGAGTCATCAATAGAGGAAGAAAAATCTTCGGCTTGCGCACTCAGCGTTTGCAAAAGCGCGGAAACTTTCTCCACATGAGCGCCGTCAAGAGTCGGCAGTACCGTTTCAGCGACCTGACGACAAGCGCTTCCCACTTGCATCATCGAGTCCGTCACTTTCGAAAGGGTGGCATCGAGGGCGGACAATGTTCGAATATGTTCAGTCCCCGTACTCTCGAACTCAGATGCAGCTGTAAATGCCAGCTGGGCTGTATCGAGAAGACTTTGCACCTTGAGCGCCTGATCGCCACTAAGGGTTGAGAAAGCTGCGGTCGCGTCTGTTATAAGCTTGGCTCTGAGCTCACCCGATGCGACGCTTAAAGAAGAAGGCGCGAAATCCGAAAGCGCCACACCTACGGGCGCGGCTAATGATTCACCACTCGGCACCACCTGCGCGCTATTTACTGTCATACAACACCCAAAAAACACTTTTACGGCTACGAGCCCGGAACCTAAATCGGCACCAACCCTTTGACTGTTATGGAGCGCTGCTAAGCCGCGGTGTTCTATATGCGGGCAATAGTTGACTACAATAACTATCGGGTATTATTTGCATTTTTCTAGACTTACCGCAGAACCCATACTAAATTAAGCCTTTCCGCGCCTAACTTCGACCAGGAACATTCACATGCAGTTCGAAAAGACGCTCGCCATCGCAGTCCCCAAAACCCGCTTCAAGGTATTTGGGAAATTCCAGGGTCGCAAGAGCCAGGCACTTTGCATCATGGTTCATGGACTCACCGGCAACATGGACGAGTCATTCTATCGTCTGGGGACGGAGTACTTGGCCCGCCGCGGGTTTGCAACCTACCGATTGAATTTGTACGGATGGCCCAAAGGCTCGCGCCGACTCCCCGATTCAACTTTGCGTACCCATGCTCAGGACTTAAATGCGGTAACGGCGTACTTTCGACGAAAGGGATTTAAAAAGATTTTTGTCGTCGGCCATAGCTACGGCGGCGCCACCATCTTACTTTCCAACCCGAAGAATGTGGACGGCGCCGTGCTGTGGGATCCGACTCATGCTGCGTCCTTTACCAGTAGAAAGTGGGGCGGCAAGCCCGCGCGCTTTGTGCGAGAGCTTAAGGCCTATCTCGTTGATTGGGGCGTGGTGTACTTGTTCGGAACCGCCATGATTAAAGAAGCCGACCAGTTGGATTGGGATCAACTCGCAACGAACTTTACTGCGCCAACCCGCATCATCTGCGCCGGCAGCGGCGTCCTTAAAGATGGATGCAAACTGTACTTCGAGACACTACCGGGCAAGAAAGATCTCAAGATTGTCCCCCATGCGACACATTACTTTAACGATCGAGCGGGCATGGAAGACTCAGTTTTCCGATTAACAGAGCAGTGGTTCCGTAAACTCGCGACCGCAAAACCGAAATCAAAAAGGTAAATGCGAGTTTTAGCCACTCGTGCTAAACCGTATTTGTGTATTTTTTTGGATAACGCATGTCGATTACCTGCCCCGGCTGCCAACGTACCTTGCGAGACAACATTCCCCGCTGCCCAATGTGCGGAACAGATTTACAGGCCCCGCCCTCCGACCCGGCGGCTCCACAAACTGATCCCGCTGTGCCTGGCGCAGCTCCCACACCGACAGCGGCCAGCGCTGCTATCGTTTATTCTGGCTTTTGGCGCCGCGTCGTCGCCTTCTCCATCGATGGCTGTATTATTCAATTGGCTCGTATCGTCGCAGTTTGGTTTTGCTTCACGCTTGGCATTCAGATCTTTTCAGAGATTGCGCATCTGAGCGCCGGCGCAGCTTTTGGAGCGGCTGCGGCATCAATTGTCGGACTCGTACTATTAAGCCTCCTGCTTGGACTGGTCTATTTCGCTGCCTTCGAGAGTTCCTCATTTCGCGCCACCCCCGGTAAAATCATCATGCAGGCCTACGTCGGGAATGAAAACGCAGAGCCCATCTCATTCGGAAGAGCGCTTTTTCGAAACTTAGCAAAAGTAGTTTCTGCGATTCCTCTGGGCCTGGGATATGTGATGGCGGCGTTTTCGGCTCGCAAGCAAGCACTTCACGATCACATTGCCTCCACTCTCGTGTTAAGAGAGCCAGGAGCGACCGTGTCACGCTTCGTCGGTGGCCTTATTATTCTTTTCATTCTGAATGTGGTCGAAATTTCCATGGCACGTCGCGCCCAACAAGCCTACGACTTGCGTCCGCGCCTACAGATAGACGGGCTATCTTCATCCGAGCCAGCACCCGAGGCGTACGTCGCACCTGAAGAGATTACCCCGGCTGAAGAACTGCCACCAACGGCCCTCCCGGAAGAGTCGGAAGCAGACAGCCAGCCATCGCCAAATCTCGCATCCGTAAATGGCGTAAGCGTAGAGCTGCCATTCCAAATAGCATTCTTGAAAAGTGATGGATCGGAAATAGTCGTTGGCCTCTATCTCACCGAACCGACCGCTGAAAGAATTGAAGAGCTGAAGCAGGAGCGTCTCTTCAACGATCCATCCCTACTTCAGGCCGACCTCACCCTGGGCTTTAAATTTAAACGCGGCAGCGTTGAATGCTCGGCGAAGGAACTCAGCAGCTACTTCGTTAGCTTCCGGAATTCGCCACAAGGGTTCACACTCCCTGATAACAAGCCTGCCATAGAGTTTGCTCGCGCAGTGACCAGTGAACGTTCACGCGAAGGATTAGGACTAGGCTGCGAAAAACTCGACGGCAAAGATCTTGTGGTCGGCATTCGGGGCGAAGGCGGCAAAATAGCTAATACCAGCGAGTCCCCTTACACTTGGACATTGGCTTTTAAGGCACCTCTGATCCTGGTCGAATAAGATAAAAGGACAGGGCAATGTCTCCGGAGAATTCCCGCAGCGAATTCAGCAAAGGCGTCATCGCGCTTTTTACCGTCACCCTTACCTGGGCTCTTTTCTCCATCTTCGCACGTGCCATGCATGGCGAACTGGGAAATGCTTATCAACTCTCGTTGCGCCTCGTAACGGCTTCAATCTTTTTAGTCCTCTTGAAGCCAAGCTTGCTCAACCTGGAACGATATAAAAAATATACGCGCGGTGATTGGAAACTACTTGGCTTGCGGTCAGTGCTCTTCACGGGCCTCGGTTCCTTGCCTTGGGTCGCTGCAATAAATTCGACTGATATTGCCACAACTTCGTTTGTGCAAGCGCTTCCCTTCACGTGTCTCTGGGGGGTTCTAATATTCAAAGAGCGCCGACCGCTTTTGATTTGGTGCATCTTGGCATTTGCGGTGCTGGGAGCTGCGCTCATGTTCGGAATTCTGCCCGGGCAATCCATTCGTTTTGGCCGCGGCGAATGCCTGGCACTAATATCTGCCACCGCCTTTCCACTTGCTCTCATTCTGCGAAAGAAACACTCTCCGGCACCGGATGACTGGGAGCTCTCCCTGCTCGTGCTACTGCTCGGAGCTGCGCAGGCCTTCCCGGCAGCCTACTTGCTTGGAGAGTCGTTCCCGTTGCGAATCTCCTTGTGGATGGCTTTTCTCGGAACCATCGGTGGAATACTCGTCGCTGCGAGTTTATTCTTTTCATCGTACGGGATGCCGAGAGTCTCTGGCATGCTAAGCGGCATTATCTTCGCACTCGAATCCCCCCTGTGCGTTCTTCTCGGGCTTGCTGTGTACGGCGAGATCCCCACGTTAAATACTTTGATGGGTGGTGCCATGATAGTCGCCGCCGTCATAGCTATGTGCGTAGCAGAACAACGCTATGCCACCGCAGCCCCTTCCACGACTCATTAAATCGCCAAACTACACTCATTTCTTGTTCGCTACGAAGTTCAGATCTATCGTTACCGAGCCCCTTTTCTTTGGAGCATTGAAAGCACCATGACAGACGTATCTGAGAAAATCGCTGACTTCCACGTTCGCTTGGGCAGGCTGGAAACTTTGGTGGAAGTGCAGAAACTAAAAAAACAGGATTCTCGCCTCGAAGACGCCATAGAACTTATCACGGCGCTGGCAGCCCTTGGCTTTTGTTACTTCGGCTTCGGGCTGCCAAACCACTACTATCAGTACGTGTTCGCGATCCTGATCGTGGGAGCCCTCTATCACCGCGAAGTTTTTCCTCGCCCTCGCTATTGGTACGACTGGATTCAGATTCTTGTAAACTGTCTCGTGCTATCGATGTTATTGAAGTTAATTATTGGAGGCGGAGATCCACGTCCATTTAACTGGCTCTCGTATCCGGTGCTGGAAGGGAATTTAACGTCCTTAAGTTTGAGCTGGCAGCAGACTGACATGGCAAAGTGGGCTCTGCCACTTACGGTCATTCAAACTTTCTTTCTCGTAATGACTCTTTTCGGCAGTTTGATAGGATTCGAACTCTTCTGCGGCCTGACCTCTTTTATTTTGATAATTCTCGCCGTGCCTGCCTTAGTCAGCTTCAACTGGACCTGGGCTCTGCCCGGAATGATCGCCGCTTTGTTTTGCTTCTATCTACAAGCCGACGGGGAATCGCTCTGATCTAAAAACTACTGAACTGCTTCGCAAGACCAGCGATACCCATATTCAAGTTCATAGGTATCATCCTCCTGGTCGCGCGCCGGTCCACACACTACTTGTGCTTCGATAGTCAAAAGCGAAGAGATGGTTGTAACGACATAGGAATAGCGCGGGCTACAAGATCCATCGCAGCGCTCATAGAGACTCTCCCCCTCCGTGCCCTTGCCTCTCGAGAATCTTCCGATCCACTTTTCTGCTTCTTTTAGAGAGTGAAGCCCCTTCTTCTCGTAACGCAAAGGCTGGTTCTGTGTCTGAGCATAGAGCTGATTGCAATGCGCAGCATCCTCATAGTCGGATAGAACGAGACGCGGAGTGGAACGAAAGAAAAAAGAAGGGCCTTGCTTCGTGTGGCACCCCTGCGGGCAAAAAGCTCCAGCACTGGCAGCCTTGGGGATAGCCCCGCTCATAGCATCAAAGGCCTTGCGTGACTCATAGCTTAAAGAGCCCTTAGAATTCCAAAAATTGGCGAAAATTCCGGCGGTAGCAGTCACTGTGCCGAGAGTTACTTCCTTTGCTACCGACTGACAATGCGCAGGACCCGAATCAGCGCGCGCGACAGAAGACAGTGCGAGCGAAGCGATCAGCAGCAATAATAGAAATGTTTCACGCATACATTTTAATCCGTCTCACCGAGACTGCACCGCAATAACCTGCTCCTAGCACAACATAATCGCGTAGGGCGTAAAAGACGCTTTTTAGGAGCGCTCCTAGCGTTAAATTGCCTGGCAGATTCGCAAGCAGATCTTCGTTGCAGGAAAGTCCCTTCATCTCTGAGATCCTCCATCTGCAAATATTCAAATATTTTCGATCGAAACGAAAAAAAGATAGAAGCATTGATCGCGCTGTGATAGAATTACTTTTATGGAACAGGCTAGACACAAATATCTTCATCTCTCCGCTCCCGGACGCGACTGCTGGGTTACTAAGTAACCTTCCGCCGCATCCTCTGCGGCGAGACGTAATTAATAAATAGCTTTCTTCTTACTGCATGCGAAGCGCCAGACTTCCACACGGATTTCGTGCGCCGTCGCATTGCGAAACAAGACGGCGGTGCAATTGGGGTCCGGCATACATGGAACATACGGCAGCGGCACAAGCTTCCTAACGCGAAGCTGAGCAAACGACATGAACTTTTACAATTTGAATGCTTTTAGAGCAGCGCGGGACACGTGTATCCGCAGCTCCGAGTGCAAGAGTAGATGTGGCGAACCGGCCACAGCGGGTGAGGTGTATTCACGCGCTGTGGCTCGGGGAAATCGAAGGTTCTCTAACGGCTTCGGCCAAGGAGGTTTTTATGCGCTCGTATTGGATTCAGTTCTGTCTGTTTGTGAAGGCTGTCTTCGCATCCGCAAAGGTGCGCAAGATTGTCCGCCTGGCGCTGGTGACGGCAACGGCATCGGCGCTCGGGTATCTGATCGTCAAGTACTTTGGGATCGACAAGAGCGTTCTCGCTCCCGCCCTTCCCGCGTTGATGAACTGGGGCAAGAAATTGCTCAAGCTCCTCGCGGAAACGGCGGTGGGAGAATGGGTCAAGACGACGTTCGGGCGTTTCATGAAGCACGAGGCGCTCAGCGCATCGGCTTCCCAGACGACCGCAGCCAACGCGAAGGTGCCGGCGGAGAATCTTCTGATCTCGATGCTGGTGTTCGTGGTCGTGCTGGTGCTCTACGCTGCTCTCTGAACGGTCAGACGCAGCGGTGGGCAGGGACAAGGTAGGCGGCACGCATAGGAAACTATTCGTTCCGCATTAAGGTTGAGTAGCCCCCGAGCCACTCACCTTTTATAAGAAGAAAGGGCAAAGTCTGCTGCTAGCCTTACGCTTCGCCATAAAATCTATCGATTCTCTTCGCACAAAGCCGCCTTGCCAATTGCTTCGGACGTCACGATTTGGGATTCTCTCTGGTAATACGGGAGCAAGCCACAACACTGCTCAGAAAACGGTTCGCCACTTCAAAATGAACGTCCAATTCCAACGTGATGCACATGAAACAGCGCTGCTGCCAACAGCACCGCGATCAAGAACCCCAATTGCAGCAGCCCTTGCAGCATTTGCTATAGTCTTTGTATTGAATGCCTACGTCTGCGACGACGCATTCATGATTTTTCGAAGCGTTGATAATTTTCTGTCAGGGGAGGGACTGACCTGGAATCCAGGAGAACGCGTTCAGGTATTCACGGGCCCCCTTTATGTTCTTCCACTAACCTTAGTGTATTTGCCATTTTGGATCTTTTCGCAGCCGCTCGATCCGACCGGTATATACCTTGCGGCACTTCTTGTTAATTTCATCTCCTCAGCGCTTGGAGTGTGGGTTTTCGCGCGCTTTTGCTCCGGATGGAGAGAGTTGTGCTTTGGCTTGCTCCTGCTGTTCAGTTCGCAAGCCTTCGCCCCGTTTACTTCTTCGGGACTCGAAACACCTTTAACATTGGCATTGGTCATTCTGTTCTTCTGCTTGTGGTTCTCTCCTCGCTCCGAAACAAAAGATCGGCATCCGTTACGTCTTTTCATGATTGCATCAATTTGCGTTTTGAATCGACTCGATAGCGCACTGTTGTTTATTCCAGCGCTATGCCTGGAATCATTTTGGGTGTGGAAGAATCTTGGCCCCCGCGCCTTGCTTAGAATATGCACCCTTGCGGCCCTTCCGATCCTTGGCTGGATCGTCTTCTCCATAGTGTATTATGGCGCACCATTTCCCACCTCATATTACGCTAAGGTGGGGTTTGGCATGGACGATTCTCTGTTGTGGCGTTCAGGGCTTAGCTACCTTGCTTTAAGTTGGGAGACTGACCCCGTCACCCTCCTCACCGTGGTTTTGGCGGGACTGTTCTCTGTCACCTTACTCGTTTCAAATTGTCGGGAAACTCGGAATCAGAAACTCGCCGTAGCCTGGCTCGGAGCCATGCTGGGAGTAGTCTACGTTACTAAAATCGGAGGGGACTTCATTGGATTTCGCTTCCTCGCCGCTCCATTCGTAATTTCGGCATTGGTCATACTTGCTTCCCTGCGTACGATTGGCCCACGCTTAGCCGCCCTGACCCACGCCGGCGCAGGCGTGGCGCTCCTACTCTATGTATCCGTGTGGCCGTCTTCGCCTTTAAGAACGCCGATCGATCTGCCAGCGACGTTTGATGTCAAATATTACTATACGCCTTCATCGCTGCTTTCGTATTCTTTCGGCAAAAGATTCCCGTTTGCCGCCTTTCATTCCGTCCGAAGCGCCAAACACTGCGCAAGACTCCCGCTGAAGGCCGCACAGGTCTTAAAGATGGAAGGTGGACTTCGTGGCTTCTGCTCTGGCCCACAAGCTCGCACCATTGATCCTCTTAGTATTACGGACCCTCTGATTGCGAGGCTTCCAGCGCCATCAGACCTACAAACATTTCTCCCCGGTCACGTGGTAAAGCCTGTACCGAGCGGGTACGCAGAATCTCTACGCTTCAACGAAAATCGAATCAGCGACCCACAGCTACGTGAGTTTTATGCCGTGCTACATTCCGCCATCACGGGCCCCCTTTTTACGTGGGAGAGATGGAAGGCCATATGGAGGCTTAATGTGGACTACGGCGGAAGATATCGGAATCCGTATCTTCCCACGGTCGCCCCCCTGCCCGCAGACAATCGCTGACTCAATCGCGTGAGCATTGGGAATCTTTGGAAAACTCGCAGGATAGCGCGCTCGATAGAGTTGCCTTAGGCCGCGCTCCACCTTAAGTACCGACCTATAATGACCAATACCTTCCTAATCCTACACCAGGAAAAAGGCGCCAAAAGCACCATCGAACCTCTCTTCTACCTCCCGAAAAATACCAGTCTCGCTATGTTCCCTTGCGTGATAACCGTACATAACTACAATTTGTAGTGTTTTGGGGGTGTGTGTGTGTGCAGCAGTAGCCGGCGTAGCCGTAACAGGACAGTCTGAAGTAGCAACGTCGAACGAGGCAGAGCGAGGGTTTAGAGGAGCGGTGCTGGGCTTACCAGGGGCAGTGCTCTCAAGCGCTTCACCCATTGTCTTAGGGGAACCGGTCGAACCAGGAAAACTGCAGGCAGGCGGTGGACGCCTTATCGAAGGCAGTTTAGCTTCCGAAGCAGCCAGTCTTGAGCAAGCCAAAGCTGCGCTAAAAGACGTACAAAACCACTATCAATCCGGAGTGGAATTAGCTGCTCGTCTGGGCCAGGCCGCTAAAGATTTTTCTGCGCAGATCTCTCCATCCTTAAACGAAGTTACAAAAGCGATTACTTCCTGCAGCGAAATGCGCTCGGAGCTCTCCGGAGAGGCGCGTCAGAAATTTGAAACTGCGCTCTCCACCGCAGCACGCGGGGGCCCGCTCAGCTCAACGCTAAGTAACGCGCAAAATACTTTTGAACAACTACACACCCACGCCGATCTCTATATCGACGCGCTGCGTAATTGTGTCGAACCGCGACTCTCCGGACTCGCCATTGACGATGATTCGCGTGCCATGATCGACTCCTCCCTTTCTGGCCTCACCACGGCGCTGAGGGGCGCTGGGTTGAAAACCGAAAATGCTTCTAACCAGAAGCGCATGGCTGAATTGTCACAGCAACTGCATGCAACTATAGACGATGCTAACGGATTGATTGATCCACACGCAGTTAATGCCATTAAAGAGAGCTTTAGCAAATATTTTGAAGTTGCCGGAACGAGACTTAAGGGCTGGGATGTCTTTTGTGAGCACTTGGATCGCTTAGCGGGCGCAGCCGAAAGCATGAATGGTGAATATGCCGCAGCAGTAGCGGCGTTACATTCTATCGGCGGCACTGTTCGAGAAAAACCGGCTTATCCCATCGAGAATGTGGGAGCTGGCGGAACAGTATCGACATCTGCTCTATCTTCCGAATCATTGGCGGAGATGGGAATCACTACCCCCGACACGAACGCCCCGGACGTTGTCGAAATGAACAGACTGCTGCGCAAGGCAGCTCATGCAGCACAGGGATTACCCCCTCCCCCGGCAGATTTCGTAGAAGACGATCGAATTGAGAAGTTAGAAAAGTCGTCCCCCACCCATTTGGCAACCAGAGGCGACGTTCGAATCACAACCGTAGAATATCGAAGAGGCGAGGAGCTGGTAGGCCGGGATATCGTCCTCAGCAATACAAAACTCAATACGGCGATCACTTTGCGTGCCGATTTCGATCAGTTCTGGAACTTAGACGAAAAAGAAACAGGCATGCGGCGGGATGCCTCTAGCCGAGAGTACGGACGCTCTGAAGCAGCCATGGCGTTTACCAAATTCGAGGCCGCCCTTGGAAAACTCCCCAACGCAAGTCGCGAGGAGTTAAAAAGCCTGTTCGAACGTATGGGCATGGCGGGAAACTACGCGTCCGAGTGCCCCTTTCACATTCTCGACCGACAAGATGAAAGATGGGGAGACGCTTCCTTCGTTATCCGCAATTCATCTCCAGGTTTAAATGACCGAGAGTGGCATAGCACCCAGCATAGGCTTAGGCCCGAGCACCTGGCCGCATTCATAGACGGTGAGGTCAGATATCGATTCGAGTCGAGAGCGGAGAGCCGCACCCCGGGCCAAACACTTCAATGGCTCGAAATGCGCGTCCAAGCTGATGGTCAGTATGAGATTAGCTTGAAAGTGGATCAAGGCAGAGGCTACAGCGGCACAATGACGGTGCGAGGCGGTGATCTCATGCGCGACAGCCGAGATGTTGGGAACACTCTGCAACGCTATCAAAGCATCCTTGCTGAGGAAGACGGAACTGCAAAGTTAATTGCCGATGTGGCTCGCAATAAGATAGTACAGGCAAGAAACGTTGATATTGGAGATCGCTCTCGCAGTATAAAAGTTGTGATGGATACCCACTCTGAACTGACTGACGTGCGCCTCACCGGCAAGGAAGTGCGGCTCGAAACCGCCTTCATGCTGCCCGAACAGCAAGCTAAACTCAGCGCTCAGAACATCCCGAGCACCGTCGCCACCTCCGTTTCAATAGTGGCAACGAAGGTGCAGTTGGACCTCAATTCAGCTTTCTTGACGAACCTGAAGATTGATACCTCCGCTGAGACAAGCGGCACCCTTAGTGGCTGCCATCTGCGAAGATGCTCCATTGAGGGAGAGAACACATCGCTCTCATTCAAGGGTCGCAACAATTTGGAATTATGCAGCCGGTCGCGAATGGGATTCGGCTCAAGAGTTATTCCCGAGGCAGCATACTAGTCGCAACTGGCTTAAGTCTTTCGTACAGGACGGGCTGGAAAAACTGAAGTAGACATCGCCGCTCTATCCGCATGGTCTGTGGAGTTCCACACCGGGCCTGCGCTCTCGAAAATCTGGCATAACCCCCCGATTTAACATCGCTCGCCTGCAATACGGATCAAATGGCCTCAATCAGAGAGTCGCGTACCTGAACCAAAGAAACGGCAAGGCTAGCGACCCAGGATGGTGTAATTAATAGGAGAGGATAATTCCGGAGCCGCGTTGCATTAGAATTTACATCGGCGTATCCTCCCGGCGAGAAGGCCCAAAAGCCCTCTCCAATATCCAATCGTTATGTTTTCGCGGTGGAATTGTTGACACGGAATCTTGCCCATCAGACCACTCCACAGCCTTCAGACGAGCAGCGTCTCGTCAGCGCAGTGACTCCGCTGGAATCGGAGCCCACCCTACCACTCCGCGAAGAGGACTCGAATTTGGAAGAAGGCGAAGCTGACGAGGCTCTTGTCGAAGCGGACCTAAGCGAGGAGGAGGCAGACAGGCTCGCCGCACTTGAAGGCACAGCCGCCCTATGGGAGCGCTATCAAACTTCGCGCTCCGCAGAATTATCCGCCCTGCTAGTTAACAAGTATTTGCCTTTCGTTACTTATTTAGCCGAGAGAGCCCAAGCCCACCTCTCCTACTGCGTAGAGCTGGGAGACCTCATTCAAGATGGAACGTTAGGTCTCCTTGATGCTATGGAGTCCTATCAGCCCGAGTTAAAGATAAAATTTGAGACCTTTGCTGGACGAAGAATCAAGGGCGCCATGCTCGACGGCGTTCGCGCTATGGACTGGGTACCTAGATTAGACCGACAGCGCAGCGGAACTTACAATGCGGCTCGCGCTCATCTTGAGATGGAAAGCGGAAGGGAGCCGACACAAGAAGAAATTGCTGCACGGCTTAACCTCCCCCAGGAGGACTTTGAAAAGGCTCGAGCTGCCGCAAAACACGCCGTAAATCATAAACACGCGGGTGACTTTAGACGCCCCAGAGGAAACGGAGGAAGCGCAGATGAAGAACCATTGTCCCTTGACGATGTGCGACTGCCGATCGATCGCGCGCAAAGAGCAACCTCCCTTGAGAAACAGGAACTCTTCCGCGAACTGACCCGCGGAATCAGTGCGCAGCAGCGCGACATTCTGAATCTCTACTTATACGAAGAAGTCTCCCTGAAGGAAATTGGCGAGATTATGGACTTAGGTGAAAGCCGAGTCTCGCAATTGTTTACTCAAACCTTAAGGCTCATGACGGAGAAATTTAGCCATGCTCGGGAACTCCCTCGTGGAAATATTTTACGAGAGCTTGTGGAGGAGTTCGGAGATGTTCGAGGTGTTGGAAAAGCGGAAGGTGAAGCACTCTCTACCATCGCACTTGAGTTGTTGGGGCGCCTCAACTCGGATGGCCCTGTAAAATTCGAATTGACTGGCGGAAAGGAAAGCTTCAGTGACGGGGATGATGGCGGGCGCTTCGAGCGACTGATTCGGCAGATTTCAGCAAATCAACCGACGACAAAAACCGCCCCTCCTCCGACTCCCGCGACACCAAACGACTCAGGCTTTACCTTTTTTGATGGCCCCGCCACCGACGAGTAGGAGACAAGAACCAGCGCATGACACAGCTACAAAACGACATTCCCGCTGATTCGCACTCCTACGCAGCGCCGATCCAGCCCCATGCACCTGCAGAATTGGCCAGCGCTGCATTTGCTGCGGGCGCCAATCTTGAACAGCTCGGGGTCCAGAAGCGTGGCAACTTCCATTTCATTGAGCTGAACTCTTCCGCCGGTAAGCTGCGATCCGCTGCCGCGGAATCCATCGACGCCCTCTTCAAGGACGGGCGGGTCGACATGGAGCACTGCGGAGAGATTCAACTGTTGCGACGCGAACTGATCGTACCGGCTCCCTACAACCCGCGACACTACGTCAATCGCGAAGCGATGCTAACCCTACTTCAAAGTGTATCCGCGCAAGGCCTCCACACTCCTCTTGAAGTTAGCCAGCACCCCGAAGATGGGAAAGTGTACCTATTAAGCGGTCACCGCCGGTTGTGGGTTGCAAATGCCCTGGGGCTTGATTTGCTTCCGTGTCGAGTCGATCCACGGGGAATTCTTACTGAAGTGCAGATGCGAGAAGCCCTCATCAAATACAACGAGGGGCAAGAACGCCCTGCCCCAATTGACCGTGCTCAAAGCATATTCGAGTACATTCGCGTTTCCGGAAAAACTCAGTTGGAAGTAGCTGGCCTTTTCAATATGAGCCCTGCGGGCTTAACGCAGATGCTGAAACTGCTAACCCTTCCGACCGTGATTCAGACTCAAATTAATTTAGGCCAGCTGCCTATCGCTGTCGGTCTTCAAATTGCAAGACATCCTGGCGGAGAACGCGCGCAGATTGAACTAGCCGAAAGAGTGGCGAAAGAGGGCTTGTCTGCACCGCAGGTACACACGATTATCGGTCGACTG
Organism: Deltaproteobacteria bacterium; assembly: GCA_017302875.1. Classification (GTDB taxonomy): domain Bacteria; phylum Bdellovibrionota_C; class UBA2361; order UBA2361; family JAFLCA01; genus JAFLCA01. The sequence continues at coordinate 13,322 of JAFLCA010000103.1, forward strand.
CGCTCAGCTTCAGCTTTACATCGCCCGCCTCAACACGTCAGGAACCCCTCGACCTCTCAGGATCGACGAAAAGAATATGGAATTACCGTGGCGGGAGCTCATCCCGTGCAGATTACGGTTAGCTCAAACAAAGCGGCGCTGAGCCCAGAACAAATTGAATCAGCACTACAGGAAGTCATCAACGAATTCCCTATTGAGTTCGCCGTTCATCACCGCAGCGGTGCGACCGCGCCAACATCCCAACCGCCGCTGACAGAAATTTCTTCGCTCCGACAGAGCCCAGCAACAGCAGGGGGAGAAATCGAAGGTCAGCCCGCTGCAGGCGCGTTAGCCGAAGTCTCTAATGCCAATCCTACGAGCCCAGGCCTCGTCCATGGAGCAGCGCGAATCGCGACGCCCCGAGGGGAGCTTACTTCGGCTGCCGCGCATTCAATTCATGCGGTATTTATTGACGGAAAACCTGACTGGTCTCAACCGTCCGTCGTCCAGCTAATCTATCGCGAACTGTTGACCCCTCACCCCTTAAATCCACGCAAGTTCGTTAGTCGCAGCGCGATGGAGGACACTCTAAACAGCATCAGAAAAACTGGAATGCATACGCCCGTTCATATCTCCGAGTTTCCGGGAGATCCAGAGAGGGCATATTTAATCGGCGGACATCGACGCCACTACTGCGCGACTAAACTCGGCTTCGAGCTGGTGCCTTGCCGACTCGATCCACGTGGCGTTCTCTCAGAGCTTCAGATTCGGGAAGGTCTTGTTCGAGACAACGAAGGTCAGGAGAAGCCAGCACCGATCGATCGGGCGCGAAGCTACTCTGACTTTATAACTGCCAGTCGACTGACACCCGCTGACGCAGCCGACCGATTGGGAATTAATTTCTCCACGATGACACGAGCAATGCGGCCCCTCGCACTGCTCCCGTCAGTTCAAGAAGTAG
>JAFLCA010000104.1 GCA_017302875.1 Deltaproteobacteria bacterium
CCCGAGGCTTTCAAGAATCGTGCAGATTGCATTTCTGCTGTCTGCATCATCTTCAACCACCAAGAGAGTCTTTTTTCCTAAAACCATGTCGGGCCTTTCTGATAGGTTCTCTTAAGTATAAGACATAATTCGAAATCGGGGAATCGTCGCGCTCCGCCTGGCTTTCTATTCAAATAGCTTGCGTATGAGCTCAATTAAACGGTCCTCCTGTATCGGCTTTGAGACATATTCGTCCATCCCGGCATTGATGCAGCGATCGCGACCGTCCATATCGAGGTGGGCGCTCATGCCCACAATTACAGAACGCGCGTTGCGGGTCAGTTCGAACTTCCGAATATTTCTGGTGGCCTGGTATCCATCCACTTGCGGCATCTGGCAGTCCATTAGTATGAGGTCGAACTCCTGCTGCTCTGCCATTTCAGCCGCCTCCCTGCCGTTTACGGCGAGGGCAACCTCATAGTTCTGTTTCTTGAGCACTCGGGTAATGAAATTCTGATTGATACGGTTATCCTCCGCTAGCAAGACCCGCAAGCGGCGAGCGTTAGATTGCGGTTCGGCTGGGGGTTCGGCTTTCTCCGGCGCAGGTGGCGGCGGGGTGGCCGACGTAGTGCTTGGTAGATCGAATCTTTCTGGGGTAATGCTCGTATCTTCAAGCTGCGCTGCTTGTTCCTTCGTCGAAAATGGCAAGAGGAAGTGCATGCGAAGGGAGCTTTCATCCTCTGAAACATCAAGGCTTGACCCCATTACATCCAGAACCTTGCGACACATCGCAAAGCCGAGTCCATTGCTGTTCTGCGATGCAAACGCGGTCGTTGAAGCTGCAAGAGCGCAAATTTCCTGACGCACAGCGACATCGTCGATATCGTTGCAGGTAATGGCAAAGTCTAGAGTGCAGGTGTCTGCGGTCTCCTGCTGCAGGGCGATGCGTAGGTGCATGTCGGCTTCGGCAGGCAGCAGGCGCAAAAGGTTTCCTATTAGCGTGGAGAGTGCGTGTTCCAGTCGAACTGCATCACCAAACACAGAATCGGGAATGTCGCTTTGAACTTGGGCTTCGAAGCGAATGCTCTGTTGTGAGGCCTTGAACTCAAAGACGCCGGCGAGTTGAGCGATCAAGCGCTTTAAGTTGATCTTCTCATGCGCGAGCTTCTCCTGGCGGTGTTCGAGATTGAGCACGTCGACCACGGTGCTGGTTAGCTTCGCGATGTAATCTGCGGCAGTTTTGAGGCGCGCAACGGCACGGGCATTCTCCCCCGTGAGCGCCAGCTGCTGCAGGAACCCGAAGAGTTCCTGGAACAAAGTGGAAAGGTGTTTGCCCACGTGCGCCAAGGCTTTCGTCGGCCCCTCGAGTGCGCGCTGTGAATCAACTGCCAATGTTTTTTGGAGTCGAAGTTCCGCAGATTCACGCTCGCGGGTTTCACGAAGCGACTTGATTTCGCTTTCAAGAATGCCGCGCTGCTTGTTGCTCTCGGACAGTTCTCGCTCAAATTGAGCCTTCAGGGTATCGACCTCTTCGGACTGCCGAGAGATCGCTTTAATAGCCTGTTCGCCGTCGTGAATTTCTTCCTGCGCTGCAGCAAGCTTCTCGCTGAGTTCGGCCAGCCGGGCAAGTGCATCTTGATTCTTCTTCTTTTCTGCCGCTAACTCGGCCTCTATGGCTTTGCTTTTCTCGAGAGCAGCTGACTGCGACTTTACCGTATCTTGACCCGAGGTGATGCCGAGCTCGAGAGTTTGAATTCGTCCAAGCAAAGTCTTTTCGGTCTCCTCGGCCTTCTCGATTTGGCGAGACATTCCGGCAAGCTTCTCGGTGAGGAGCTTTTTGGTATTCAGAAGATCGGTGGCCTCTCCCAGCATCTTTCGAAGTTGAGTTTCCGATTCGGCGCGACTAAGGGAAAACTCCTTCTCCTTCTCGGCGAGCAGTGCCGAGGCCTTGCTCTTCTCGCGTTCCACGCTGGATTCCAGCGCCCGGATGCGTTCGGAGAGCGCTGGGATCTGAGCTTCCAGTTCTTTTATTCGAGCCAGTGATTTCTCATTTTCCTGACGCAACTTGTTGCGTTCCTCTTCCAGCGGGCGTTTCTCGTTGATCTTTGCGGCTAGCTTGCCTTCGAGTTCATTCTGCACGGCCACGAGCGCTTTCTGTTGATCGTCGACGATGCGCGCGTGCGAAGCTTTTAGCTCTACAATCTGAGTTTCCAAGCTGAACTTAGCGCTGCAAGTTTGAGCAAGCTCGCTCTCGGTGCGAAGGATGTTCTTACCAAGCTCATCAACACGCTTCGTTAACGCGGCCTGTTTATCTGCGGATTTGCGCAAATCGCTTTGCAGTTGATTGATCGTGCTATCCGCGACATTGAGAGCCGCAGACAGATCGAATTGAGCGCGCTCGGCGCTGTCAATTTTCTTGAGCGCCTCTTCGAGGCGACTCGAGTTGTTCTGAGGGGTTGGCCCGGCAGCTTCAATCACCACACCGACGCAGTGGCTCGGACGATCTTTCTGTGCGGGCACGACGACACACTCGACCAACAGCAGCGCTTCTTTGCCGCGATTATGGTGTCCGCGTCCGGTAAAGGAGAAAGGCAGCCCCTGCGGAATGCAAGATTCCCATTGGCTGATGGCATTTTTGCGGTACTTTTCGGTGAGAATGCGGAACCAAAATTGGCCGAGTAAATCGTCCGAGTTTAGCTTGGCGAGTTCCAATAGTTCAGGGCTGGCCCAGAAGCACAATCCGCCGGAGTCGGTCACAAAGAACCCAACTCGGAACTGAGGAGACGAAGACTCGCGGTCTTCCGATCCTCCTATGGAGTACTGGTGTGCCATCTTCAAACCTACGTCATGCACCAAGGTGCACGACGAACGTACTAAAACCGTGAAACTACTTTAAGAGATCCGAGACATCCAGCGCAGCGTCAATGTACGCGTCGCTATGATTGTACTTCCAAAGAACCTTACGCTTGTCGGCTCGTGGGGCGCTGTCTTGCCAGCCGAACTGAGACAAATAATGGGCGGCTGACCAGATTGCGTCAGCTTCGTGGAACAGGGAGATCTTCCCGTCCTTGTTCGCATCCACCGCGAACTTCAAATAGCTCGATGGTAGAAACTGCGGCAGTCCAAAGGCGCCGGCGCTCGAGCCGCGCAGGGTTAGGAGGTCTGCTTCGTGCTTTCGCTTCAATTCGAAGAGCGCCAAAACCTCTGGGTAGAAGGTGTCTTCCAGGTAGTTTGCTCGTTGAGAGACCTGCTCGAGCGTCACGCTCGGATCGGCCTTTGATAGATTCTCGTAATTCTGGGTGACGTTGTTCGGTTCGGCAATGGAGGCAAGCCGTGCCAATCGATTGATAACCAAGTCATTGCCCGTGGCTTTGCCGGCGTGAGTTTCGATCAGCAGGATGGCTGCAACAATATGGCGATTCACTTTAAAGAGCTGTTCAGCCTGATCGAAAACCGTCTTGTTCTTTTCCAGGAATGCGCGGGCGATTTGTAGTGTCGGCTCTTTGCGAAAATTATCGTAGATGGCCTGGTGCTCGCGTGGTCGGAGCTTGAAGGAGATAAAGGAGAAATAGGGCATGCGCGGATCCAGAAAAACGGAGTCCAGCTCTGCTTCACTGATGCCGTCCTGACGAAGTTTCTCTACGAGATAGCCCCAGCCTCGATAGGGAACGAGCGGGGACTTTGTTTTGCGGGGGGAGACAAAGCGCTTTGGAGCGGCTTTATTTTGCTTGTTCTGAGGATGTGCGACGTGCGTTGCCGACAATACGATGTTTTGTTGTTGAGCAACTTCCGCGCGACTTTGTGCGGCTAGGCAGGTCGAAAAAGCCAGGCAGCCAGCGAGTACAAGCCCAGAGAGGCTCGATCGTTTGTTGAAAAAGGCAGTCTTTCCCATTGCTTGAGCCAAGCGATGAAGTCACCAGCTTTCCTTCAGCGTAGCACGTTCGCTACCGGCAAGAAGCTAAACTTCATGCGTAACACTATAAACAAATTCGCTAAATATTGATTCGGTACCGAGCGAGCGGTTCTTGAGCTTACTATCTGCCCGCAGTAGCGCTTCAACACAGCGTTTCAGTTGCTCAACTGAGTATTTCTGCACCACGGCTAAGTGTTTCTTAAGCAGCCACGGGGGAAGTCGCAGGGCTTGGGCGATGTCGGGAGGAGATTTGCCTTCCTTAAGGAGAGCAGCAACCGAGATGTAGGTTGAAAATGAGCGCTGCAAGAGCGAAAGCAGCATGAATGGGTTCTTGCCGGAGCCGAGAATTACCTGAATCAGAGATTCGCTGCGTGCATGATTGCGCTGCATCAGAGCATCAACAAAATCGTATTCACTGGCGTCGAGGCTATCTGAGAATAGTGAGCGCACTTCCTTTGCGGTGAGTTTTTCGCCCCCTGAGTATAAAGAGAGGTGCGCGACGCTCTGCGTGATTCGATCGGGAGAGCCTTCAGCGATTTGAATGAGCTGCGTCGGAACCTCACTCTCGTACTCTGCGATTCCTTGCTCTTTCAGTTCTTTTTGAACCCAGCGCGTCAGTTCATCTCCTTCTAGATCGGGCAGGAGCGCAGCTGCTTTTTTAGCTTTGAAATGCTTGAGAATAACGCTCGTTGCAGGCAGGCCGGCCCCAAGACAAATGCAGGATACGCCAGGTAGTTCAGACGAGACGAGTTTTAAAAAACTTTCAGTACAAGCGCTTGGCAGTTGATCGATGTTTCGAATGAAGAAAATTCGAAAATTTGAGAACAGTGAGAGGGAGGACAGATCGTCACGCAGAGCAACTAGCTGTCGCTGGTCAAAGCTCTTGGCGTCCAAGAATACTGCACAGGCGGCTGGATCGAGCCCGGCTTTGCTGATGAACTTTTCGACTAAGCGCTCGCAGAAGCGGCGGCGCCTGATTTCGTCGGGCGCGCAAAAGAGGAACAGCGGCACGCAAGTGCTTGCTGAGGTGACAGCTTTTGCAAGTTCGATTGGATCGTCAGCGGATTTCATGAATGAAATAGATGTAGCACAGAATCATCAGCCACGAGATGAGTTCCTCTTGGAATCCAAGAATCGCTGGGGATCACAAAGTGGGGGCTTGGCTAGCTATGTGCTAACGCCGTCGGCAAGGAAAATGTGCCCAGGGACAGAATTGAACTGCCGACACGTGGATTTTCAGTCCACTGCTCTACCGACTGAGCTACCTGGGCTCAAAAAACGCAGGGATTGGAATTAACATGGAAGGTGAATAAAGACAAGGTTTTAGGAAACTAGATCGCGACAGACCTTTGTGCGGGCCAGGGCATCATGCAAGGAGCGCCCCCTCGATAAAACCGGCAAATAGCCGAAGCAGAGCCAGGAAAGCGGTATAAGCAGGGAGCGCACAAGTACGTGCGAAGTTCTGAGCCGGCGGCCTAGCTCGGTAACTACACGCACTTTACAGACATACTGTCCGAGCGTTTTACGGAAGAAGGACAAACAGCCCAGCGGATACAAGATTAACAGGGCAAGATTGAGAGCTGAAGCTAAGCTCAAAAGAGCGATCCAGTCCGCCGGAGACACCCCCGCAATTTTAATAAGGCGACTGAAGAGCTCGCCGTCTGTGCTCGCAAACAGCGCAAGGGCCAGCGCGATCGACAATCCGAACATGGTCAGGACGTCGATTCCAAAAACTAGAAATTGTAGTAGTGCTCCGGCGGGCTTTAGCTCGAGCACGGGTTCCGCGCTTTCTCGCTGTCGAGCGGAAGCAACACGGGCTTGCAGGGACTTCAGCCCAAATACAGGGAGAGAGAGACGCTTCTCGACTTGGGCGAGCTCCTTTGAGAGTTCTTGCGCTTCGACTCGCATCTCCTCGCTCGTGGTGATCTTTTCGGCGATTTGATTTTCTCGATCCGGATTCTGGACAACCTCGTAAGCGAAATCGAAAAGTGCCACCGTGAGTTTGTCGGCCTCATCGCCGCGCAGGAACTCCGAACTCAATTCGATTCCGGGCTCTTCCTTCATGTTCGACAATTCAAGGTGCGACTGCTCAAAAAGCGCCGCGAGCTCGGCACTCTCACCCGGAGTGGGCGCGAGCGGCACTGGAGCAGAAGGCGCTACGAGGGTCGCAGTAATTGGAGCGACCGGCGGGAGCGGCTCGATGCGCGGCATTTCCGGTTCAACCAACACTTGCAGGGGCTCACTCTGAGGGCTCGTTAAATCAAGTTCGATACCGGCGGATTCGACTATGATTGCCTCTGGCTGAGGCGGCTGCGGTGCTACTCGCGTAAGCTTCTCGGTCTCAGCGCGGGAAGCGTCAAGGACGGCAGCCACGATGTTGCTTGTTGAAGGAGTGCTGCTTTCTTGCGCAGGTTGAACGGGTGCTACCGGCTTAAGCTCGGGCTCTGGGAGAGGTGAAGCAACTTCAGAGGCGACAGACGTTGCAGAGGGTTTCTCCGTTTCGCTCTTTCGGAACAAAGAAGAAAGGAAAGACTTCTGCTCGGAAGCTACTGCCGGTTTTAGCGCGGAAGGGGGCGCGCCGGCGCTTCGGGCTAACTCCTCGTAACTTGCGGTAGCATTTGTAACCGCGAGGCCAGCCGCCTTCTTGTGTGAGCGAAGATCGATGAAGCACTTTGGGCAGACATCCCAGCTGTCAGCACTTACGAAGTTACAACCCGGACAGCGCATATCTTTAATTTTTTTGATCCAGGAAGCCCCATGCTCCGTGAATCATAGATATTGCCACGATTGCGGCTGTTTCGCAGCGCAAAACAAGAGGCCCCAAGCTAAGCCGCTCAAACCCGACACCCACCAAGGCAGACTCTTCTTTCTCGGTGAAGTCGCCCTCGGGGCCGACTGCGAGGTGCACGTACGCATGGGGTGCGGGGGTGTTCGAGGGAAGTTTTGAGTCGGGCGATAGTGAGCAAATAAAGGAACGATCTTCAGGGCTGCGTAAGGGGGAGACTCTTTCGATAAGGCTTTCGTAGTTTAGGGCCAGCGATATGCTTGGAATAAGATCGTTGCCCGATTGTTTGGCCGCGGACTCGACAATCTTTCTCCAGCGCTCGATCTTTTTGCCAGCATCACGCTCATTGTCTATGCGGACGACACTTCGTTGGCTTTGCCACAAAACAATATGCTGGACGCCTAGTTCGCAAGCCTTCTCACAAACGAGATCCGTGTTGCCGCCCTTGGCGAGACAAAAGATTAGGGATTTTACGCGAGAGCAGCCGGCTCGTTTTTCCTTCTGACCAAGAATTCGGGCGGTGAGGGGCTCTCCCAATTTGCAGATTATTGCGTCGTACTCTTGGCCTGATGCGCGATCGACTGCGGTTAGTTGATCGCCCTCTTTGAGGCGCAGCACAGTTCGCAAATGATGAGAGTCCTGCTCCGAAAGGAGAGCTTCCGTCCCATATACAGGGCGGCTGCCGTCAGGAAAGTCTATGAAAACTCTCCGCGGATGCGACATACAGGAAAACTGTTAGAAACTAGGCGCGCTCTTTGGTGCGCTTGAGTCCCATTGCTTCAAGGCGTTCGCCAAGGTACGCGATCTTGTCCATTCCAAAGATGCGTTCTTTGTCGATCACGAAGGTCGGGGTATCAAACACGCTCATTTTCTTGCCGCGCTTGAAGATGCCTTTAACTCTTTCGCGAGTGTCAGATGAAGAAACCTTGCTGAGGAAGTCGCCGAGATCGATGTCCAACTCTTCGCAGAGCTCGTTCATGAAATTCTCGTCGTTCGGGTTTTCGCCCAATCCCCACCACTTGTGGAATACCTTGTAGTTGTACTCCATTAGGATGCCGAGGTCGGCGGCAATGAGAGCGCCGCGAGTTACGCGACCTGGATCGAATTCATTCTCAGGCCAGCCTTCCGGGAAAACGAGAGGGATGTTGTGCTCTGTGGCAAAGCGCTTGGTGTCCTCGAAGAGGTAAGAGAGTTTGTCTGGAACGATTGGGGTCGGAGGAAGTTGTTGTCCCGAGGCTTTGGCGGAGAACGGCTGCCACAAAAGCTCTATGTCATACTTACGCTGCAACTCGTAGATCGACTCGAGCGCCAAATATGAATACGGGCTTTGGAAGGAATAAAATACTTCTACATTAATAGTCATAAGCCTTTCTCGCTAAAATACCGCGGGCAGAACGCAAACCTCCGCACCTAAGGCGCGCACAAGGTAAGTAAAAGATTTTACTTGGGTTTCCCGCACGAGCGGCCAAAAGTGCGATGAGCGCACTAGGAGCAGCAAGCGTTGTAAGTTCCCCCAATGCTAAAAACGGATAAGGACGCCTACAACTTCGCCAGGCTATTAGGAAACTCGCATATTTGCAAGCGAGAAATATCAAATAAGTGGTGGTATTCAATAGGATAGTGGACTAACTTCGAGTCGTTATGTCGTTAGATGCGCTACAGAAAATAAAAAATAATCCTGAGAAACCGCTCCTTTGCCTCGAGGTTAATCCGCCTCGGGGGGTGAACGTTGAGGACGTCTTTAATCGGCTAGATGGGAACGTGGAAGGCATTGATCTTTTCAATGTCACGGACTCGGCCCTAGCTCGTATGAAGGCAGCGGGTCTCCCTTTTGCCTCCATGCTTAAACAGCGTTTTGGAATTGAGGCGGCAGTTAACGTTTCCTGTCGGGACAGGAATCTTCTCGCTCTTCAGTCTGACCTGTTGGCCGGATGGACCCTAGGCGTTAGGAGTGTCGTTGCTCTCACAGGGGACGCCATGACTATTGGAGACTCCCCCGATCGAAAGGGCGTCTTCGAGGTTAATTCGATCGGCCTTTTGAATGTAATTGCGACTCTGAACTCCGGCAAAGACTTGGCTGGAAATGACCTTAACGGAGCGCCCAGTTATTTCCCCGGCGTGGTGGTAAACCCCAATGTGCGAAACCCCGCAGCCGAGATTCGCCGTCTTACTAAGAAGAAGGAAGCCGGGGCGCGATACGCTTTGAGTCAGCCGGTCTTTGACGTTGAGGTCTCCTCCAACTTTTTCAAGGCCGCTCAGGAATGTGGCCTTCCGATTATGATGGGGCTGCTGCCCTGGAAAACCGGTAAATCTGCTCTAAACATGGCAAAGATCCCCGGTATACGTTTGCCTGACAGCCTTATCGCCGAGGTGGAAAAGCGCGGAGAAGGGGATATCTCGGATTTTGCAATCGAGCATTGCCTTGAGCTCGCAAGGGTCAATCGTTCGCTTGTCGCCGGCTTCCATGTCGTTAGCGGTGCTACGCCAAAACTCGGATTGCGATTGGTGCAGGAACTGGCGCGTCGTATCGCGCAGGGCGCATTTAAAGCGGGGGCCTAGCTTGTCTTTTCAGAAGGGGTTGGTTTTGCTTTAATAGCTGGGATCCGAAGTTTGTCTTGAAGGCATAAGCTATGAAACGCCGCGAGGAAATGAGTTTTTTGGAACGCATCTACGTGATTGAAGTCGCGAAAGGTGTCGTGCTCACCTTCGGACGATTGATCCGAAATTTCACGTTGCATGTGTTTCATTTGTTCGGATTGAAGAAAAACATTGCCGCTGCCGCGAGTATCCAATATCCCAATGAACGCCGCCCGTATCCTACACGCTTCCGTGGGCGGCATCGGCTTACCTTGCACAATGACGGCAGCGTGAAGTGCACGTCGTGTTTTCTGTGCGCGACGGCATGTCCTGCGCGTTGTATCTATATCGAAGCAGCTGAGCACAGCGATCCCAATGTCGAAAAATTCCCGCACCGCTATGAAATCGACACCCTTCTCTGCATTTACTGCGGCTATTGCGTGGAAGCCTGTCCGGTCGACGCTATTCGCATGGATACAGGGATCCATCCGCAGGTGTATCCTGCCGATCCTCGTCTGTATATCGAGGACAAAGAGACCCTTATGGAGCGCTCCAAGCTTTTGGAGACCTATGGTCCCCAGGCTCTCTTTGCTGATCACATGAAGCGTATGCAGGATTTGGAAAAGAAGCCCTTCGATTCTTAAATCTGTAATCACATATGCGGATCAGAAATTCTCTCGTCGCCGCACTGTTATTGCTCCTTCCGCAGATAGCAATTGCCGAGGCGCCGGCTCCCGGTAATTTACCGGAAGCGACCGACGATCTCTCTCCACAGAAAATACTGAATTCGCAAAATCTCTCGTCGTATAAAGAGATAGTGCCTTTGGAGTTGCAGGCGCTGTTTCGTAATGGGCAGCTCGAAATTGAAGCTGCCAGCGGGCTTAAAGTTGTTCCGAGCTACGGGGAACAGTGGGCAAAGGCTTCGGGAGCTTCTGCTTCGGCTGCCTTAAGTGGCCAGTCGTTGCGGCCGGGAACCAAGCTTGGCGAAGGGTTTGTGTTCGGAGATGCCGCTTCTCTTGCTGCAGCTGACGACTCGAAAGTCCTAGCCCAAAAAATTCTTTGGAATATCTACTCTGTGTGGGCAGCAGAGCATGTGTTCGGCTCGCAGTTCGAGTTCCACTGGTTTAAGGATGCGGCCAAGCCCTTTCGCACCCTGCGCGGGGAGTTCGATCGAATTTATCCGCTGGCCCTGCCCGATTCAAAGCAGCTTACGCAATTGTTTCGAGAGTTGATTCGATTCACCGCGCCGGCATTTCTCAACGATCTGGCGTGGCTTACCTTTCGCTTTGTCGGCTCGGATGAAGACATACTGTGGGTATACTCTCCCGCGGTGCAGAAGTTGCGTCAGCTTACCGCTGCCAACCGCTCTGATCCCATCTTGCGCTCGGCAGTAAGCCCGGAAGATTTTTTGGTTTGGAGCGGAAAGCCTGAGCTGGCTGATGCTCGTGCCGAGCCACCTGCTACCATGCTCGCGCCGTTTCTACGAGCGGAGGCGCCGGCTGTTTCGTCAGATAAGACCTGCGTGTTCATCGATCGGGCTGCTGCTGTTTCCAATCGCACGACGGTGCGTTGGAATTTTGAATCCAGTCGCTATTTGCACGGAGCCGGTTGGGTTCCCAGTACCTCCATTTTGATTCCGCGCTCGATGTGGCGCATCGAGTTAGTCTCTCAGGATCCCTTTAGTCTGTACGGTCGACAGATTCTGTATGTCGATACCGAATTGATGCTGCCGATATACAAGGTTGTCTACAATCGTTCGGGGCAACTCTGGAAGACTGTTATCGGCAGCTACGGTTTGGCTGGTGTTCAGGGTTCTTCTGCTAAATCACCATATCCCGCCTACACTGTGGTAATTGATCATCTTAAGAACGAGGCCTTCGTCATTGATTTCTCCCGCATCACTATGTGCGCTGAGCCAACTCCTCCATTGACGCTGGCAGATTTTGACCCGAAACGATTTACGGATGTTTCTAAGAGAGTGCAGCAGGCTGCAACGCCAACTCCCGCAGTTCAAGTACCGGCTGAAGAGCCGGATGAGCGTTAGCTCCCGATCGAATCCTGCGTAGTAATTCGTTTGTGGAGACGAGACATCGCCAGCAAGCCGCGCTTGGGCGCAAATACGAGTGCCAACATAAAGACGAAAGCTTGTACCAGTACAATGCAGGCCGCTGTTGAGGCATTCAAGAAGAAGCTTGAATAAACTCCCACCAGGGTTGAGCCGACTGCGGCGGTAACTGCGATGGCAAGCATTCTGGAGAAGCGATCCGTCAGTAGAAATCCGATGCAACCGGGGGTGATCAGCATCGCCACGACCAGAATGATTCCGACTGCCTGCAACGAGGTGACAATAGTGAGCGCCAGAAGAGAAAGCATACAGTAGTTGAGTCGGTTGGTATTGATTCCGATGCTACGGGCATGATCCGGATCAAAGCAAAAAAGAAGCAGATCCTTTCGGATCAATAGGGTCGCCAAAAGTGTCAGCGTGCCGATGGCGAGTGTTTGCAGGATCTGATTCTTGGGAATACCGAGAAGGCTTCCAAAGAGTATGTGGTTGAGATGTTGATCGGACTCCACTTTTGTAAACAACACCAAGCCCAGCGCAAATAGTCCGGTAAAAACCACACCCATGATGGTGTCTTCTTTGAGGCGACTATTCTCCTTGATGTAGCCGGTGCTCACTGCGCAAAAAAGCCCTGAGCAGAATGCTCCGATCGCGAGCGGAATGCCGATCATGTAGGCGATTACAATCCCCGGCAGCACTGCGTGGGAAATGGCGTCGCCCATCAGCGACCAGCCCTTCAGTATCAGAAAACAGGAGAATACAGCGCACACCATCGCAATCAGCGCGCCCACGCCGAATGCCGCAAGCATGAAGTCGTAATGAAACGGCGAGAGCCAATTCATGCAGGAACTCCACGTACGGCAGCAATCCGAATCGCGCGCATTGCGAGCATCCCGTGCTTGGGAGCGAAAAACAGGGCCAACAAAAAGAGTATGGTTTGAAAGACCACGATGCACCCACCGGTTGAGCCATCGAGGAAGTAGCTCGCATAGGCCCCGGCGAAACCAGTGAACGCACCGATGCCCGATGCGATTAATATCATTCTGGAAAACCGCTCACTCAAGAGGTACGCGGTTGCGCCGGGAGTAACTAATGTGGCGACTACGAGCACCGCCCCGACCGTTTGCATGGACGCCACTGCGGTCGCGGATAGTAGGGTAAGGAGAGTGTAGTGCAGCACCTTAGTGTTGAGTCCCAAAGTCTGGGCGTGGTTTGCGTCAAAGCAGTACAACATGAAATCTTTCCATTTCAGCGCCAAGATTCCTAAGGTAATAGCCGCGATGATCAGAACTTGTAGAATGTCCGGATCGGAAATACCTAAAATATTTCCGAATACGATGGTGCGCAGGCTGACGCCCGAAGGGTAGCGGGAAATAAGGAAAAGTCCGAGCGCAAAAAAGGCAGTGAAGACGATGCCGATGACGGCGTCTTCGCGCAGGCGGGTCTTGGCTTTCACAAAACCCATTCCGAGTGCTGCGATTGTCCCCGAAATGAATGCGCCGAGTGCGTAGGGTGCGCCGAGCAGATAGGCGATACTTACGCCTGGAACAATTGCGTGGGAAAGCGCATCTCCCATCAGAGACCAGCGACGCAGCGTGACAAAACACGAAAGAAATCCGCAGGCCAAGCAGATCAGTGCACTGACCCACATGGCTTTTTGCATGTACTCATACTGAAACGGCAACAGTAGGTCCTCGCTCATTCGTCTTCCTCGCCTTCAGCGCGCTTACGCAGGACTTCTTCACGTCCTTGTCGCGACTTAAACTCAAGGTGGCCATCTTTTCCGAACACCAAGGGCCGTTCGTCGTCTGTCATGACTGTGATGGAGCGTCCGTCGTGTTGCTGGATCGTTGATTCATTCAATCTGAAGTGGCGTAGGGATCCTCCGAAGGCGCGGGCCAGGTTCTCTTCCGTGAATACGTCTTCAAGTTTTCCGGATGCGAGAACTGTGCGATTGATGATAACTGCATTATCGCAGTACTCGGGCACGGATCCTAAATTATGCGTGGAAACTAAAATGGTGTGGCCCGCCGCGCGTAAGTCCCGAAGGAGTTGGGTGATGGCTTCTTCGGTTTTCACGTCTACGCCCGTAAAGGGCTCGTCTAGAAGAATGACGCGTCCTTGCTGCGCCAAGGCTCGCGCGAGGAAGACGCGCTTTTTCTGCCCGCCGGAAAGCTCTCCGATCTGACGATCTCGAAACTCCAACATCTGCACTCGAGCCAGACTCTCTTCAACGATGCGTTTATCTGCTTTGCTGGGCATGCGTAGAAAATTCATGAAGCCATAGCGTCCCATCATGGCGACATCCCAGACGCTCACCGGGAAGGACCAATCGACTTCCTCCGTTTGTGGAACGTAAGCCACCTGACTGCGCTTCAGCGCTTGCTTGACGGGCTTTCCGCCTATGCGTACTTGTCCCTTGGCGGGAGTAATGAAGCCCATAATGGTTTTGAAGATGGTGGATTTCCCGCTACCGTTGATGCCCACAAGAGCCGAGATGGTGTAGGGATCAAGACGAAAACTAGCGTCGTGCACAGCGATCGTTCCGTTGTTGTAGGTCACGGTTACGTCGGAAACTTCGACGACCAGCGGTTGGGGTTGCCCGGACGATGTTGCTTGTGCTGCGCTCATGGGGTGCCTGTGCTTAGAAAGCCGTCGACAAT
>JAFLCA010000105.1 GCA_017302875.1 Deltaproteobacteria bacterium
TGGGTACGCGCAGGGGGGCTTATATTGGATGGCTGGCTGAATCGTTTGGATTGGTGTCATAGACAAAGAGCTCATCGCCGTCCGAGAAGCCGTCTCCGTCCGTGTCAGCTACAGCCGGATTGGTGCCGAAAACTGAAGTTTCAAACAAATTGTAAACTCCGTCGTTGTCTGAGTCGGGACGCAGTGCGAGGGCGCGCGAGGTGCCTTTGCCGGTGAAGTATTTCTGCATGATCTGAGAAATCTTCGCGTAGCCATTTGATGAGGGATGCAAACCGTCGCTTGATATTAAACTTTTAGAGATTTTCTCCAGCCGTACGAAAAGCGGTAGTGCGGAGCCTTTTTGCTCAATCATCAGGTCATTGGTGTACGTGATGAAGAAGCGCTGAACCAGACGCTTTGTCGGCGTCAGTGAAGCAACAGCGATGACCGGTGCGATGTTATCGTTGCGGGCAGACAATTCGAGGTTGAGATACTTAACGATGCGTTTGATCGTGCCGACTGTCGCGGGAGGATTATTTTCTTCATAGAAATCATTGCGACCGACATCGAGGATAAGGATGTCGCTGCCGATGATATTGTTTTCGGCAGGGCCAGAGGAGAATCCGGACATCTTCCGCTTTAGAGTCGAAAGAAGACGTTTACTCGTGACGCCGGGAACCGCAAAGCGCACTACTTCGGCGTCAGGGTAGGCGGAAGCTATGCGAGCGAAGTATCCGCCGTTCGGTATCGCGGTGTCTCCGATGCCCTGGGTGAAGCTGTCACCGACAAAGGCAATCTTTAATTTGCCGTCACAGTTGAAATCAACCAATCCCGACTGTAGGGGGCACGCCAAAGCCGTTACCGCGAGAGTCAACTGAAGTGTCGTGATCAGGACAATGTTTCTAAGCATACCGATACCGAGCTAGACATGTGCACTATAGACAATTATAGCGGGAAGAAAAAGAATTCGATAGGATTGCGCTAAATTCTCATTTCTCCGGCACGCCGCTTTCGTATCGAACGTTTTATTTACCAGGAGTGACTTACACATGGCAACTAAGGTGAAGATTCTCGCTTTCTCCGGTGCGCTTCGCGCTGAGTCCTTTAATCATAAGTTGCTATTAGTGGCGTTGCAGGGTGCGAAGGATGCTGGCGCCGATGTGACCGTCATCTCTTTGCGAGACTTCCCGATGCCACTCTACGATCAGGAAATCGAGGACGCGACAGGTATCCCTGAGCATGCCAAGCGATTTAAAGAGTTGATGAAGAGTCACCACGGATTTCTGATTGCCTCGCCTGAGTACAACAGCTCCGTGACCGCCGTACTGAAGAATTCGCTGGACTGGGCCTCTCGCATGGAGGACGGCGAAAAGGAATTGGCAGCATTTAGCGGTAAGGTTGCTGGGCTTATTTCGGCTTCTCCAGGATCGCTCGGTGGTTTGCGCGGACTTGCGCATCTGCGAGTGGTTCTGGGAAATATCCAAACGCTGGTCATTCCCGAGCAATTTGCCTTGTCGAATGCGTATCGGGCTTTTGCAGAAGACGGTTCCATGATTGAACCGAAATCGGTAGAGCGCGCCAAGAGCGTTGCTCGTCGCCTGGTCGAAGTGACGACGAAGTTGCAGGCTTAGAGCTACGACGCGCTACTTTGTGCTCGATAGAATGTAGTCCAGTACGCGTTTGTCGAAGATAGCAAGCATTACGCTGTTCTTAATGTAGGGCGAATCGCCAAAGCCGGCTGCTTTCAGATCTTCATCAATTAACGTAAGCGCCTGTTTGACGATTTGATCGAAGCCTTTCTTGTCCGTCACTTCAATCTTTTCTTCTTCGAGTTTGTAGGTCTCATTAAAAGTATCGGCGTATTTCTCCGTAACTTTTGCGGCGATGCTCTCAACGAGATTCGGATGAGCATGGGCTCCCACGGCTACAAGCTGGAGTTCGAACTTGGCGCGATTGCGATCGATATAGCTCTCGAGGCGGGTGGTGTTGGAGCTGTCGCTCAGTTCTCGTAAATCCTTCACGAAGCGAGCCGCTGGATCGCCATTGCGAATTTCGCGCTTCAGAAAATTCTTAAGGGCGGAATTAAGATTGTCGGATTTCTTAAGGACGCTCACTGCGTCTTGGGTGGTGAACGGTAACATGGCATCTCCACAAACAAGAATGTAGAGCGACTGTACCCGACTCGCGAAAGAAATGAAATCTCGAGATTTCAGAAACTCGCGACCGGAATTGAGCTCCTTTGGCGCCTGCGATGGCTGAGCAGTTTCGTTACGGGGTGGCGCCAACGGGAGTTTGAGGGAGAGATTTTCGCTGCTGAGAGCTCTTTAGGTACTCGCGAACATTTCGATTATGTTCTGCGAAAGATTTTGTGAAGCGGTGATGGCTAGGATCCTGGGCATCGACAACGTAATAGAGATACCCAAAATTAGAAGGAGTTAAAACTGCCAGCAAAGATTTAAGAGAGGGAGAGGCAATCGGCGTGGGCGGTAGCCCCGCATGGAGACGCAAGTTGTAGGGATTGCTTGCGTCTTGAAGATGCTTCCAGGTGATATCACCCTGGTAATCCTTAATTCCATAGATGAGAGCAGCGTCTATGCCGAGTGCGGTTTTTGCCTTGTATCGATTCCAAATGACTTCCGAAACCAAGGGGCGCTCATCGTCAGATGCCGTTTCCAGTTCTATGAGAGATGCGAAGGTAACTGCGTCTGTGAGAGTGAGCCCGAGCTGCGCAACGCGCGCCTCGTAATCCGTTGGTAGGGCTTTCCAGAACTGCTGTACCATCATGGTGAATACTTCAGTCGCACTCGGCTTCACTGCGAACGGGTACGTAGCGGGATACAGATAACCCTCTAGGGAATTCGCAGGTACTTTTAATCTTTGTAACAGCTCTTTGTCTTGAGCTTTGGCAAGAATCTCTTCTCTGCTACCCAGTCCCCCCTCTGACATACGCTCTGCGATCTGCCGCAAGGTTGCGCCCTCGGGCACTGTTATTTGATACACGACCGGCTGATAGATCTCTCCGCGCATCATCGTGTCCGCGATTAACCGGGGTGACACTGAACCTTCAAAGCGATAGGGGCCTGCCTGAAAATGATCGTACCCATAAAAGTATTTCACCCACCATTGGAAGAGCCGTCTGTCGGCGACGAGATTCTTTTCTTCTAGCTGGGTGCTCAAGGAGGAAAGCGTCGCGCCCTTTAAGAGCTCCACCTGCACCGGTTCGGCAATCTGGCGCGGCCGCCCGCTCCAATCGATGATCCAATATCGAGCGTAATAAAAACCAAGGAATGCTAGGACTGCAAAGGAGACGCTGACGATAAAGCTAATGAGCAGGACGCGCGTAAAAGTAGACGCACGTTGGCGTGTTGTTGTAGGGCTATCGGCAGTGGGGGGTGTCGTATGCATTGCGATTGAGTCTGTGCGTGGATTGTATGCTCTTCTGTGATGCGGCGGAAGTAGGTCTTCCACGCTTGGGTAAGCTTTGGATCTAGCACTTCAAAAAGCTATGCGGATGAGATACAAGCCATACACTGCTTATGAAATGGCTTAGTGCAATTTTCATCGCCTTCCTTACCGCCGTCTTTAGTGCGGTTGCCACAGTTCTAATCGCCGATGTAGCAACTCGTTGGCATCACGTTTCCGACTTTGAAGGCGCACGAGGAATGTTAATTGCGTTCGTGTGGCTTCCGCTTTCACTGATAGTAGGATTCGTCGTGGGACTTGTTGCCGCGCGATGGAAATCCGCTTCCGGCAGGGTGCTCTGGTACCACGCTATCGGACGAGCCTTCGGTATTGCCAGCGTCATTTTGGGACTCTCGACGCTAGTTGCTTGGAATACTGCTTTACATCCTCCAACCATTGAGGGAAAGGAGCTTGAGCTTCAGTATGAGGTCAGGCTGCCGCCGGCCTACCCGCTACAAGAGGATTTTGAGAAGCAGGATTTTCGCGCTGCGCTCGTGGTTTCGGCGGACGATCGGAGTTATTCGAAGATCGATTTTTCCGCCATCGAGAAGCGCGATGGCTTTATTGTTGTCCCTGCGATTGCGCAGCTAAATTCGACGAGCGCTCACAGAACGCTTTCCGCGACGTATGGCGAGTGGAATTCTACCACCGCGCTTTATCAGTACGTAGACATACCGCTGGCCGCCGTTCCGACTCGCAGTGATTTCGAGTGGAGTCCCTGGTTTACGGCAGAGAAGGGATTTGATGGTGCGCCTATTCCCATTGAAAAACGCATTCAGTTTCGCTATCGCGTGCGCTTCGCGTCATAGTCGTAAGAGTCATGTATTGCGCGCGGCAGACTGCCGTCAGAATCAGGAACACCTATCTGCTGATTCGATAGTAATGTGCTTCAGTGGAGTAAGGATCCCTGGTTGCCTGGGTATAACCTCTCGATTGTAGGCCCACTTTGTGCACCTGCGGGATCTTGTATATTCTTTTAAAAGCATCTTTTACCTCTTGAGACTTCCTTAGTGGAGTGAGTCCATGCGAACAAAGTACTTTGCTTTCATTGCGCTCGTTACGTTGGCGGGCTGTGCCGGATCCAATTATGGCGGATATCCGAACAGTGGCTCATATGGAGGCGGAGGTTATCCCAGCGGATCTTATAATTCCGGCTATAATAATTACGGCTATCCCTCGCGGAATCAGGATCCCTACTATGATGATTACAAGAAGGAAAAGTATAAGCGAGAACGAGATCGCGAGCGCTATGAGCGAGAATTAGAAGCGGCACGACAGGAGGCAGAGCGTGAGCGACGAAAGGTCGAGGCGCTGGAAGCTGAAAAGCGCGCTCAAGAGGAGGCGGAGGCTCGTCGGGCCAACGACGCCGCGAACCAGAAACGTTGGCGTGAAGAAAAGGAGCGCAGGGAAAAGCAGGAAAAGAAAAACAAGCACGATAAAGAAAAAAACTAGCGACTATCCTTTGAGAAGCTTCAGCGTTTGCTCAATAGCTTTCACGACTGGATCGGGGAGCACGTTTAAGTATGGCAGGAGAGGTAGCATCGGCCCGAGGGCAGAAGCAAACAATTCTCCGACCGAACGCAGGTCAAACGGAACAACCCGCATATGCTGAATTCGATCATAAACGTTATTCAGATTGTTCAACCCAGAGAGCTCGCTGCCACCAAAATCGCTTAGCGAACCTGTTTCAATGGCGTTTAGCCACTTTGATTCAAATTGCGCGGCGCGCTCCATGGCGCGTTCTTCATAACGCTCGATTGCGCGCTTCTTGCAGCGGTAAAGCTGTTTGGTGAAGAAAAAGAGCGGGAGCAAGAACAGCGTTGGCGCTCCGATAACGAAACTCGAAATACCCATCCAAACCGGCAGCAAGGATAGCTCTGCGCCTTCGATGGTGAGCTTATAAATGGTGACGGCAGCGACGTTGCTGATTCCGTAAGCCAAGATTAGAATGCCGAACTTGGATTGCACTTCGCTCAAGAATCCGATTCCGCCCGTCTTGTCTGGGTGTGAGGCCAAAAGCTTCAAATGGAAGCGTGAAATTCGATAGAGATACCAGCACCACATCCCGATTTTCCACACCCAGCGCACCCATAGATAATTCGCAATCGGAAGGGCGATGCACATGCACCAAATTCCGGCAGCAGTGAATGACTGCGCGCCGCTAGGACCCAAGGCATGCCAGGTTTGAGTGTCGTCGAAGCGCTCGGTGTTGATCGCGTAATAGGAGAATACGCAGGCATAAAAAATACACAGTATCTCGGGAAGCGTTTTTCTGCGAAGGCGCTCGAGTGTAAGATGCAGCTGATCAAGCGTTGCTGCGTCCTCCTCTTTGAGCGCGCCGTGAGTTGCAAAGCGAACCGCCGCGCCGCGAGTGCTGCTGGAGATTATGCCCTCTGCCACAATAAATAGAGGAGTGCCCACGAAGAAGATGGCGTAGGCGGCAATGTCATAGAAGAAATTTTCTGCTGGGGGGCGGCTTGCGCCCAGCCCTTCACACCAGGCCAGAAGGGCCATGGGAATGTAGGTCAGAATCCAAAAGCAGACTACCCGGCCGAAGAGATCGCCGGGCTTGCGCCCGCCAAGTCGCAGGCGGCTGAATAGCCGGTTAAGAAGATCTCCTTCAAAAAGAGAAAACTGGATCATGCGGCGAAAAGACTAATCGGTTCGCTAAGAATATTCAAAGCTAATTGCAAGCAGTTGAATTAATTGCCTCGCCGAGCGCGCTGGAGCTGCCGAGAGGTCGAACGTCAGTTCTTTTTAGCGGCTTCAATAAAGTATGCGAAGCGCTGGAAATCAAATTCGATGGTGCGACCAAGGCGCGCCATAAGAAAGGCAGCATCATCGGGGCCCACCGAGTATCGATCCAGCATATTGGGATCTCCGACTGGATCAACGTCGAATTGGTCGTGATAGTCGCTGGCAACGAATCCGGCGATCTCCAGGAGATCGACCAACTCTTCAGTCTCACCATCGATGACGGTTAGTACATGCACCAAAATATCGGAGTTCTTCATAGCGCTGAGAAGGTACACAGATACCTTTTTTAGTTCAATCCATCCTCGCCGCGGGAGGATGTAGGGTGGTCGGAATGTGGGCTCTTGTGGCTCAATCAGGAGGCGTCCGAGAAGCCCTTAGCGGTAGCAGGGACCTAAGCTGCATAAATTACTACTCTCTTTGGCGCGCTGATAGCGGACAATAGCGAGAGATAGATCCTCGGAACCTCAAGCTTTTTCATGATTCAGCCGATCTTAGAGGCCTAGCCGAGATAGCCAGGAGATCTGAGCAGGCAATGACGGGGGTACAGAAAAAAACCGACGCCGAGCAAAGCGACGGAGCGATGGAGTGGGCCACAGCTGCGACCTACATCGAGAAGCTTGGCCGAATTCCTCCGCTGTTCACCGCGCCAATTCGTGCGCTGATGTTGAACGAGGGAACCGACGCAAAGGGTGCTAATCTTGCTTCTGAGTTTCTGGTGATGCGTCTTCTGCGCTCGCCGACCTTCAAATCGATCTTCTATTTTACGGCCATGACGTTTCGCTCAGAGGAGATTCTAAGTCTGGCCTACGTCTCGTCCTACGATTTGATCAGGCTGTATCGTCCGCGAGACTTGGCCGGATTCATTGGGACGATTTTCACCTATCGCAAAGTTAAATCTCTCGTCGCTGATGCCGAGCTGCCAGCAGATCTGATCGACTTCGAGGATATCAAGAAGCGTATCGAGCTGGCAGCGCATATTGGCATCGCGGTGCCGAAATTAAGTATCCTAAATTCGATTCACGCAGCTGGCTTGCCTCTCCTTGCGCAGGGGCTTCTGGCGCTTAATGACCCCGACGGCATGCGCGAATATAAAGAGCATCTCAAGTCTCGCAACTTGAGCTTCGATTCAAAATATGAGAGCGAGCACTGGAAAACCACCAGCCTTCACATCTGCGCACGCTTGTTGCAGCAATTGGGCTTTGGTCCGGCGTACGCCAGCAACTTCATTCAGGGCATGCAGGCTAAACCGTATTCGTTCGCGGATGGTAAGGTCGATGAGCTGCGTTACGCGTGTATCGATCTGTGGATGACTTCGCTATTGGAAACTTCGGCTGCGCCGACTGTTCCGATTTTGGGACATTTCTATCCCTTGCAGAAAGACCTGCATAAACTTCTATATGAAGTAAGTTGTCTCAAAGAAAAAGGCTCTAAACACAATTGGCTCGATAAGGCCAAGAACGAAATTAGTCCGCATGCGACACCGCAGCTGTATCAAGAAGTTCTGGCAGAACTGACGCGCAGTGATGATGTGCGCCAGTTTATGTCTGCCAATCTTCCCGCCTCGCTGGTCGATTCCCTTTCTGACGAAGAGATCGCCGAAATCGCCGGCGGTCGTCTCGAAGTTGATATGTAGCGGCGCGTACGGCTGACTGCCACCTTCGTGCGAAAGCCCATTTTTGGTGGGACTTGAGGAGATTGGCTTAGCATCTCTGGTTAAGGCACACTATTCCCACGTTCTTTGCCGCCTGTGTATCGAGTAGTAGTTATAGCTGACATCCTAGCCGAGCATGCGTTTTTGTTAACGCCTTTGGGCTGGGAGATGTCAGCAAACGGTTTGTTGGCATTTTTATAACCTTATAGCTCAGCCGAGCTGGAAAGTGAGTGAGCATGCATGCTCGCGAAACGCGCTTGGCTAAGCTAAGCGCAGTAGCCGTCCTGTTTCTGTTCAGCATTACTCCGTTCCTGGTTAAGACCACATCGGTCGATCCGTTCGCCTATTCAGTGGTGCGTTCGTTGGTGGCTTGTCTCATCATTCCACTGCTTGCGCGCCGCGCACCGAAACTCGACCTGAGTCGATATTCGGTGGTTTGCATTGTCAGTGGCGCTGTCTCGAATGTTCTCTTCCTGGCAGCTTGCCACTACACTGATGTCACGAGCGCGGTGGCCGTCACCTATTCGTGGGTCGCTCTGGTTCCGATCGTGGGCTGGCTTTGGCTACGGACGCGCACGGCAAAACGCGATCTCGTTCTGCTGGGCTTCGGCGCAGTGGGACTTGTTCTCATCTTCGCCGATCAAAAGTCTCTGCGCTCCTCTTTCGACATCGGGAAGCTGATGGCGTTGGGGTCGGGAATCGCTTGGGCGATCTACATCGTCTCGAATACCAAGCTTCGTGGCGGAGCAGACATGGCCTTCTATGTGAACGTCGTATCCGCGCTCATGGGCGCTGCGGTCTTCGCTGTGAGTGGTGCGCCGCTTCAGATCGAGGCTTGGGACTGGGTTCCAATGATTCTGAACGGTGTCGCAAATGGGCTCGTGATGCTGTGCTTCAATTACTCTCTTAAGTACTGGAATACCTACGCGGTAACCGTGGTCGTTTCGGCGGAGTTGGCGATCAGCCCCCTGTGGGTGATCGTCTTCCTCGGCGAGCGTCCTGGTGCACTTGTGTGGGCTGGCATGGCGGTGATGATCGTAACGATGCTGGTGGCACTCGTTCGTCCCGCTGGAAAGGAGGAAGCTTAAGTCGAAAAGGATGAGGAGAGGTTAGCTGTTTCGCTACAAGGCTCCGCGTTTTTTGCGGCTGACATCTCCCCATCTTGTTGCGCGCAGGTGTTACGCTTTTGGTGACTTGAGTTCTGAGGCCTGCAACGCTCCCATCTTGCCGATAATCGGCAGGTCTGAATCAGCGAAATAGCTGGTGATCCTATCAAGCGAGTGCAGAAAATTTGCCGAGAACGTCGTGGCAAAGCTTGGCGCATGTTGCTCCAGCTCCGCTTCCTGCAGTAGGGCGTGATACGCTTTAAAGAGAAATTGCGTGCCGGATACGACGGTTGCCTTTACATCGTTCGATGGGTTAGAGGATTCCGGCCCGTCATGATGTAAGTAGTAGCTTAGCTCAAAGGTGCGGAACACTCTTTCTGCTCCGCTCAAATCCTCAACCTGCCGACGTACGCGTCGTTCGTAATTATAGGAATAGTGCTCGACCGCAGATTTGGCATTGAGCCAAGGGTTCATGCAATCAGAGGCTGAAAGTGAAAACGATTCGCCGGTGCGCTTCACGAACTGAAAAAGTCCGCAGGCTGATGTAGTAGGGGCGCGAGCCATCGGATTAAATCCGGATTCGATGTCCGCGATGGCGAGTAGCACTGCTTGATCCTCAAGCGGGAGCCCGGCCTTGCGTGCGTGGAAGAGCACGGCGCGAACTGATTCACGTTGAGCCCATTCGGGAGCTCCGACTGATAGGAATTCTCTAATGCCGTTTTTGGAGACTTCTTCTGAGTCGTAGGTGCGGGTAAATCGGGAGCCGCGAATTATCTCTTCGACGGTTTGATCGGAGATCTTGGCCAGAATGGTTTGCTTATGGAACTCGGAACCGGTCAGAACGAGGAGTGCTAACACGGTGATGAATCCTAAATTAAGTACGGCGTGAATCGGGTGGCGGTAGAGGTAGGTCCAGATCGTCCTCAGTGTTACGTACACCGCTTGTGCGCTAAAGCGCAGTGTAAGAAAAAGAGCTTTGCCGATAGCCTGTAGTATTCCGGAGCTGGGAGAAGAGAGGTGTTTCTCCGCCGTAAACTGAGCCGCGCCTTGCTCCTGTTCCGTCTCGTTAGTCCCGATGGGAAGAAGGTTAACGTTAGGCTCTGCGAGAGGAATGCCTTTAAACTTAAGTACGCTCATATATTATCCTCGTCTCTTCATGCTTCCCCTTCGCGTTTCTATTCCCCCAAGACTTCTGATCTCTATATCCCTGATCTCGCTTGAGCGGCTTTCTGCTGCAGATTGATTTGGGCTCGCCTCGGAAAAACACCTAGTTGCTATGGATTTCTCCATTGAATTCCGAGGGTTTGCATGCTTAGTGTGCGCGGAATGGGCATTCTAGCCGTCTCGCCGTGCGCCTCTAATCTCTTTCCTGCCCCCGCCGAATTGACTGTCCTAGACTGTGCATAGGGCAGGGTGGGACTCGAACAAGATGTTTCTCGAACTCAGGGTTTGACTTGCGTTTGGAGCGGGTAGAAACTCGGGACTTAATTCTGTAGTACTGCTGTATGACTCCTAATCCCGCTACGCATTCGACCGGGCCTGGTCCTGGCGCCGAGTCTCCCGCCGAGATTGATCTTGTTTTTGACTTCGCTGATACCTCACATCGCGAGCCATTCGCAGTGGCGAATGCCATCGTCGAGCCACATTTTAGTGTTGTGTCGCGTGGTGGCCCCACCAGTTCCGAGTTGTGTCTGCATGCCACGATTCGGTTTTATGTGCCGGGGGAGAGGCGACCGATTGGAAGTATTTCATTGCGCGCCGACGGCCTCCATGACGGCGTGGTAAATACGATGCATGGTCTTGTTCAACCAACACTCTTTGGGGAGAACGTGCTTGACCCAGATCACGCGGGGATACACCACAGATTTGTTGCCCAGCTCGTCGAGACCGCGGAAGAGAATGGTTGTATCGTCGAGTCAGGCTGGGGATCCACTGCGCATGCAGTATCCGAGGGGTATCGCGAATCGATCATTCGCTCCATGGAGAAACTGCCACAAGCACGTAGCATCGCGGTTTCCAAGTATAATGCTGAGAAGCGTACCTTCGAGAAAGTGGAAGCCGATGGCGGCCCCGCCTCCGATACCTTTCAGTGGATCGATATCGATCTATCATTGGAAGGCGAGTTGCGCGGGATTGATAATTTGCGTCGCGCCGTTCGTGGCATGGATGAGAAACGTTTAGAGGCGCTTGCTCCCGGCCTCGGAAAACTTGCTCCCGACCTTGGGAAGGCCCATATCCTGCGCTTGCGACTTTTCACCGCTGATGCCGATGAGCCTGAAGCAACTCGTGAGAAAGTCTACTGCATATTTTTAGGAAATAGCTTTGTTACGCTTCGCGATGGACCCTCGGAGATCCTCACGCGCGGTATTCTGGATCTCTCTGTGCGCAGGCTCTTGGAGCTCGAGCCTAGCCCCGCCGGACTGTATACGGGGCTTTCAGAGTATTGCTTCGAGCGTGCGGAAAGTGTTGTCGATCAGATCGATGATCGTTTTTTGAAGAAGCTCGTACGGAGCTCAAAACAACATGGTAAATTGCATCCTTCGGAGCTTCAGACTCTTCAGGAGATAAAGTTCACCCTCGAATATATCGGCGGTAAGTTCCAGGACCAGGCTGATTCGTTGTCCGGAGAGAAGGGTCCGCTTGCAGCGATGTTTAAAAACGGAGAGGCCAGCAAACACGAGTCGCTCGCCCGCGCCCTGCCCAATCATGTTGAAGATATGCGAAATTTTGTGCGGCGCATCGATCGCACCATTAAGCTGGCCGAAGGCTTAGCTCAAACCAGCGACTCCATTGCGAAGACTAATACCGATGTGGCGATCGTGGTGCTTGCCAAGTTCACACTGGCCTCTGCCGTTGGAACTGTCGGTGCCGCTGCCGCGATCGTTGAGTTTTTGAGCGAGCACGTAAAAGAGGGCTTCTTCTACGGAGGCCTCGCTGCGGCAGGCTTAGCCCTGGTAACGCCGGTGGCTTGGGTTCAAAAGGCGGTCTCGGCCGTTTCTAATCGTCGCCGCTAAGCGAGGTGCACTCCAGTCAGTCCTCGTATGCCGCCTCTCCTTGCTTCGCAGAACGGGCTTCACGTTTGTTCCTCTCTCCAGTGCCACCTGTGTCTTCCCATCCTGTAATGCCGAAATACCCTACAACCGTTGGCTGTTGCCGCCGGGGAGGTCTCTGCGGCGAGCCGGGCATTTTGCTCAATTCTATTCCATTGAGCCTGGCACGGAACAATGCTATATGTGCAATTTACGCAGGCCTTTTGATTCGTCCCTTCACATCGCGGCACGGGTAGTAGTCTTTCCTTTCCTCATGGCGCTGGCGGCAAGTTTGCCTTTGCGCCATGAGGAAGGGCGCTAAATGGTTTTAGTGCGATTATCCTTCTTTCCTCATCTTCTCATCACTTCGAAGGGAGGGCCCTATGACTGGGCTTATTACCTATGCATTGCTTGTGATGGCGGCCTGCGCAGATGTTTCTCACCGGACTCCTCAAGAGTGGGTAGAAAGTTTGCGCACGGCCGCCTGTGTTGAGGTACGTGAATACGTTGTGGAGACCCATGAGGGCGCTTCCCCGCAGGCCACGGCGACGCTGCATGAGTACGCTCGGGCGACCTATGTCGCGGGTGGATTCACGTTGCAGGTGTGGACACCGCAGCAGCATCAACTCGGAATCTGGAACTCCAGCACCGGCTTGCAGTTTGATTCCTCGGCTCCTCCCGCGCACGTCGTGACGCTGAAGGGCGATATGGTCGAGGAGAAAATCTGGACAGCCGAAGGGGGCTACCAGACCTTCCCGGCTTATCAGCGCTTGGAGCCCGTCACTGAGCTACGGCGTGCAGCGATTCAGAGGAACGTCAGTGAAGAGGTTCTTAAGAGTCCTGAGTTGGGCGCGTTGTCGGCAGAGCAGCGCCAGGTCGAGATCGTGCGCCGCGTCGAAGCGCAAATGTCGAAGCTCAATCAGGTTCCCGAAGAGGGGGTGCCGGAAACTCGCGCTCGCCAAGGCGAGCCTTGTTTGACCGGTTCACTGCTCGCTCCTCACATAGGGGATTCGGATCGACTACGCAGCTTGGACGAGAAGCTCGCCCGTGCTGTGAAGTCCGAGCCCATAGAGGTCAACGGCGAGTGCTGTGATACCTACCTCCTTCAACAAAATCACTTCGTCGAACTGTTCTGTTTCAGTCCTAGCCACGGGTTGGTCCTGTGGGAGACACGGCAGTTCGAGCGAGGCTCGACTCCCGCGCCGGATGCTAAGCCGCGAGTAGTTCGGCAGCGATATTTCGCGTGGGTAGTTCGGCCATCCGATGCAGTGGTCAATCAGGCCAAGGAGAAGAAGACAGAGTGAATAGGAGAAAAATCCCATCGTTTTGATTGCTCGCCTCTTTGCGAGAAACTTCATCATGAAGCAAGTAGTCTTTGCGCTTTCAATGGCGCTGGCAGCGAGTTTCTGTGGAGCTGATGGGGGGCATCAGCCCGGCCATCGGCAGTTGTTGGTGCACTCCGTGAGCGCTGGTGACGGTTCGTCCTTCACGACGACTCGTCTGGGCAGCGCTGCTGGAGGGCTCTCGATCACCTTCGACGAGTCCGCCACCGTTCACCTCGTTCCCTCGTCCGTACCAGGTACGTGGGAGGGGCTCTACGCGCGTGTGAATGACGGAACGGGCGTTTTGCCCGGAATCGTCGTCACTGAGCGCTGGAACGGTGCGGGTCGCAAGTCCTATGCCGTGTCTGTGGGTTGGGACGATCCCGTGCAGGTGCAGTTTGTGTCTGGTCCGCTTCCCTTTGCCGGAGGCGCGACCTTTGTCATCGCGACGGCACAGTCCTGCAAGTGTGTCGGCTGGCCGTCGGGCATCTGCTCGAAGAGTCAGTGCGACGACCACAAGATTT
>JAFLCA010000106.1 GCA_017302875.1 Deltaproteobacteria bacterium
GCCTAAATCCATGAGGCGGCATCGCTCAGAACAGAAGGGTGGCCCTATTTTTTCCGACTCGAATTTCTTGCCGCAGCAACGACAAGTCAGTTTCATGGCACCTGCACATCCGGGAAATTGTCCATGATACGCTCGCTGATGCAGCGTTTCAGGCGCGTCATAAGCGTGTCAAGCGACATCGTGATCTGTTCCTTTACGCAGTACCTACGCAAGGTCACACTGCGCGCTTCAGCCTCCTTCCCACCTATGATTAAGATGTTCGGGATTTTGCGAGTTACGGCTTCGCGGATCTTCTTGTTGAAGGAGTTATCTGAAGTGTCGACTTCAGCACGCATCAACTGCCTACGAATGAGGCCAGCTACTTCTTGTGCATAGCTCATGACGTCATCGTTTACCGGGATGATAGCTGCTTGCAGTGGGGCCATCCAGGTCGGGAATGCGCCGCCGAAGTGCTCAATCAAAAATGCGATGAAGCGCTCGTGGGTTCCCAGTGGGGCGCGGTGCACAACGTACGGACGATGCTCGGCACCATCCTGACCAATGTAGGTCAGATTGAATCGCAGAGGTTGCGCGAAGTCGAGCTGGGTAGTGCTGATTGTTTCTTCACGACCGAGCAGTGTTTTGGCCTGGAAGTCCAGTTTCGGGCCATAGAAAGCGCCTTCGCCCGCGCCGAGAATGTAGTCCACGCCAAGTTCCTTGATAACTTCGGCGACTGCATTTTCGGAGAATTTCCATAGCTCAGGATTATCGACGAACTTTTCCTTGTTTGCAGGATCGTGAGTCGAGAAACGCACCTTCACATCCTTGAAGCGGAACATGGTGTAATAATCGAGCGTTAACTTAAACGTGTCGATAAGTTCGGCTTTGAGCTGGTCGATGGTGCAATAGATATGCGCATCGTTCATCGCAAGCGAGCGGACGCGCAACAATCCAGAGAGAGTTCCCGACGGCTCGAAGCGGTATACCGTTCCGTACTCAGCCATTCGCAAGGGCAGTTCGCGGTAGCTGCGGGGGCGGTGGCTAAAAATCATATGATGGTGCGGACAATTCATCGCCTTGAGGTAGTAGTTTGCCTCGCCTTCAATCTCCATAGGCGGGAACATCGTGTCCTTGTAGTAGGGCAGATGGCCGGAAGTTTTGAAGAGATCTTCTTTGGCTAGATGAGGCGTCGCCACGCGCACATAGCCATGGCGAGTCTCTACTTCCTTACCTAAGTTTTCCAAAGCTTCTCTGATAACCGTTCCGTTCGGTGTCCACAGCGGAAGTCCCGGGCCGACGAAGTCTGAGAAGATAAAGAGCTCAAGCTCTTTTCCGAGTTTGCGGTGGTCGCGTTCCTGAGCTAGTCGACGATTCTCGATGTAGGCTTCCAAATCAGCCTTGTTCTTGAATGCCAGACAGTAGACGCGCGAAAGCTGGGGGTTCTTCTCGCTGCCGCGCCAGTAGGCACCCGCGATGGAGTCGATCTTGAAACAGTCAGGTGGAATTTGTCCTGTGTGCTCGACATGCGGTCCTGCGCACATATCCTCGAAAGGGCCATTCACATAAAAGCCAATCTCTTTTTCACCCTGTGAAATGAGTTCTTCGCAGTAGTCGGCTTTGAAGTTCTGGTCGAGTTTTCGAAGATGCGCTACTGCATCGGCAGCCGACCGTGCGGAAGCCTTGAACTCCTGACGCTCGGCAATGATCTTGCGCATGCGTTTTTCAAGATCGCTAAAGTTGTCCGGGGTAAGCGGTTCGGTGAAAAGAAAGTCGTAATAACAGCCGTTATCGATTGGCGGGCCGAAGGCTAGCTTGGCATCCGGACGAATCTGGAGAACCGCTTGCGCCAACACGTGGGCAAGGGAATGGCGAATTTTATAAAGGGGATCGTTTGTGTGTTCCATGGGCGCAAGTCTAGCGTAACAGCGCCGGGAAATCGATAAGTCCTCTTATGTCTTACGCAAGAATCAGACGCTGCGCTTTTTGATTTTGACGCGCTCGACTTTGCAGGCCACCTGCGCCAGTAACTGAAGCTGTTGCAGGGCGGAGTCTTTGTTTAAGTATTTTTCATCCTCGGGGGTGCCCGGTTCGACGTACAGGACATCGTCTTCGAAGTGATAGGAGGCGATGCGCTTTAGGTGGTCAAGCAGGCCAAGTTGCAGCTTCTCATCAAGCTCGTGGATGAGCTTGTTCCAGAGTTCGGGGTTATTTCCTTTTTCTGATGATGGCGCCATAAACCTGCAATAAGTAACCCCTTAAGCGATTCATCTTCAATCGTCTCAAGGGTTTATGTTTTTTCTGTCGCTATACCTACATTATATCTCAGTTCGGGCGTTCCCGGTAGGGTGCTAATCATTCCCTGAATTTTAGATGCAGATTCGAAGGGCGGCGCGCGTGCAAATAAAAAAGCCCCGCGAGAATCGCGAGGCTTTTGGATACAACACTCAAGAAAGCACGCAGAAGTTCGAGCTACGCCGAACTTCTGACAGGACGACTAGTTCATGGCCTTCTGTACGAGAGTTTCTGGTTGCAATTGGGACTGAGCGAAGATCGCTTTTCGCAAGCTCATGAAATCAAGATCCAAGGCTTCGCAAATAAACTTGAACGTGAGCGGGGCATCCGTCGGCTCGTCATCCATAAGCCAAGCGCGGGCACCTTCGCGAATTTCGCCGTCGCCGCTAAGGAAGTCGGTGATGGCGCGTTGGAGAACTGCGGCAAGAAGGCGCTTCTCTGGAACTGAGCTGCCGGCGGAAGGAATATCTGAGTTTGACCAAGCTTTCATGGTGTTTCTATCCTTATTTTATTGTTTAAAAGCGACAAAATCCCTGTACTGTCTTTCTCCAGCAAATGTACGGGTCAGAAAAACCCCGCTGCTGCGAAAGCAATAAAAAACTAAATATGTAAGGAGCTAACGAACAAAAGCGACCGGAATTTTCAGCATTTCGGCTGAATTTATACAAATCCCTTGCTCAGAACACGAAGCACGTCTGAGGTGACTTCGCAGTTCCGCTTCACACCAAAAATGCTGGTAGTAAGCGCTTTTTCTAATCGAGTTCAGTAGTGTCTGGTAACCGTAACAAGCTCAAGCTCGATCGTTTTCACACTGAGAAAAACGAAAGTCCTGCTGGAGGGAAGAGCCTACACTTTCCGAACGAACCCATTTTAACTGCTCTTTAATGAGTACCGAACGATCATTCGATAACCAACAAAGAGCAAACAACACCAGCGCTCCCAATAGAGCTCAAAGAACCGGGAGATTATAACGGAGCGTAGGGGCCGATTCAACAATTATTTTCAGTATGTTTCGTTTGTATTTACAGCTGGTTAGGACGGTCTAGAGGAAAGACGGTTGCAGCAGTTCAAGGATTCTGTCGCTAATCTCCGACTGTAGCTTGTTTCTGCGGCCAGAAACCTCCCTGCCGAGAGCCACTGTAGCATCTTGCGACTGTTCCAGCTCAGTGACGGCAGCTTCGAATCGCGAATTGATTTCGGAATATGAAGTTTTGATGGCTTGAAGCTTAGCCGTAAATGATTCGAATGTGTTTGCGCCATCGTTTTTGGGGTGAGCGTGCAGGCCCTCGAGTTCCACCTTCAGGAAATTCAAATCTACGATATTGTCGCGCAGGCCTTTGAGGCGCGGCAGTCCCTGCAGAACGCCATGATCATACGCGGGGAGGGCGGCATCCTCGTCACTGACATGGATCGCACTGAGGCCCAATAACTCTCCGAATTCGTCTGCGACCAGCGTGCCCTGCTTGGCGCTGGCGTTCAGGGAGTCTTCTGCGGCATGTATGGCGCGTTGCTTTGACTCAAGTTTTGCTTGCGATTCCTTCACAGCCAAGAGCTCGTTCTGCAAGTCTCTGACTAGATGCTCGCCGGAGTTGGCTGGCAGGGTGGCTAAGCGTTGCTCGGCTTCGTCGATTCTATTAACGCCGACCGCCGACAGAACACTCAATACAATCTTCGCGGTTTGCAAATTTGTTTGTCGCGATTGCCTTGCTTGCTCCGACACCAACAAGCTCCACACTGAGAAGACAAATGGCGGCGAAGCTATCTCCTCTACCAAGACTTCGGCTCGATTGTATTCTTTGAACTTGAGGCGATCGCGAAGGCTGTTGTAGAGGCTTTCCTCGCGCAGGAGCTTTCCATAGCTAAGAACGACCAGCATGAAAAAAGTCACGGTCGCAAGCGATGCGCCGCCCAAGAGCCAGGCCGCCAGGGAGGGGCGTGCAGAAATAGTGGTGCTGGCTGCGGTATTCATAGCGATTCAGATGAGCCATTAGCGTAACAAAGTAAAAGCAGGCTTCACAAGCGCTTGATTCCGCTGCCTGAGCTGGATACCCTTTGCTGCGATGTCGAAATCAATCCTAAAGCCGCTGCCCTCGCTCTTACCGGGTGCCGAGGCTCGCAAAGAGTTTCCTATTTTCTCGCGCCACTGGCAGCGCAGACTTTCATACCTCGATACTGCAGCCAGCAGCCAAAAACCGAGCTGTGTGATTGATCGCCTCACTTGTTTTTATTCAGAGGAACACTCGAATATTCATCGCGGTGCTTATTCGCTTAGTGCGGAAGCAACGTTGCGTTATGAGGAAGCTCGTAATGCGATTGCGAAGCTTTTAAGCGCAAGAGACGCGCGTAGTATCGTGTTCACGCGTGGCACAACCGAGGGCATCAATTTGGTGGCCCACTCGTATGAGAAATTTCTGAAGCAGGGCGATAGCATTTTACTGACCTTGCTTGAGCATCACAGTAACATCGTTCCGTGGCAGCTGCTTGCTGCTCGCAAAGGCTTGCAGATCGTTTTTGCGGAAGTAACGGATGCCGGCGAGCTGCGCCTGGATGATTTGGAAAAAAAGATCACGCAGTATCGACCAAAGTTGATTGCCTGCACGCAGCTTTCAAATGCGCTGGGCACGCTGGTGCCGGTTGAACATATTATTGCATGCGGCCACGCAGTCGGGGCCAAGGTGCTGGTGGATGCCGCGCAGTCGATTGCGCATTCTTCCATCGATGTTGGAGCGATGGATGCCGATTTCCTGGTTTTCTCCGGACACAAGCTTTATGGCCCAACCGGTATTGGTGTTTTGTATGCCAAGCCGGAACTATTGGAAGCGATGGATCCCTTTCTTGGGGGTGGAGATATGATTCGCGAGGTTACGACCAGCGGATCTACTTGGGCTGATATTCCATCCAAGTTCGAGGCAGGAACTCCTCCAATTGCGGAAGCGGTTGCATTGGGAACTGCAGTGGAGTTCATTCGCAGCATCGGGCTGGATAGCATAAAGGCATATGAAGCGGCGCTATTTCAAAAGGCCTTCGATCTTCTCTCGCGTGAGCCGGGAGTAACGCTTTACGGACCGATTACCAAGCAGGGGGCGCAGGCTTCAATCCTTTCCTTTAATGTGAAGAATACGCACGCGCATGACTTATCCACCGTCGCTGACACGTTCAATGTGCAATTGCGGGCAGGACACCACTGCGCCATGCCGCTCCTGCAAAGGCTGGGAATAGGCTCCAGCGCGCGAATCAGCCTCGGCGTTTACAGCACGGAAGATGATTTCCCGCCGCTTTTGGAAGCCATACGGCACGCCAGAGATTTGTTTAGTTAGCGCATCGTCAACTCGCTCTTAGGCGACAAGGCTTAGTGATACGCTCCCAGCCTGCTGCAGCACTTGCTGCTTCGTCACCTCGGCGACACTTTCCGCATCGACTTTCGGATCCAGTCCTAGATCCTGACGCTTGTGGGATTCGAAGGCTTTCAGTTTTTCTTCAATCAGAGATTTGGTTTTTTCGATTCCGTCCTTTACTCCATCGAACTCAAAAGCGCCCAAATCTTCTAGTGTCTTTGCCGCGTCGTTGTATCCAGACTCAACGCCTTTGCGCACTTCGCTCATGAATTTTGCCAGTAGTTCTTCTGGATCCAGGTCTGGGTTCTGTTTTGCGAATACCTCGAAGAAGCCGGTCACTCCGCTGACGATCCGCTCGGCAGTGGCTTCGGGGGTGACCTCTTCAGGTTTGAGACTTTGGATTCCATCGGGCAGCTTGGCTTTCAGCAGTTCATTGAGCTTGTCGACAATATTCTGAGCGCTAATCGATAAGCCCTTGTAGAGGTCATCGATGGAGGCACTCGAAGTGTCGCTGCTCGAACTTAGATCCAATGTTTGCTGTAAAACGAGCAAATCGGAGTCGTATTTCGTGTAGCTGGTGGTTCCGGAAATGAGCGAGGATTGGGTGCTGGCTGGGCTAATTAGACTTTCCATGTCGTACTCCTTTGTTGAACATCCTTGGACAACGTGAGGCTGAAAAACTCGCGGGGGCGCGTCTCTCAGTACTTAGTATCGACGGCGCAGACGCTCACTTTACATTCGCCTCGATAGGCGGCTGAAATAACATCGTTTTTTCTGAGCTTTGGGACGCCGCGCAGCCACCGGCTGCGGCATTGTTTCGGATTTCTCAATGCGCTCTTTTCCACTATCATCCTCAGATTCTAACGTTTTCCCTATGTCGATTACGCGTATAGATTGCCAGTTCCATCGTTACCCTCTGGCAGGGGAGCGCTCGGGGTACGTTGCCCTCAACCCCAGTGGTCGCCCCGGCAGTCTTGTTTTTGCGGGATCCTCAGCCGCGCGAGAGGGCATTAGTTCGCAGGTTGCCAGCAAGCTGTCGCGCGAGCACTTTGTATCAGCCGTACTGGATTATTTTGCGCGCGTCGAACAGGGGCAGCGTCAAAATTTGGGTGAAGAAGAAATTAGCCTCGAAGTATTGGAGAGCGCGTTCAAGAACGCAAATACCTCGGTCTATTCTTTCGGACACAAGCTTGCTGCCGGTGGGCGCATGGCGGCTTCTCTGCTGGGTATCGTTGTTGAGAAAAAAGTGGTCGCCGCCGGACGAGTCGGGCCTGGTAGTGCCTACTTGTATCGCGGCGGCGAGTTATTTCCCTTTTTCGAATCGCGGCAATTTGGATCGGACACGGCTTCGCTCGAGCAGCTCATTGGAGCGCATTCGATCGTGTCAGTTGAACTCTCTTCGGTGCCGGTCGCTGAAGACGATATTATTGTCGCATTCTCAGAGGTGCTGGACTCGGATACCGAGCTGCAATTGACCATGTTGTTGGCAGAAGAGCCGCTTATCCCAGAAGCTTCCTTGGTCGACTATCATATGCGCCGGATAATTCCACGCTTGTTCGGTGAACCGAATGAGGTACTGTTTGCCATGGTCGCGCGAATTGGACCGGAAGCTATTTATTTGGGGACTGCCCTTGAACGCCGATAGTACCAACGCATCGAGCTACGATCAGATCCCGTATCCTTCGTTCTCTTTTCCGGAGTCGCACCCGCGACACCTTGCCATTATCGCCGGGCTGTTCGGCCTACAGACCGCGCTTCCCGCCAAAGCCTCAGTGTTGGAGTTGGGGTGTGCTTCCGGCGGAAATCTGATCCCGATGGCGTATGGGATGCCGCAGGCGCGTTGTGTGGGGGTGGATCTCTCGGCCCGCCAGATCGAAATCGGGCAAGCGCTCGTTACGAAAGCTGGATTGAAAAATGTCGATCTGCGCTGCATGAATTTGGCGGATCTCGACAAAACCTTTGGTACCTTCGACTACATCATTTGTCATGGTGTGTTTTCCTGGGTTCCGGCGGAGGTGCAGAAGCGGATTCTTGAAATTTGTTCGGCAAACTTAAGTCCACAGGGGGTTGCTTACGTTAGTTACAATACGCTCCCCGGTTGGAATATGTATCGCAGTATTCGTGACATGATGCTGTTCCATACTCGCCAATTTAATGAGCCTGCTATGATCGTCGGGCAAGCGCGAGCCTTCTTAGATTTTGCGGTGAAGGCCGTGGCGCAGCAGCAGAGTGCATACTCGATGCTGCTTAAGGGGGAGCTGGAACGACTGCGAACGCAAAGTGACGCCTACCTTTTTCATGATCACCTCGAGAAGGAGAACAATCCAGTCTACTTCCATGAATTTGCGCGCATGGCGGAGGCCCAGGGGCTGCGTTATCTCGGAGAATCGACTTTCCATACCATGACACCCGTGGAATTCGATCCCGAAATTCAGAAAACCTTGCACGCCATCACCGACAAGATCGTCGCGATGGAGCAGTACATCGACTTTTTGCGTAATCGAACATTTCGCGCCACGCTGTTATGTCGCCGTGACAATAAATTAGTTCGGCGCATCGCGCCCGCCGCAATTCAAAAGTTACAGGTCGCGACAGCCCTGCAATCAGTTTCGCAGACGCCCGAAGTGTGGTCGGCGACGCAGGAGAACTATGTTCATCCCAATGGATCGGAGCTGCGGACGACGGATGCTTTGACCAAGGCGGTACTTTTCACCCTCAAGGACTCCTGGCCTGGCTGGCAGCCGTTTGAGCGCTTGCTGAAAACGGTGCGGGAGGCTGCCTTGAAGTCCCCCCTTGTGAAGACTCTTGTGGTAAACGAGGAAAATCTTGGTCGAGCGGTTCTGCAACTTTTTCAACAAGGAATGGTGGAATTGCATTTGGATCCTCCGCAGTTTGTAACAAAGGTTGCGGTGCGACCTAAGGTGAGCGCTCTTGTGCGTGCCCAGATTCAAGAGGGACGTCCGCTTACCAATCTGCGCCATGAGACGGTGCAGGTTCCCGATCTCTTCCGCTACATTGCCGGATTGTGTGATGGGAAACGCGATAGTGCCCAGATTGCGTCCGCTCTGGAGGAGGGCATCAATTCCGGCGTGCTAAAAATGCGGGAAGGTAAGGAGCTGCCGACGGTGCCCGCGGATCGGCTTAAGTATTTTTCCGGCGTGGTGGCCAATGCACTTGCATTCCTCGCCCGTTCAGCAATGTTACAGGCCTAACTCTCTTCGTCGGTATCGTACCACTTAAAACGCGAACGGAGATTCTCCGAACTTCGAGAGGCAGTTGTCACACTGCGCATTCTTTCTATCGAGGGCGGCCAGAAATTCTTCGCAAGAAACTGTAGGGAAGGCACCGCCAAAACTTACTGCAAATACGTGTGTACACGGGGCACACATGCGTCCGACATGGGTCGCATAGCAATTGTCGCTCATGCTGTAGGGGCCGGTCGGAAACTGTTTGGTGTCGACGTAGCAGGTGAAGAATTTCTGGTCTCCGCAGCCTGGGCGACATTCGCTGTCGAGCTGCTGACAACGGCGCTTGTAGGCGGCCTGCTGCTCGTCTTTCGAGTTAGAACAGCCGGCGACGCTCAGTAGTGCGAGAACCACTGATAGGAGCTGAGCCATCCGAAGTGCTTTCATGAGATTTTTCCTCGAAGTTTTCGGCCACGGTGTGGCGTGGCAGGCGGTAATTCCGCTTCGTTCGTTTTACTATACCCGGCGTGGCGAGGATAGAACGAAAGCGCTGAGGTTACTATGAGCCGAGCTTTCGGAACTTCGAACGGAAGTGTCGTAACACCGGAAACTCCTCTAAGAACTCGAATCCGACAAAATCGTCGCGACGACGATGCATATCAACTAGACAATTCACCACATAGCCCATATGGGCCTCGGTATAGACGCGGCGTGGAATAGCCAATCGCACGAGGTCCAAATGGGGAAGTACATGTTTGCCGTGACTATCGCGATATCCGAACGCCACTGTGCCCAGCTCACAGCCCCGAATTCCGCCTTCGGTATATAGAGCTGTGGTGAGAGCGATGCCCGGCAGATTCTCCCGATCGATATGCGGGAAAAAATTCGAGGCCTCGAGGTATACGGCGTGACCGCCGGCGGGCCGCAATACCGGAACGCCCGCAGCAGCAAGGCGCTCTACGATCCAACTGATGGTTCGTAGCCGATATTCCAAATATTTCTCATCCAGCACCTCATGCAGCCCTTGGTTCATAGCGGCCATGGAGTATGCAGCGAGTCCGCCGTAGGTCGGAAATCCCTCGACGACAAGCATTCGATTTTTCAGTCTGTCACCTAAAGCCGCGTCTCGAACGCATAGTAATCCACCGATATTGACCAGCGCGTCCTTCTTGCCTGAGAACGTGACGGCATCACATAGAGCAAAGCATTTGGAGGCAATCTCGCGGGGAGAGAGGTTTGCAAATCCGGCTTCGCGCGATTTTATAAAATAACTGTTCTCGGCAAAGCGGCAGGCATCAAGTACGAAGAATTTCTTATGCTTCTTGCAGAGCTTCGATACGGCTTCGAGGTTCTGATAGCTGACTGGTTGTCCGCCTCCAGTGTTGTTGGTGATGGTCATGACGACCAAAGGAATCTTGGAATCCTTCTGCGCCAGCAGCTTTTCAAGTTGTTCGAGATCTATGTTTCCTTTGAAGGGATTCTCGGCAAAG
Organism: Deltaproteobacteria bacterium; assembly: GCA_017302875.1. Lineage (GTDB taxonomy): Bacteria > Bdellovibrionota_C > UBA2361 > UBA2361 > JAFLCA01 > JAFLCA01. The sequence continues at coordinate 10,282 of JAFLCA010000106.1, forward strand.
GGGTCGAGCGCTTCAGCGCAGGGCAGGTTAATGCCGGTTGCTCCGCAGTCCTGGATGTTTGCGAGTGTGGTGTCGAAAAGTCCGTTGGAGGGGATAGTTTCGCCTCCGCTCAACAACGAACTAAACAGCAGGTGCTCGGCAGCGCGCCCCTGATGTACAGGAAGAATCTCGGGCATGCCGGTCAGTTCTCGAGCGGTAGCTTGCAGTTCCAAGAATGTTCGGCTTCCGGCGTAGGCCTCGTCTGCCTTCATCATATCGGCCCACTGCAAATCGCTCATCGCGGAAGTGCCGGAGTCGGTAAGCAAGTCAATCATCACCTGCGCTGAATTCAGTGCGAACACATTGTAATGTACATCTTGTATCCACTGTTCGCGTTCGCGTTGTGAGGAGAAGGGCAGAGCCTCTACCGTCTTGATCTTGAAAGGCTCAAAAAGTAGGCCGGGGGGCACATTTTTGTGGGGAGCAGTCATATTGGATTAGAATGTTATTGTTGTCTCTTATGTAAAAGGCCCGGTGGTAAGCGCGGCTTTTAGTAATTGCGGATCTACCGCTTTATACTATTATTTCAGGAGTGGGCGTTAGAGAGAATTGCGCCTGCCGAGTATTGTTTCGAGGAATAGGGTTATGCCGTCATTTGATGTGGTGTCTAAGGTCGAGCTGCAGGAGGTCAAGAATGCGCTTGACCAAACCTCTCGTGAAATTGGAACGCGCTACGACTTTAAGGGGTCCAAGAGTTCCGTCGAGCTAAAGGAGGATACGCTCATAATCTTGATGGCCGACGATGATATGAAGCAAAAGGCCGTCCAGGAAATATTGCGCACCAAGCTTTCTAAGCGCGGAGTAAGCTTAAAGTCGGTTGAGTTTAAGGATCCCACGCGCGCCGGCGGCGATATGCTTCGCCAGGAAATCGTTATTAAGCAAGGACTTAGTGATGACGACCTTAAGAAGGTCAATAAAGCTATTAAAGAGCAAAAAGCTAAAGTGACCAGCCAAATTCAGGGCAATCAGATCCGTGTTACCGGAAAGAAGCGCGATGACTTGCAGGAAGTGATCGCCTATTTGCGGACAACGATGAAGGACCTGGAACTTCAATTCATAAATTTTAGAGATTAGAACCTAGGGGATCGTCATGGAACGAAAAGATTTCGAATTGGTTGAACGGCATTACCGTACACTGCCGCAGAAATTAGATGAGGCGCGGGCCAAGCTTGGACATGCCTTGACGCTAGCAGAAAAGATTTTGTTCTCGCACATAGCGCAGTGGCCAACGATGTTGCCTGAGCGCGGAAAAACCACGCTGCACTTTCGGCCGGATCGCGTCGCCATGCAGGATGCCACCGCGCAGATGGCGCTCTTGCAATTTATGGTGACCGGACATGACACGGTGCAGGTCCCAACCTCGATTCATTGCGACCATTTGATTCAAGCCAAAGTCGGCTCAGATAAAGATCTGTTGCGCGCAATTGACGAGAACAAAGAGGTCTATGAGTTCTTGCGTAGCGCTTCTGAGAAGTATGGAATCGGCTTTTGGAAAGCTGGTGCCGGTATCATTCATCAGGTCGTGCTCGAGCAGTACGCCTTTCCAGGTGGCATGATGATCGGAACCGATTCGCATACGCCCAACGCCGGAGGCCTCGGGATGGTGGCAGTCGGAGTCGGCGGTGCAGATGCCGTTGATGTAATGGCCGGACAAGCTTGGGGTCTACTCGATCCCAAGCTTATTGGCGTGCATCTTACCGGGAAGCTGAGCGGCTGGGCTTCGGCGAAGGACGTCATTTTGAAGGTGGCGGGCGCTCTCACCGTGAAGGGCGGGACTGGAAAGATTGTTGAATATTTTGGCCCCGGAACTGAAAGCATTAGCTGCACCGGCAAAGCAACGATCGCCAATATGGGAGCGGAACTAGGTGCCACCACCTCGGTGTTTCCGTACGATTCGCGCATGGCCAGCTATTTGCGCAATACGAATCGACAGGATGTAGCGACGCTGGCTGATAAGTACAAAGAACATCTTAGTCCAGACGCCGAGGTGCTGAAGGATCCTTCGAAGCACTACGACGAAATCCTGGAAATCGATTTATCGAAACTTGAGCCGCAATGGGTCGGCCCGCATACTCCGGATTTGTTGCGAAAGGTGTCCGAAATGAAAGAAGCGGCTAAGACGGGGGAGTTTCCGGATGAAATTCGATCTGCTCTGATCGGTTCCTGCACGAATTCCTCTTATGAAGATATCAGTCGGGCTGCTCATATTGCAGCGCAAGCTCGCGATCGCGGTATCAAGGCGCAGGTGCCTCTGATGGTCACACCGGGCTCCGATCAGGTCTTCAAAACGATAGAACGAGATGGCTACTTGAAGACGTTCCACGATGTCGGCGCGACGGTCTTGGCGAATGCCTGCGGTCCTTGCATCGGGCAGTGGAGCAGAAGCGACATTAAGCCGGGCGAGAAAAACACGATTGTTACGAGTTACAACCGAAACTTCCGTAAGCGTAATGACGGAAATTCAGAAACTTCGGCATTTATTGGTTCGCCTGAGCTCGTGGTGGCAATGGCGTTTGGCGGGCGCATGTCCTTTAACCCCGTAACTGACAAGCTCAAAGACTCCACTGGTAAGGAGTTCATGTTCACCGAGCCGAAGGGAGATGAGCTTCCGCCGAAGGGATTCGTCTTAAGTCGTGAAGGTTTGATCGAGCCGCCTGCGGATGTGGCAAAGCGGAAGAGCTTGCGCGTAGTGGTCGATCCGAAAAGTGATCGTATCGCGCTGTTGGATCCATTTCCGGCTTGGAATGGCAAGGATTTCGAAAATCTTGTCGTGCTCATGAAAGCCAAGGGCAAGTGTACCACTGACCATATCTCGCAAGCCGGGCCATGGCTCAAGTACCGCGGACATTTGGCGAATATTTCTAACAATATGTTTATCGGCGCCACGAACGCCTTCACCGGAGAAATCGGCAAGGGCACCAACGTGCTGACGGGAGAGAAGGGCGTGGCATATCCCGAGCTGGGCAAGGCCTACAAAGCCAAGCAGCAGGGCTGGGTGGTCATCGGCGATGAGAATTACGGCGAAGGGTCGTCACGTGAGCACGCGGCGATGTCTCCTCGGTTCCTTGGATGCCAAGCCATTATCGTGCGCAGCTTCGCGCGAATCCATGAGACCAATTTAAAGGCGCAGGGAGTTCTGCCCCTGACGTTTGTAAATCCCGC
>JAFLCA010000107.1 GCA_017302875.1 Deltaproteobacteria bacterium
CCCTCTGCCGGGCCCCTCTACCTTTTACTCTTGGATAATCTGTCATGGACTGATGAGCAGGGCCGCCAGGTTACGATTTCAGAAGAAGTAGTAAAAATGCTGGAAAAAGAGGGCTTCGCTCTAAAGTTAAAAAAGCCCTTCAAGCGAGTCTGGATCATGGAGTTTGAGAAAGAGAATCCTCGCGTGGATACGTGAATGTTTCTTTACTTTTTGGAGCTGCGGCCCTATAGCTGAAGTGAGCTTTTTTCTCGTTATGCGCAAACTTTTCCGATCAACAATATTGCTCCTAATTTTGGCAGCCTTGCCGGCTGCGGCCAACCTCTGTCGAGCGGAAGATCCTCAACCGACCCCGGCAACTGAAGCTCTTAAAGACAACATGGCAGTCGTCTATGAGGCGTTCAAGAATTTGCAGAAATACATGTATAACCGGGACACCTTCGTAGATCCCGCCAACGATCAGGAAATTGCAGCTATTCTGAAAAGTCTGGGCGGCGGGGTCCACCGCATCGGCCTCACCGGCAGCAAATACCGCGAGGATCCGGGCTTTTCTTCGACGCTGACAATTCTTAACCAGATGCTCGACGACTCCCAGAAACGTTTTGCGGAGGGGAAAAAGGGCTACGCCCTGTGGCGTCTTAAAACATCGGCTAACTACTGTGTGTCCTGCCACACCCGTTATGAGGTCAAGGCGGACTTCAGCGATAGCGACATCGATCTCAGCAAGCTCAACTACTACGAGCAAGGCGAATTCTACCTAGCCAGCCGTCAGTTCGAAAAAGCAAAAAACGCCTATTTAGCTGCGGTGCTCGATCCGAATTTGCCCTTTATCCGGATGGACGCGCTTCGCAAATGGCTCATTATCTATGTACGAGTGTACTCGGATCCGCAGGCCGCCATTACGCAGATCAACAAACTTCGCCCGCGCGCGAAGTTTTCTCGCTACGAAGAGGACGAGATCGTGGGGTGGCTAGAATCTCTGCGACGATGGCAGAACGAGGGCGCGGTCCGTGTGCCGCCGATAGCGAAGGCCGAGAATTTGTTGCGTCAAGGTCTGGGGATGAATGACCCGCTCTCGCGGAAAAAGGGCACCGTTGAATTGTTGCGCGCTACGGCGATTCTCCATCATCTATTGGAAGATCAGAGCCCGGAAGCGCAGGCGCAACGCAGTCATGCGCTGTATTTGTTGGGAGTCGCTTATAGCGAACTGCCATTCTTTTTCGTTAATGAGCTGCCGGAACTTTTCCTAGAGCAGGTAATTCATGAATTCCCGGGGTCCGAAGACGCTAAGAACGCTTTCGGGTTGTATCGTGAAATCGTGACACTTGGCTACACCGGCAGTGGGGGAACGCGCATTCCCGAAGAGGCGCAGCAGTCACTACGAGAGCTGCATGATTTGGCTTACGGCGTTCCGCAGGTCGGAAAGAGCAAAGCCTGATCGCTCAAATCTTCACACTGGGAAATTTTCGAAAGTGCCCGTTCGCTCTGATTCGACTTTGCACATCTTCTCGCCAGCTAAGGACAGGAATAAGAGCCCGATAATATTTTATCAAATGTTGTAGGCGATCTTCCTCTGAGGTCATTTCCATGAGCACTTGGCGCTCGCCTGGCTCGAGACCAGAATTATGGGCAAGTTCGAACGACAATCGGGGAGAGCGCTCCATATTTCCTTTCGGCGGCTCGCCCTTCGCCAGCTCAATAATCTTCATGTAAAGCGTGATAGCTACGTCGGCGCTTTCCACTGAATTGGATTCGACGGTGTCCCCAAAATGATCGACTTCAATTTCGGGATACTCCTTCTCGCGAATTACTCGCCGAGTTCGATAGCGTTCGCGGCCTACCGTAATAATATCCAGACGCCCGTCCTCATACTGGCTGACAACCCGCTCAATCAAAACTGCGCAGCCGATATCTTCCAGCTTATCATTGCCTGCCAGGGAGATTCCGAAGGGGCGTAGCTTCCCGAGCCGGGGCCCTTCAAGGCAGTAGGCTACCAGGGCTTTATAGCGGTCCTCGAAAACATGGAGAGGAAGGGTCTCGCCAGGAAAGACGTTGGTCGGAAGGGCGAAAAGCGGAATTATAAGACCGGGTTCCTTGTGTTCATCCATAGCAGCACAAATTCAAGTCAGACCGCCAGTTTACTCGCTTAGCGCACATTTGCGCCAGTCTAGAGCATACCAATAGAGCACTATTGTTCCTTCCCAACTACATATGGAGAAGACAGGTCTTCTCGTTCCGTCTCTGAGAAACGCTGCCTCGTAGGCATCATTTCTTGGCGACTTGGAGGTTCTGCCATGAACAGTAGCGCTAAGTTGCTGGCTGTGACGTTGCTCTCTTTCCTGTTGGCGATGATGTTTGTTTGTCTGCCTCGGGCGCAAGGAGTTGAGTACGGCTCAAACTCTCCGCCCGAGAGGTATCGCCCGGCACTCCTCGTGCAAGAGATTCCGGATAGCCCTGCGGTCGAGCAGGTCCGGCTCATCGCGACTCAGAGCAAAGCTCTGACGCTCGAGCGATTGCGGCCTATCCTCGTCCCGAAGAGTGGACCTGGATACCGGACCGAACTTGTAGTGGGCCACTCTCACTATTTCGATCCGATCATCGATACCGACGGGCTTGCCGGCCGGTCGCGTCGATGGGGAGATGCGCCGCTTGCCGTGCAAGCAGTGTGCGTTGCGCGTCTGGTGAAGGATTTGCGTTCACATCGCTTCACCGAAGACGAAGTCGCCTTCGCAATTGCGCTTTGTCGCCATGAGTCGGGATTCAACCCGGACGCGGCGGCAGGGACATCATCGGCTTGCGGTCTTGGTCAGTTCTTGGATCGTACCCGTAGAGTTCTGAGTCTTCGAGCTGGAGCGCTCGATTTGGATCCATTTTCGGTGGATTTGAACGTTGTGTGTTTGCGCGAAACCTTGAAAGAGTGTTTCGCCTTCGCACGCAAGCACGCAGAAACGGGTACTAACCGCTATTTCCAGTATGCGTATGCCTATCATCATGATGGGCCGGCGCTGAAGTCAGGAGGATTGGAAATCGCGGAAGAAAAGGTACTTCCTTGGCTTGAAGTTGCTCAGGAGTGCATTTCGGAGTAAATGCGGTTCGCAAGGATGCGGGGATCAAGAGCGGAGCCTCTTGATCCCCTGACGCAGTAGGTATTGACCTGTCTTCTCCTTCCTTTTCTGGAATTCACTGCACCTTTGAAAGTATTTGAGGGCGAGCGCAGATCATCGTATCATCCACTTTCAACTAAAATTTCCCGAGCTCGCCATGACAAAGATTTCTTTAAGCGCTGCTGTCGTAGATACATTCCCTGAAGTCCGTATTGGACTGCTTTACATAGAGGGGATGAGGAATGAGGGGCGCAATGTTGTCATTGAGCAGCTGCTGCGAGCTGAAGAGCTGCGTCAACGAGAAATCCTTGCTTCTGTGGAGCTGCCTTCTTTGCCCGAGATAAAAGTATGGCGTGAGGCCTTTAAAAAATTCGGAAGCGACCCGCGCGACTTCCGCTCTTCAGTCGAAGCGCTGCTGCGACGAGCAAGGGCGGGCAATAAGCCTCTGCCGCAAATTAACAATTTGGTGGACCTCTACAATTATATATCGATCAAGTATCACGTACCGGTTGGTGCCGAGGATCTTGCGAAGATCGAGGGGGATGTTGAACTTGCCTTCGCATCCGGCAGCGAAAGCGGTAGAGCGCTGGGAGCCGATGCTGACGAATCGTGCTATCCAGGCGAAGTGATCTACAGAGATGCCAAGAGCTTCCTGTGTCGGCGCTGGAACTGGCGTGAAGCGGACAGGACCAAGATTGATGAGCAATCGACCCGCGCAATTTTGGTGATTGATACAGTCGGCGGCCTGGGCCAGGAAACCCTAGCACAGGCTCTCAATGAAACTCAGGCACTTGTTGAGCGGGAACTTAGTGCGACGGTAAAAAGTTACATCCTCGATTCCCAAAACCGCAGCGCTGCACTTAGCTAACAGCAGCCTCACAGATCGAAAAAACTTTAGCGTCGCAATCTATCTGTGCCTCAATTCCATACGGGATGGTCATCAAGGGATCGGTGTGTCCGAAGTCCATATCGGTAATGATTGGAAGGTGGGTTAATCCCAGTTCTTCATTAATCGCGCTTAATATGGCCTTGTCATATTGATCTGAGCTAGCAGGATTCTTAAATCCACCAGGCCTTCCGAACAGAAGGGCTTTTGCCTTTTGTAACGATCCGCAAGCTCCTAAGACACGCAGGAGTCTTTTTAAGGTTAAGGGCGGAATTGCTTCTTCTGAGGTCTCAAAAAAGAGAATCGATCCGTCCCAGACACTCTGCTCCGGCCATAGCTCCGTACCACGCAGCCAATCCACAACTTCGATGCAACCGCCCAAGAGGGGGCCACGCACGACTCCTTTCCCTTGAAGCCATTTCCACCCAGTGCATGGTTGAAGCGTGCGTTTTACAGAAAGATTTGCGGGATCCTCCCAATTTAGAAATTCGACAGTCCAACCCTCCATGTTGGGCGAAATCGGGCCCACTGGCTGCGCAGAGAATGCAAGTTGACGGAAGGAGTCTGCGAGATAGCGATGCATTCCACAATTTTCACCGAAGCCTGACATGAAGCTAGGCCCATAGAGTGAAGTGACCCCGGCCTTTGCGCACATGAAATGAGTCACGGTAGAATCGGAGTAGCCACAAAAAATTTTCGGATTATTCCTTAGCACCTTCAAATCCACATAGGGGAGTAGGCGGATAGAATCCTCGCCACCGATCGTCGAGACAACAGCCTTTATGGTGGGGTCCGTAAATGCTTGCATGAGATCCTCCGCGCGGGCCTGCGGATTTCGTGAAAGCCACTCGGGGCTTTTTAAGGTGTTTGGCATTTCAAGCACTTGGATGCCAAACTCTTGCTCGAACTGCCTTTTGCCGGCCAAGTAGCGGTGCGGGATGGCTCCAGGCCCACCCCAGGACAAGCTAACTGCAGCAACTGTGTCTCCTGCTCGAAGTCGGGGCGGTTTAATCGTGGCATTTTTCATATAAAGTACTCCATTGTAGCAAATGGCGACTCAGGGACACACGTACTTTCTTAACATCGCCATTCAGTTAAAATGAGGTACTAACTTTCACAGCGCCCATGGAAGTCACCCCGTTCACCAAATTATCACGATTCGTGGCGTATCTTCGTGAGCGCGTGCGCACACAAGGTGTTTCTCATTTGCCAGCATTTCTTTTCCGTCGAGCGCGTGTCGAGCTTACTGAGCGGCGCTACGGAATACATACGCGGGGCTGGATCGGCGCTCGTACGTTGACCGACGATCCTAACTGTCTTGACTATGATCCAATTGATTACGAGACAATCCAAATTGCATTTCAAAGCTTAGATCTCGAGAATCGCAAGCAGGTGTTAATTGATTACGGATGCGGGAAGGGTAGAGTCCTGGCAGTCGCCGCACGCTTTCCATTTCACAGAATAATAGGCTTGGAATTATCCAAATATCTTTGCGAGATCGCAGAATCAAATGTTCGCGCGATGCGTCTTCCTAAGCTCTGCAACTCCATCAGCATTGTGAATGCCGATGCGCGCGCCTACGAGGTTCCTTCCGATGTGACCGTAGCGTTTCTATTTAATCCCTTCGCTGGGGAAGTGTTAGCCAGGGTGGCTTCGAACATCGAAGAGTCCTTCCATAAATCTCCGCGAGAAATCACCATTTTCCATATCCACTTTAAGAAAACCCCGAGCTGCTTTGCTGAGCTCAAGGATTTTAAGAAAACCAAAGAGCTGCCCCTTATATTTCGAGAAGGGATGGTCTTCGAGGTTTTTGAGTCTAAAGCACTGCACTGATCTTCGAGCGTCATGAGCCCTGACGCTTCTCTGGCGTGCACATCGACTGTATCGTGCTCTCGATCGAGAATTTTTAAAAATCCTTCAGTCCGAAGGCCGAGGCTTCCAGCTCGCTTGCAGTTGCGGGGCCTACCCCGCCGCCACCACCATTCGCGCAGAGAGTGTCTGCGGGAGGATCGTCATTGTAGTAACAACACTCGCACTTGTACTTTCCTGGACCAAGATCGACGCAAACAGGACCCGCATAGTCCGGGTTCATGCTGCCATCTGGATTGGTATTCATCGCTTCGCAGAACTGAGAGCAGGAGTAGTTGTCGCCGCCTGGATTCAAGTTATCGCAGCTCGCCAGCGCACGTCGCGAGAGATTCGTCTGTGCCAGGTTTGAGAGCACGGATTTCGATGACTCAAACTTGCTCAGGTCCTGCGACCACGCCCGGGGTGTCTCAAGGGAGAACAAAAGGAGCAGGATCGATATTCCGAAGATTTTGAATTTCATAGTTTCTCAAGGCCCTTTAGTAGATTAGCGATTAGATCCTAAGTCGCCGAGTAATGGATCCATGCAAGACTCGATCCCATTGGTTTTGGTCGTACGCCCACTCTACGTTACGGTCGCATGCCTGTTCCTAATGGAATTTCATAGTTAAAAAGACTAGACGGTGTCCCGAGCCAGCAGTTGCGGTTCTCTGAATCAGGACTCTATGTGATTCCACGATGCCGAGATTGGGACGGAAACTCGAGTTGCTGCGTTTAACGTCATTCGTCTCAGAACAAGAGCCCGCTTACGGGCATGTAGATTTAGTGAACGGTTGGGACAGCATCTTCGTTGAGCATAAGAAATCACGAACCTTCTGATGCATCCACGCATGCCCCTCAGAGTTGGGATGCAAGCCATCGAAGAGCATGCTCTGCTGATAATTTTCAAACTCATCCCAAAGTTCTAAAAACGGAACCTTCTGTTGAGCTGCAACTTCCCGACAAGCTGCGTTAAACTCACGAGCGCGTGCGAGGGGATACGATATTGATGGGTTCCATGAGACGGGAGTTAAGAGAGTGTCGTCAACAGGAAGAAGACCGATCAAGCCAACTTTTTTCGCGAACTGTTGGGCTGTGAGGAGACCATTTCGTAAGTGATCCTTAAACTCAACGACGGAGTAAGACTTCCCGTTTTCAATAACGGCAGAATCATTGGTCCCGATCGCAATTAGAACCACTGGTTCCTCCGTTGAATCAAGGCGCGCTTTAATTTCCGCACCGATTCGCTTTGATACTCCTTCAGCATTCTCCCCGGGAATCCCCAGAATGTAGGCGGGGCACCAGAAGTGATCATTACCTGCCTGATAGAGATCGATTTCAGAGCGTAGCCGCTGAGCCCAGCCGCCGCCGGGAGGGTCCCAAGAACCCCAGGTTATGCTGTCTCCGAATAGAAATAGCTGTGGCACGTTACTTTTTCCTTCGGGTTGAAGTTCTGGCAGGCTTTTTGCCGCGTGTTGTGCGCTTTTTACTTGTCTTTTCTACCCACACTTTATGTGCAGTTGCCTCCTCGGGCAGAATGTATTTCCGGCTCAAAAACGTTATCAGTTTCAGCTCCTTTGAGAGGGACTTCTTACGAGCGCGTCGGCGCGCATTGGCCTTGCAGGCAGTAGGGTTATTCTCAAAAAATTCCCAGCGTAGATCCACTTTTGGAACATCCCGTCGCACCGCATTCTCTATTTCAAGCCGAATAAGAGTGTCGCAGAAAATAATATCTGAAATGACGCATTGCTTTCCACTGCGCAGATCGGAAATAAGCCGCGGATAGACTGCGCTATCGGTAACCGTAGGTAAGCGCCAAATTAGCGGCGAATATTCGATCCCGGCCATAAAGTCATCGCGGACAAGCCCAGTAGCTTTCCGCGTCAGCTCTTCAATAAGATGGGATTTTCCGGAACCGGGAAGCCCCACCACAATGGTTAATGTCCCACGCGCTTTGTTTCGTTTCATGCTGCAAACGATAGGCCATATTTATTGGGCAAGACAAGCGCCAACGATTGAACGGCTACGGTAGTAAATCTAGAAGACAGGAGGATACGCAATTACGAGAGCGGCGTTACGAGCTCTGCCTTCAGGATCTCCCGGCATGTCCATCCCCGCGCCCGAAAACCAGCGGCTATCGATAAATGACAATCCTACATAGTCAGCGGTAGGCCGCAGGGGGTCAGCGTTACCCGATGCATTGGGTGGATCTTTTTGTATAAGAACCGTGGACCTTAATTCTTGAACAAGCGGGTCAAAACATTCTTTCGTGAGCCGCAGTGTAATTCCAGAGTCCAATATGTCATCGACGATCAACACCCTGCGGCCCTGAATTAGCGAGAGATCCCCTCGAATTTCAGGACTTTCAAGCGGACGGCCGTCACCATCACGAGTAGAAACTTTTATATCCATGCGCTCAAACGGAGATGAACAAATCGGCTTAAGAGCTTCCGACAATCTGTCAGCATAGAAGCGTCCACCTTCAAGGAGCGCCACAAGTAACACGGGGGATTCGGATTGGGTGTCGATCCAGGGTTGGATGCTCACCGCTAAGCTACGAATGACTTCGTCGATTTGTCGGGAGGATGCAATGACGACTGCTTCAGGCGGTGTGTTTACGCCGCACAGTCTTGCAATAGGGGCATGTAGTGGCGGTTCTAGTTTTATCATATATAGTCACGACCTTGCGCCCGATATTCAGCGAAATTGCGGCCTGAATCAATGGCCCTAACGAATTATCAACAAAGGGAGGGAGTGGCCCCAAGTAGCGATCTAAGCGTTCCACCCACTTCGAAATGTGAAATAAACCGCGCCAACAAGGCAGAGCCCGGCCCACAGAAAATCCAGTTTTAGCCCCTGCTTCATATAGAGAATCGAGAAGGGGACAAAGACCGCTAAGGTAATCACTTCTTGTAAGATTTTTAGTTGCGGAAGACTCAACTGAGTGTACCCGATTCTGTTCGCTGGAACCTGGAGGAGATACTCAAAGAGTGCGATGCCCCAGCTTACTAAAGCCGCAACTATCCAAGGTGCGGTGGACAGGTTTTTCAAGTGTCCATACCAGGCGAAAGTCATAAAGACATTCGAGAGCACCAGGAGAATAACCGTCTGGGAGAGTACGGACATACGCAGCACCTATTCAATAAACAATCAGAGCTTTGCCAACACAATTTCGCGAAGCTCGGGGAAAACTTCCGTATTCATATCCGAAAAACAGAAATGACCGTAGTCCTTGAATTCGTGATAGCGAATGTTTGGGATTTTGGCACGAATGATATTAACTGATTCTTGTACGTCAGCGGCATCATTCGTCGAGGCGAGCAATTCCACGCGCATTCTTTGAGTGAGCGAAGGATCGGGTGAAAAATCAAAAAAGGTGCCCTGCGCACGTCGCTTGTCCGGATCTATCCATGGAGCGACTAACACCAATTTATTTATTCTGAGTTGGTGCTCGCTTAGCCAGCGGAGGAAGAATCCACCACCGCAACTGTGCCCAATCAAAATAGACGACTCGGATAGATCCGGAGCCATGCGTTCAAACACATGAGCCCATTTCGCGTAGTCGGGAAGATATGCCTCGGGCATTTCAGGGGATTGAGCATCGTATCCGGCCATCAATAGTTGTTTCTGAAGCCACGGTAGCCAGTGGCTATTTGAGAGGGAGGGGTATCTCTCACTGAAGTATTCCTCGCGGTCGCAAGCGCCATGAAGGATAACTGCCAAGGGGTTACTCATAACCTCGCACCGAATGGGTAAACAGTTGAGTGGGGCTAGGTACGTAACCCAGTGATGATTAGTACATCTTCGTCAGTACCTGGAGCAGTCCTCGCTATCTCGAAAATTTCATTGCGCAGCGGCTGAAATGCGGCGGCGTCGCGTGGGCCTGGGTTGTGCACTAGGACCTCAGTATTCGTGTGCCCAACCATTGGCACGAAATGACCGATGTAGGAAGGTTGATCAATGACCTTCGACCAATCAAGCAGAAGAATTGGCACCGACCCTTGAGTAACGGCCCTTTGCAGCTCCGCGAGTGAGAGAGAGCGTTCTTCAAGAAAACCCCCGTGAGATTTGCAGCGACTGGCGAGTGTGGCAAGCTTTTGCTGAGCTTCCGAGAGACCACTGGCGTGCTGGCGATAATATTCTAGATTGAAGTTCGCTGCGCTCACTCCGAAATTTTTAGAATACATGCGAACTGACAACCCTAGTTCGGCGGCCGCAGCAGCGAGTCCTAAGGTCCAAGTCGCGCCCGAGGTTTCAGCCACCACGAGTTCCTGAATGCGAGGCTGCGGTACTTGCAGACCGAAGAATGCGCATGTCATCGCTAGCGCTACGGGGCCGCAGTCCAAATTACTATTTGTCAGAAACGGCACTTCGTTCTTTACCGGGCTCGACTGTACGTGAGTGGGATGCATTGGATGAACTCGAAATTCAAGAACTATGTGCCGCCAGGAGTTATCGCGCCACTATATCGTCTTTGTAGGCTATTATCCATTCTCTTGCTGAAGGCCTCGTGCTGATCGATCTATTGGCGTCTACGGTATCCACAGCAAATATACGGCCCCACCTTCAACCTGATGTGCGATCAACCATTCTGACACAGAACGAACTTGATTTGGCGAAATGATTGAACAATACTTGCGCGCGCAGTGCCATTCGATTTTAGAGGTGCCCAATGCTGAATCCTTCCTTCTCGTCGAGCCGCAGTTTCTCTTTCGGATTGAAGTTTCTAACTGTCTTATGGGTCACAGCACTTTCAATTTTCACCGGGTCTGAAGCATTCGCCGCGCCGCAAGAGTCAAAAACGTTCGTCACCGAAAGCAAAGGACTCCTTCAGTCCGGCGTGACCTCAAAAATTTCCTTTAAGATTAAACGGCCTCGCGCCCCTAAGGGAGCGACCCTTGATAAAGGCATTCAGATCAAAGGCTGCTGGTTGGGTGATAGTTTCAAGTCACTGACCGCAAAAGATGCTGCCAACAAAAAGATTAAGTTCAAAATCTCAAAAGATGGCTCGGCGCTCGAGTTCAAAAAAATCCTGACTGTAAAGTACCCCATTAAGGCCACTCTCAATTTTAGTGGACCTCTCGCAGTGCAACCCCGTGCCAGCAGAGTGGCTGCACTAGGACAAACCGCGTGCCTCACGGTGAAGAAGAAGAACGGAACCACCAAGCGTGATTGTAGCGAAGTGCAGCCGGTTTCTGTGTACGGTGTTATTAGTGGAGTGGCTTGCCAGAATGCGACTGACCTTGAGGAGAACCATTCTGCCGCTCAAATTGTTTTCGCGAACGGTGACGAGTTCACTATTCGTCCGCGCACCCAAGCGCTGGCTTTCTCAATGCTCGGTGGAACCTTTAACGCTGACCTTACTGACGCTACCGTTATTCTGAATGATGTTGCCTACGTTGCACCGGATGTTCAACTTAGCGGCGGGATTCTCACGCTTAACGCGCCGCTTCTTGATGGGCTCAATAAAGTTCGCGTCCTGGCCCTTGATTCAGAGGGCTTGCAGGCCAAAGGAGAATTCAGTTTTTGGGCTGGTTCATACAGCCTCACCGTGCTTATGCGAACCGCTACCGGACAGGTCGTCGATAGCGGACAGCTGACCATGAGGATCGCCGACGATCCCGCCTTTTTTAGAGCCGTGAATTTCAGTGCCGGCCAAGCAGTGTTTAACGACCTCCCTGGTACCACGGTTTCACTCTCGGCGCTCTCTTCCGATGGGCTCTCGGGGTTTAGTGCTGGAGCGGGGAGTGACGTCACCACCACAGTTACCATGCTTCCACTGCTCGATGAGAGTCCCGTTGATAACAATGACATATCCAAGGGTCTCGAAGGCTGGGCGATCGGATCGGGAGCTCCCGTTGGGGTGGTTCCGCATTCCGAGGATGGAAGTGGACCGTTGTTCGCACTTCAGCAGGGTGCCGAACCGCCGACTGGCAACGATCAAGACCTAGTTCTTCGAACCAGTGGGGAAGGGCCCCGTTTTATGACGCGCACGTTCAGAACGGATCCGCGTTCCCGTTTGGTCAAGATTCGCTATCGCTTTCAAACTAGCGAGTATCCCGGTGGATACTTTGGAAGCAAGTATAACGATTTCTATAATGTGGCGCTTCGTTCGAGTCAGGGTTCTCATATCCTCGACGACGGAAGTAGCATGAATGCTTTGGGTCGGGCTGCGTTTAGTCCCTCTGGCTATACGGTGTGGAAATCCACGGTCATTCCCGTGAATCGCAATAAATCGAGTCAAAGCACTCCGGAGGTCGTGCAAGCATCAGTGGTTGTTGCAAACGTGGCCGACGGAGCATATGACTCGCGTGTAGTTGTCGATAAGATCGAGGAAAGTTCGTTTGCAATTACTGATGCTAAACTTTTCGACATCGACAATGGAGAGCTGCAATTCCTCAGCGCTGAAACTCACCCATACTTTGGCGGATTTACCAGGATCAACGGCACGATTACCTTGGAGGGTGACGCAGACGATAAAGTGACTGAAGTTTACTTGCAGCTTATGGATGCTGGAGTGCAGGTGGCAAAAGCCCAGCTCAGCACGCAAGCTGCAAGCAAAATTTTGAACAAGAAATTCGGCAAGTCAGGAGTAATAGCGATTAAATCTCCAATGTTGCTGTTCAAGATATTTCCGAAGGAGTTGGTCAATCTTGCCACCGAGACGGATCGCGGCTTTTCGCTTGTGATCCAGGCAAAAACTGCGCAGGGGCAGACCGCTCATTCCTCGGTAGGCACCGTGCGGCAGCTTGTGCGGTATACGGGAGCTTCCCGTTACGATGGTCGCGATGAAACCGAGGGAGGAGATGACTGGCTCCTTCCCTCCGTGCGTGAAATCGTCAATCAGATTAGCGCTGGTCGTTGGGGCGACTTTAGTAATATGAACGGCGGACGCTTCCCGCCACATTCGATGCACCAGACCGGACGCTCTGCTGACGGTTGGGTTGAAGGGTATAACGCGCTGAACGCTGATACCGCTGAGTCTCTAATCTCTCTATTGAATAGCGGGTTAGGCAGTAGGATTCGGTTTATGTACGTGCGATTCAACAGAAACCCGGGAAACGCATTTTACCAAGCCATTGCGGGACGCACTCTTACTAATGGCCGCCGAGTAGATCGTGTAATCTTGCCTGATAGCGAGCACGATACACACTTCCATCTGGAGTTCTAACCTGTGACGGGGCATAACTCCGACTGCGGAAAAGCGGTCGGAGGTTTATGGTCGGGTCGATGCAGCCGCGTCTTTTCTTGGAAGCAGCTCATTCCAGAATATGGGCAAGTGACTCCCATCTAAGAGAATGCAACTTCTGGCGTCAGCTTCTTGAAGGAGAGCTAAACTCTCTGCCCATGGCGAGGAAGTCAGCTCTTGCAACTCTTGCGGACTGAGGACGGGGACACCGTGCGCATCGCCATGACGCGCCACTAGGAAATGCAGTTGCGCTGTTTCACGCTCGGACAGTCCCAGTGTCTTTGCAATCCCTGGAACCTCTTTTGCGCCGAGAGCTTCGTGCCCGGGAAAATCTACCGAGCCATCTTCAAACGCTCGCCGAGACGCCGGCTTTCGCACATCATGCAACACGGCGGACAAACGCTCGATGAATGTGGCCTCTCTTCCCAAGCGTGCGCGTGCAACCG
>JAFLCA010000108.1 GCA_017302875.1 Deltaproteobacteria bacterium
GAGTTTGCAACCTTGATAACGCGGGCCGACATAGCTTCGTCGGATTCGATTACTTCGATGAAATCTCGCGCTTCGGCGTTTGGATCGGTGGCCAGCTGGAATGCCTTTTGTGCAGCGCCGGGCATGGAAGGGATGCTGTTAGTTCCCACCACGTTATGTATGGATTGCGTTATAGCGCCACTGAGCGTCTGAGGTTCCTTCTTTGCCTTGCTTTTGAACTTTCCGAGGATTTCGCCAAACATTGTTTTCCCGTTCTCCGAGTAAGAGCTGACTAGAGCCTTGAATAAGATGACTCAACTCGGTCGTAAGTACCGGAAGATTGCTATGCGAAATGGCTGAAAGGAGGACTAAATTACCGAAATATCGGCTGACTCTTCAGTGCCGAATTCAGGCTTGTTCACATTGAACTCGGTGCCGTCGTCGGTGAGGGGATCATTTACGTCCGCATCGACCTCGACCAGCCCTTCTTCGACCGCCGAATTGCCAACTAACTCGAAGATTACTTCACCTTCTCCGTCAGTTCCGAATTGATCTGCAGTCAAAAAGAAAACCAAGTATGTGTAGGTCTCTTTCGTTTGATTCTTCTGCGGACCGATATCGACCTGCTTGTTATTCACGTTAAGGAAGGCAGAGCTCGGCACGTATGCCAGTCCCTTTGGATAGCGCACCTTTAGCACGATGCCGTTATCGTGGATGCTTGAGAGGGAGATAGTGACTTGCGTTCTGTCGCCGGTGTCAATCGAAGACGGGCTAACCTCAATCGAGGAATCTGCAGCACCGACAAAGCCGTCTCCGCTGCCACCACCACCACCTCCTCCTCCGCAACCGATTATAGAAGTGGCGCAGATTAGAAGTACGCTCAGGGAGCGCAGTATTTTATTGATTTTCATGTCGATACCTCGACCTCATAATGCAAGCATTTGAGAGGTTTCGACAAGACAATTTCCAGACGGAATTTAGCGAGAAATGGCCCGTTGAAGAGCAGTGCGGGCTTCTCCTACTGAAGCAGGAGTGCTGTCAAATTCAGACTCAAAATCCTCGATTTGGAACCTTTGTGGAGCGCTAGGAGGGGTGCTTCGACTATATATGTCGAGAACGCGCCGCTCACCCGCGTAAACGCGTCCCCAGAAGGAGTATTCCTTCTCGATTTTTGAACGCGGTACCGGAACTGGATCCATGGGGCGGCTAGCAATAAAATAAAACTCCGGTGAATCGCTCCTTCGTTGCATGCCGCGCGTATACCAAATCGTAATGAGATCTTCCTCATTACTATCGTAAGACCCGCCAATCGAGCCACGTTCGATTAGACTACCAACGACCTTCCATCCGCTGCGATGCTGGAAACCAAAAAACGCCCCAGCCGGAAGTCCGTCTTTAAAAATATTGGGAGTAAAAGCTGGACGCACCTTGGCGTGAGCGAAGCGATATTCAATCTCCGGGCTGACATACGCGACTCGCAGGTAATTAAGGCTAATCATGCCGAGCGCGGCTAGCGCCACAACGAAGAGTAGTGTGGGAATGCGGGTGGCGCGATGACGCAGCAGGGTGAATCCCTCGGCGATACAAATTCCCGCCAATGCAGCGGTGGCGGGATGCGCTACATAAAAGTGAGTGTTAGGCCGCGCAAAGAAGCAGCCCAAAACACACAGACCAATCCATGCCCACAGCGTGAAGCCGCGTACGGCAAGCGAAGCGTTGGGTGATGAAACGAGCAGCACGGCTGGAGCGGACAAAAACACAAACGCCCAGTCGGGAGCGGGGTTGAGAATGAGCAAGGCCGCGCAAGCGACAACTACTACGAGTGCAATCCGGGATGCGGCACATCGATAAAACCAGGCTACGGCTCCAAGCAAAAGCGCCCCATAGGTAATCACCGGCTGATATATTCCAGAGTAGAAGGACAGAAGCTCGAGATAGCGTGGGAGATTATTGGTGGGAAGTTTATGTGCGCCAATACGCTGCGACAGATAGCCTGCGGTATTGGAGAAGTGCTCGCTCAGAAAGAAGGGAGCGTAGAAAGCTGCGCTCAGAACTATAAACTGCAGCGCGGGTAATGCCGAAAGGCGCAATATTTCGCCAGCAGGTCTGCCGACGGCGCGCAAATTCTGCCAAAGCACGAAAGCAATCGCGGGGAATGCCAGCGCTGCATCGTAGTGACACAGAAGCGCTCCGGCACAAAAAATCGCGCAAGCGCTAAGGTAGCGGGATGCCTCACGAGCACCATTTCGAATTTCCACCGCACATTGCATGGCACAGAGTAGCAAGAAAACGAGGATGCTCTGATATTGTACGATCCGGGAAAAAGCCACATGAAATCCATCGAGACAAAGGAGTGCTGCGGCGATCAGGGCAGCCACCTCGTACTTCGTCGGATCGAAACTCCTGAGAAGCGCAAATAGCGCGAGAATTCCTGCGATGCCGGCCAAACTAAAGGGCAGGCGCGCCACGAACTCGTTGGTCTGTCCCGTTAGCAATAGACTCGGCGCGACTAATAATGCTTCGACCGGCCCTTTCTTGTGAGTGAAAAGAATTCCTTTTTCTCCCTGACTTACTCCACTCGCTAAAATCACGGCACGCGCCTCATCGCCCTGAAATTCAGCGTTTCCGAGAACACAGAGGCGTAGAAAAGAGGCAATGACCAGAAGGCCTACGAGCGCTGCGGCTGATCTGCCAAAGTGCTGGCGTTCTTCCGGAACTCTAGGCAGGTGCCAAATGCTAGCCAATGCCAGGAGATTAAGTATCAGCAAATTATCCCCGGGGCTTGATGTGCCTGGAAGCGCCTGTAACGCGAAGAGGAAGTAAATGGCAAATAGAAAACTGCACCCAAGCGCCAAAACAAAGCGCGCGAGTCCATCCTGACAGGAGCTGAATATCCAGCGACCCAGGCAAAATCCCGGGAGGAGAAAGAGAAGCAACGCAGCCACTCCGCGCGCCGAGACGTTCCCTGTGCACAACAGAGCGCCGTCAATCAGAAGCAGCGTAGCTAAAAGTAAAAGCCGCATGCAGAGTATTCTCTAAGGAATAGACCAGCGCAGAGAGGAGCGTTCATCGTTGCTTGTTTGCTCGATCTTACCGGCGCGTTTCTGCTCAAGCTGTTCTCCGAGTTTGGCAAAATCTTCATCTTTGAGCGAGAACACAGTTAAGGTTGGATTATGAAATCCATACGTTCCAGAAGCCGCGCGGAACTCTTTAACGACAGGCACGCGCGTGAAAACCGCTTTGAAACGTCCTTGAAACACGCGATTCGGATTCGGCTGTGAAAAATAACGATCATAAAACAGGCTGGACAGTACTAAGTAGTCGGCATCGGACTTCTTCAGCGCGGCGGGAGTCAGACGCTGCGGAACGTTAATGCGGAGAATGTATTCAATCGAATATTCTTTGGGTGAGAGTGCTGGGGAGTAAGGCTGCCAGTCAAAGAGCACTTTGCTGCCGGGCGGAACGTTCTCGCGAATCCACTGAGCGACTTGAACTCTCGTGTCTGTTCGCATTTCGCGAGCTAGCGTGAAGCTGCGAAGAGCCGGAAAGGCGATAGCTATGCAAGCAAGTGCCGGCGCGAAGCGCTTTAGTCGCGTCCAGGAAATAAATTCGATACATTGGGCCGCCGCCAAAGCAAGAAATGGCAGACACGGGAAAATATAGCGTTCCGGCTGCGGGGCGGGCTTGGCTTTCACCCATTCGGCCGGGAGATAGAAAGCAAGAATGAGGGCGAGCAGTACTAGATCCTCAACCCGCCGTCGCCACAGTAAAAGTCCACACCCGCAAAGTGCAATCATGCTGGTAACGGTGGAGACTCCGGGCAGTATGCTGCGCGAAAGATGATACATCCAGAATTGCGACCAGGCATCGATGGATTGAGTGTGCCCACGCAGCATGTGACTGCGCTCATAGTTGAAGTCTGAAATGAATTTGGGGTAGTCCAGAACGACATACGGCGAGCCTCCGAGGAAGGCCAGCGGAACCAGCGCAAGCGCAGCAACGGTGATTTTCGCGTAGCCCCAATCAGGCTTAAACGACTTAGAGCGCAGCCATGGTGCCATCATGACAATCGCACTCGTCAAAAGTCCGGAGTATTTCGTCGACGCGGATAGCCCTGCAAGCACGCCAGCAAGAAGAAGGAACATTTTCTTGTCCTCCTGGACAGCCTTTAGCACTGCCAGAAAGCAAGCCAAGATGAAGAATAGCAAGAGCGAGTCTTCCTTGAGGTAGCGGCTACACGTCACATGAAGCGGGAGCACCGCCAAAATTGCAGCGGCGAGCAGTCCGGTGCTCCGGCTATAAAGTCGCGCGCCGATGCAATACAGCAACAGTAACGAGCCGCAGCCCGCCAAGGCACTGACCGTGCGCCCGGCCAAGAATGCTGATGCGCGAAAATCTCCATCCAGCCATACCCAGTGAAAAATCGTGTTGACGAGATAGGTGCTGTACAGGAGAAGCGACGGGTGGAGGAAATAGCGCGGATTCAAGCTGTGGCTATGCACCATCTGCATAATAGCATTTGCTTTCGGAATTTCGTCTGGATGGTAATTGAAGGGGAGTCCGAAGTTAAGACAATAGAATCGGAGCGCAGCTCCCACTGCGAGCACGAGCATCAGTAGAAGTGTGCAAGTTGAGTTCTTAAGTTGTCGGTGCTGGGACGACTGTAGATCTTTGTTGGCGAAGAATCTCGCGAATACAAAGCCGCCCAATACGCAAGTAAACGTCGCCCATAACCAGAAGGGTGGGGCAAGGTCGCGTAGGTCTGCTCGCCGAAGTGGTATCCAAACAATGAGTGGAATGAGCCAAGCTAGATTCCGATACTTCTGAGAATCAAAGGCGAAGTAACACAGAAGCGCTAGTATGAAGATCGCGAGGCCAACTGCGGCGGCCAGAGAAGGGGCGATGATTGCAATTCCGAGGCGAGAGGTAACCTTAGCTTCCAGTAATTGCGCGCCGAGCTGCCGAGCGTCATCAGGTGAAATTTGAAACGGATTGACTACCTGTATCTCTGTTCTTCGGTCGGGGCAGTCTCCACGCAAAGAGATTAGGAGCTCTGTTCCCGCCTGTACGAGATATTCGCCGGCGTCGCTCCCGCACACCTTTACCTTAAGCTGAGTCGGGGGTACCTCGGGGCGCCACGTATTGAAGCGCAGGTGAAGGCGGTTTCCACGCTCGGCAAGATAGGGAAAACTTAGCCGTGCGCCATCGACAACCCAGCCATCTGTAGAGACGCCCTGGAACGCCCCCTGATTTGCGATCATGGCGCTATAGCGCTGATACGCCAGTCCCAGTCCGAGCATTGCCGCTGCGCAGCTCAAAAAAGCTAACAAGATGAACGAAAGGAGGCGGGCTTTCTTCATAAGCAGTGCTATGAGCGCGGATTCTTAGCTAGGTATTCCTGGAGCTTCTTTACGTCAACAATGACCGCCAGTCTGTCCCGATACGGCATAAAGGGAAAGCGCTCAAGGTCAACCTCGTTCGGCAACTGACGATAGGCGTAATCGGTTTCCGGCCCCGCCGTCAGCTCGTCGAGCAGAGGCTGGAAGGTTTTGAAGTATAAAGTTCGCCGCAAGCGCTCCGGATAGAAGCGCTGTCGCTCAAATATGAAGTAATCGACCTTTTCTGCCGCCAGAATGGAGGCCAAGCTTTCCAGGTCTCGAGCGTAGTGGGCGCGCAAGGAGATAGCCAGGCGGCGCTTCATCTCCTCGTTGTAAGCGCTATAGAATGGATGCCAGGTTTCTATCGTTGCGTAGCCCTTGCGCATGCCAAAAAGCTGAACTGGATCGATGAAAGTCGGGAAACCGGCGATGAGGGCAGTCTCAGGAGTGTTCTTCTTCACCCACAGTGTCCACCCTCCACGTTTAGTGTCTTTCCAATTGAAATTCGCATTGCTGGATAAGTTGAGCTCCGATCCGGAATACACAATGAAAGCAATTAAGCCTAACCCGAGGGCACTCAGCCAAGATCGGCGTAACGAGGAGCGCGAGGTAAGTTGCAGCGCGTTCCAGGTTCCGACCGTCAGTGCAAAAATCCAAAATATCGCAAAAGGAATATTTATATGTCGATCGGGGACATATAAGGCAAAGGCCAACCAGCGGGCCAGTAAGTACACAAGAATGGAGCAGCCAAGAAAACACCACGCCACGAGTGGTATGCTAGATCGCTTACGAAATACACCAATGGCAGCGACAAGCAGCGTGAGGCCGATGACAATCGGGAGTGTGTATTCCCGCCAAAACGCACTTGGTTTGTTGAACTTTCCGAAGAAAGTCCGTTCGGCGTAGGATCTCATTTCGGTCGCCGCCGGGACGAAGGGCAGATACGAGAATCGTCCACCGTTTCTGGAAAATTCTGGCATCGACGAAGCTTCAGCATAGGTCGCTAAGTGTCCAACTGACTCAGGACGGTGGGTCACATAGAGGGTAACGACCGCAAAAACGGGGGCACACAGCAGGAGACGTCTAAAATGCGGCAGATACTCCGCGCGAGATTCGGCGCGCATAAGCTGAATGAGCAAATAGCAACCGTAGGTTACGCCGACCAAAAAAACCGCAGGCGGATTCAAGAGGCAGCCCGCCAGAATCAAAGCGAGTAAGGCGCGGTGCTTGCCAGCAACGAGAAAATACAAGAACCCTGTAAATATAACCGGAGCCCAGCCGCGCGGAAGTCCGCCTGTCATGCGCTGAATGACATGGCGAGTATGAAAAAACCACAAGATCGCAAAGAACGCAGGGGCACTCCCAGCCACTTTCTTGACGGCCAAGAATAAAAAGCCTGCGGACAGTATAACTTGGATCAACATCATGTAGTGGGCGGTCATCAAGGCATCGCCACAGATCCACGTGATAGCGTACCCAAGCGCATAATGGAGTGGGGCGAGGTAGCCGAGCATTACTTCGGTGACATAGTCGCCCTTAAAAATCTCGGGGTGATGAACGGAGTGAAAAGGGAAGACTTGCTGCAATGCGTCGTCCGTACTCCAGTGCGGATTGAACCACCAAGCTGAGACGCTATTCCAAAAAAGGTAGACATAGGTCACGCACAAAACAGCGCTCAGGATCGTTATCGCGTCGAGCTTCTTAAGGACGCGCAGCGTGAAAGGCTGCGTCGTCGCCACTGAAGAACCCGTCGGGGCATCGGCACACGGAGTGGTTTGTGGAGCTGAGGTATTAGCGGCCGACATTACTTCAATGGTAGTGGGTTTAGAATCAGGCGAATTATAGTAACTGCCTTATTTCTTTGTCAAAAGGCCTTGTTGCCGGGGCTTGTGGCGGATCTTACGGAGAAATCGATCTACTCGCTTGGCTCGAGGAGATCACGGATTTTTTGCAGCAGATCGGGCAAGGAGTAGGGTTTTCCCATGAAGGCAACCAAGCGATTGCTGGGCGAGATAAAGTCGGCTTCGCGAGGCCCGAATCCGCTCGTGAAGATGATTCGCATGTCAGTATCCATCGAGCGAATTTCATCGATCACCTCTCGGCCCGTCCGTTTTGGCATGGTTTGGTCAATGATCGCTAAATCTATCTGCGACTGGTTCTTGCGGAACATGTCGAGCGCTTCCTGTCCGTCGCAAGCCTTGATCACACTGTAGCCACTCATACACAAAGCAGTCGTGACCATGGATAGCACCAGCTCGTCGTCATCGGCGACGAGAATGCATTCCTTGCCGCGGGGCAACGGTGTCGGCTCGGATCGCTTTAGTCGTTCCGGTACCGTGGTCAGCGCGGGCACCAAGAACGAAAAGGCAGTTCCGATTCCGCGTTCGCTGGAAACTCGGATTGCGCCATGGTGCGAGGAAATAATCGAGTACACCATGCTCAAGCCCAGTCCGGTTCCTTCGCCGACGGGTTTGGTGGTGAAAAATGGTTCGAAGATATACGGCAGATGCGAGGGCGGGATGCCCTCACCGCAATCAGTCACCGTAATCTCGACATAGCGACCTGCTTCGGCCTTCGGGTAGTCGGCTGACTGGCGGCCTTCTTCAAGGGTGCGATTGCGCGCGGTGATATGAATGCAGCCGCCTTCGGGCATGGCGTCTCTTCCGTTTATCACCAGGTTCATCAGTACCTGCTGGAGCTGCGCCTGATTCGCGTTGACGGCGTGCAAGTCAGGATCGCAGGAGAGCGTCACCTCAATGTTCGGTGGTAGGAGATGCGAAAGCAGGCGCGTTGAATCTTCGATTAGCTGGCCCGGATGCAGCGGTGCTAAATCCGAATCTGATTTTCTACCAAGCGAGAGTAAATGCTTGGTCATTTCAGCGCAGCACAACGCGGCCTGCTCCGCCGCAGCGAGCTTGGGATAGCAAGAGTGCTGAGACCCTAACTCAAGCAGACATAAGTTAATCTGACCGAGCAGGGCGGTGAGGTGATTATTGAAGTCATGCGCGATGCCTCCGGCCAAGCTACCGATGGTTTCCATGCGCTGCGCGTGCACTAACTCCGCTTCGAGCAGTTTTCGTTCTTGGATATCGAAGGCAATGGAATCGTAATACTCAACTTCGCCGTCTTCCCCGATTTTGGCGGTCTGGCGCTCGAAGAACCAATGGTAGTTGCCGTCCTTCTTGCGTACGCGATATTCGACTTCCACCGTTTTGTTACTTCGCGAAGCGCGGGTCTCGTAAATTTTTGAGTGTTGCGCAACATCTTCGGGATGCAACAGTCGTTGAAACAACCCGGGGGTGCGCTCGAAATCCTGCGGTGTGTAGCCGATGATGTCCTGCACATGCGGGCTGAGATAAAGATAGGTTCCATCCGGTTTGGCGCGCACGAGCACCAAGCCGGGCCGCTCTACCAGTGTGCGATAGTGCTGCTCAGCGGTTTGCAGCGAAGCGACTGCACGCTTCAATGCCGTGATGTCACGGGCCACGTACCAAAAACGCCGAATGAAGGCATCTTCGAAAATGGTGTAGATAGAAACTTGCAGTACGACGTCGTGTCCGTCTGCTGAAATCGTGCGATGTTCGAAGTTGGAGAGGAAGAAGTTGCCCTCGATCCACTTACGGAAAAGCTCTAGATTTGTTTGGTGCGGAGGGAAAAAAGTCGCAAAGGATTTTCCAATACAATCGGCGGCAGAGGCTTCGGGGATCGAGCTCGCGAAGGTCAAGTTCGCCTCGAGGCACACGGAGTTGTGGCTAAAAATTCGATTTAGTATTTCATCGGCGCGAAAGTTAACCGATATATCTCCGCTGAATTCAAACAAAGCGATGCGAGAAGTGCTTTGCCCAACAAGCTTTTTATAATCGGGTAGTGACACTCTGCCTCGGCGGAGCGGTAGTTCGCGAACTATCGTGGAGGAAGTTGGCTCGACGCGCGCGCTGCCTGCGACGCTCAGAAACGGGTTTTGTTTTCGCAGACGGATATCTTCAGCGCCTTCGGAAGGTGCGGAACTCACAAAGTCTGAAGGACCAACTCCCGGCGGAGTGTCCCCCTCTTTGGTAGCCATTGCTGATCCCCAACGCAATGTAGTGGAGCGACTTGCACATTGAAAACTCAAGACTCCCCAGTCTTGAGTTCTCGCGCTCCTCGAGCATCAAATTAACACACGAAATTGAGCTACTGAAACGAAATGTCAGAGTGCGTGCGGCAGGAAGCGCCTCACAGGAGCGTTCAAGATCATTATAGGTCGTTTTTGCCTGCTACGAACGAAAAAATGCGAGATACGCGTACGTCGATCGGCATTAGAATGTGCGTTCTAGTGTTAGAACGGCTTTTTCCATGTGGTTTTAATAGCACAGTCATCTCGTCGATTTTGCCGGCGGAGCGCGCGCAGTGTTCAGATCTTGCAGATACACAAACTAAGTCACAAACCCCGGGGGCTGCGACATAACATCTACAGGGCGGCATTTTTCTAAGCTGCAATAAGGGGTTTTGTATGGTTGCTTTGGTAGTTAATTCAGGCCCGGCTGATCACAATGGCGTTGAGAATGGGGCTGCGTCCCCCGTTGCCAACCCAAGCCCAGTTTCGCAACCCTCCGTAGTGGCCGACACTCCGAGCGCTGATTCCGGCATGGAGCAACTCGTTGCCGTAACGCGCGAAGAGAGGGCCATGCTTTTGGGGGGCGAGTCCGCTGCGATCCAAGAGTCCTCCAACACCAGTTCGGCTGATCTTGCGCCTGCTTCACGCTTTTCCTTTGCTGCGATAGCCGATACGGCCACGCACGTTTGGCGAAGTGCTGTGAGCGCTGAGTATCGCCATGCCTTGGCTCGCGAAGAGCACGTGGACGTGCTGCGAGATTCTTCAGCGAGTCGCGAAGCAAAAATTTTATCAACCAACGCGCTTGGGAGCCTGCTTGATCCTCGCGACCGTATGCTTACGGTCGGTGCCTCCGTATCGGAAGCCGTTCATGAACTGAAGTTAGTTGTAAACGACCGTGCGGAACACTGGCATGTGCGTGCAGGCGCGCTTAGTGCGCTGTCCAAACGGTATACCGCGGATGGAGTGCTCGATCGCGGCTTTGCGGGAGAAATTGGCAGAGCTCTGGTGGGTGAAACGGATGCTGGGATGATCGCGGCATTTTCGGGCGCGCTTTCCACTTCCGATAATCAATTTGCTCAGGCTGCTCTCTTCGAGAAAATGACTGAGGGCCCTAGAGAGGTCGTCGCGCTTGCGGGACAAGCGTTGCAGGCTTCGATGGCATTGGCGCCCAATCCTTCCGTGGAGCGAACTCTCGAAGGAATTGTTGGAACTTCTGACGCACCCCTCGAGGCTCGACGTACAGCGTTGCGAATTTTGGCCGATAGCGCAAATCGCGAGTACTTAGGTGCCGTCGCAACCGTGATAGCTAATCCAAAAGAGCATTTTGCAGTGCGAGCCTTGGCGGTTGAGCTCTATGGCGCGTCGCGAGACGAGTATATTCAGGGTGCCTTGCTGACGCTTGCTGGTCAGAACAAAAGCACGGATCATCTTTTAGTCGAACAAGCTCGCCTGCTCGCAGGGCAGGCGCACCCCGGCATGGTTATTCGACCAGAGCTCGGGCCTCCGATTACGCTCGGACATTACTCTCCCAAATAGGGGCGCGGCCTCTCGGGGCAGGGCATTCTACCTGCCTTGAATCTTAAGCGGGGAAGGTTTACTTCTTAGCTATGCATATTCAAGCTCTGGGCGGTGAATTCAAACTCCTCGATCGCATTCTGCGACGTAAGGGCCATGCTGCGCTTCTTGTGAATAACGGAGACGACGGGGCGGTAATTCGCGTGGGCTCAGAGCTCTTGGCGGTGAGCGTTGATGCCTTCGTTTCCGAGCGCCATTTCAGCTTTCGCTACGGTACTCCCGAACAAGTCGGTTTCAAATCGATAGAAGGTTCGGCCTCCGATATTGTGGCGATGGGTGGTCGACCGGAGTTTATTTTTGTTTCCATCGTCATTCCCGCGCAAACGCCCGTTGAAAGGATCGATTCTCTGTATGCCGGAATGTATGAATCCTGCGACAGGATCGGCGCTGTGCTGGCAGGAGGCGATACGACTTCGGGCAGTGAGCAATTGGTAATTTCAGTTTCGGTGTTGGGCAGAATCGCTTCACAGGATTGCGTGTCTACTCGCAGTGGTGCCAAGCCGGGCGATTTGATCTTCTCAAGCGGACCTCTTGGTGGATCTGCCTGCGGGTTAGCGTTGTTGCAGCGCGGAATTCCCGATTTTTCAGCCGTGAAGGCGAAGCATCTAAAACCAACCTGTCGCATCGATATTATTGATGCGATTGCTCCGATTGCTACTTCGATGATTGACGTGAGCGACGGCCTCTCGAGTGAACTGCATCATGTAGCAAGAAGCAGCGGGTGCGCAGCGCTTCTGCGAAAAGAATTGATTCCCCTCACGAGTGAAGTTCGGCAAGCCGCCAAGCTTCTCAACCTCGATCCCTATGCATTGGCTCTAAACGGCGGCGAGGATTTTGAGCTGCTTTACACGGTTTCGCCCCAACATAGGGAGGCTGCCATTGGTACAGAGATTGGCGTCATGCTTCCTGGCCAGGGAGTCCGAATCGAAGAAGAAGGGCGCTTGCTGCCGCTGGTGGCCGCCGGATTCAATCACTTCTGATTGTCTATCGCTCTAGAAGCTTCACATTCTCCGAAATTTTTTCGGCTAAACAGCTTGATCGGCGACGAGTGCTCGTGCGTTTGCAAGCAATAGAAAGTGAACGCTTTGAGCCGACGACAATGAGAAGTTGCTTTGCGCGGGTGACGGCGGTGTAAATGAGCTGGCGCTCAAGCAGCGTAAAATGCGAGTCGTGCAGGGCAAGAATCACGCAGGGGATTTCAGATCCCTGTGATCTATGGACGGTGATGGCGTATGCCAACGACAGCTGCTGCAAATCGTTCTGCTCGTATTTTATGAGGCGTCCGTCCCACATTTCGACTCGAATGCTGCGCGATTGTTTGTCGACGCTATGAATATAGCCGATGTCGCCGTTGTAAACTCCGATCTCGTCGAGTTGGTAATTGTTGACGCGCTGACAGACTTTATCGCCAACGCGGTAATCGATTTTATTCACCGTGAGGGTCTGATCGAAGTCGAGGGCTGCGGCTGGATTCAATCTATTCTGTAGACGCTCATTAAGCGCTTGGGTACCGAGCGGCCCTCGGTTAGAGGGAGTCAGAACGCAAATATCCTTGCGGTCGATGCCAAACTTTTTGGGAATTTGGTCAGCGATCAGGCTTTCGATGGTCTGTGCCGCTTCTTCCGCTTCGCTGCGTGGCAAGAAATACGCATCCACTTTGGTGACGCCATCCGGCTGAGGGATATCAGGAACCAGTCCGGCGTTTATTCGGTGGGCGATGTCGTTAATGCTGGATTCATTGCCGCGCCGGAAGAGCTTCGAGAGCGCAACAATTTTCAGCTGGTGAATCGATATAAGATCTCCAAACACGCGGCCAGGACCTACGGAAGGGAGCTGGTCACGATCTCCGACCAGCACGAGTGTCGCGTTCTGCGGAATGGCAGAAAAGAGATCTTTGGCCAACATAAGATCAATCATGGAGGCTTCGTCGACGATGACCGCATCGGCTGGCAGAGGATCTCGAGCGCCAAACATAAATCCTCCCCGTACCGGATCAAACTTCAGCATGCGGTGAATCGTACTGGCCGGGAGATCGGTGACCTGTGCCATGCGTTGCGCCGCGCGTCCGGTCGGCGCGCATAGAAACAGACGCTTCTGCGC
>JAFLCA010000109.1 GCA_017302875.1 Deltaproteobacteria bacterium
AGCCCATCACCGTGTCGTAGTTCAACTCATGCAGAAATTCATCAAGGCTGCCAAGCGCAAAATCTTGTAATTTCAAGTAGTGATCTTTGATCGGAAACATGAGCCCAACTTGGTCTGGCCCACGCACGACGCTTAGATTTGCAGCAAAGTGATCATGAAGATTCATCATGGCCACTTGCTTTAGCGGAGCGCCTTTGAAGAGCTCGACTGCCCACGCAGCGCGGGTAGTCGGAACTTCCCACATAGCGCGACCGCCGGTAACCGCCGGAAATCCCGGTTTGTAGTTACCGTACAAATCACCCACCGCTGCGGTGAGATCTTCAATTTCACTTGAGCTCTCCTGTGCCAGAAGCGCCTCGACGAGAGCGGCACGCCCTTGGGTCATTCCCGTGGTGAACAAGCCCTGATCACCACCGAGCGCGACTCGCTTTAGAAGCGCGCGTACTTCATTCGCCGTTAGGTCTTCGCGATAGGGTTCCAATGACGCAGGGTTACCGGCAAACTCGCTCTTCGTAGCGACAACACGGATGCCGACGTTTGAAACTACTGAACTGCCCTGCATGCCAACGCGAATCTGATCGTTGCCGCGAAAATGATTTGAAGGAGTGTAGGAGATCCCTGCGCCATCTGTGCTTGCAGCGCCGTGGGTGGGATCTGCAAGAATTGTCAGCATCACATTGCTGGTACAAGTTCCGACAACTACCATTGCAGGGGTAATTACTCCGGAGTTGTTCTCGCCAACCTCGACATCGATATCGCGAAAGTTCGGTTTGCAAATTCGTTCAGCTTGGCAGTTCGCCGGATAGCCTAATTTCTTGAGTGCGCGCTTATCGGCCTTCGACGTGTAGGGCGTCCAAACCTTCTTTTTGCCCTGCTTGAGGGAATAGCCGACCTGGAAACGCTGACCTTTTTGGAAGCAAGCGATCGGTTTCTTTTTGTATTTCTTGGGTAGCTGGAAGAAGTCTCGGGAGTTCCAGGCACGGGTTTCCGCCTGCGCATTAGGAAGTCCGATTCCTAACAAAACACAGCCGACAATAGCTAAGTATCTGAACACACTCGATTGGAATACCACCCGCAACCTCTGCAGTAGTTAAAAGCAAGGAATATGCCAAGGAAAATAAGGGCTTAGCTCAAAAAAGTGACTGCATTTCGACGCTAAACGCTAAAGGTTTAACGGAGTAGAGATAGGAGCAGTGCTGGCTGGGAATTTGCGCTCGCCAGAATCATGGCCCCTGCTTGCTGAGCTGTCTGTGCAGCAACAAGGCGCGCCGTTTCTTGCGCAACATCAAGATCGCGAATTCTTGATTCGGCCCCAGCATAAGCCTCGCGCGATGCACCTAAAACCGAGAGCGACGCCTCCAGGCGACTCTGCGATGCACCCATCACTCCTTGCGACGTGGAGAGCTCGGCTTGACGCTGACGAACTACATCGAGAGCGTTGCGCGCACGTGACTGACTTTCAACACCGGTGAAATCTATTACGCCTTGGCCGGGCTGCGAGTTGTAATTCAGCTTCAATGCAACTATCGCCAAGAACTCACCAACCGTTCGAACGTTAGCGACCTCAGGATCCAATATATTGATTTGGAACTCTTCTTCGACCGCCATAATAAACTCCGTGGCGTCGAGCGAATCAGCACCAAGATCATTAAAGAAATCATCCTCGGGAACCGGTCCTGAAACTCCGAGCTGATCCTCAACTATCGTCATGAAATTCTTCGTCATTACTCGATACCCCTCGATGGCTCCAGAGAACTGTAGAGCACGTAAATCGAGGCTCGTGGTACCTGAAATACTTTGGTTGGCAAAGGAAAGTCCGATTGAAGTAAGACCAGTTGTAAGCACCTTTCCCGCCGAATCGATCGCCAGAGCAACCTGCCCGCCCCGGACCCAGGTGTCGGAGGCACTCGTCACCGTGTCTGTCGCCGTAGAGGCGCCCGCTCCACCGGTATCGGAGACACGTTGATACACCTGCAAGGACACTTCCTGCTGGCCGGTAGACCCATTCATTCCACGTGTAATTGCGACGGCAATCTGTCTAGAAACCCCTGTCTGATCGACAATTGAGGTGTAGAAGACATTTCCACCGTAGTAGTCATTCAAACTTTGTTCACTCATTGAGCCGCGTAATCCAGCGGTGCGCAGCTGATCAAAGGCCACCTGGCCTGACAGCGTTCCACTGTCTGAAATAGCAACGTTCAGATTTGAAAGGTTAGCACCGCTAATGCCGACTTGTAGGCCAATGCTATTGCCGCCGACCTGCCCGCGCCCGCCAGAAAGTAGGTTGAGTCCATTAAACGACGTCGAGCTTCCGATACGTCCGAATTCCTGTAGGAGCTTTTGATACTCTGCATTGAGCGCGTTACGTTGCTGCGTCGTATACACGCCGTTGGCTGACTGCTCTGCAAGTTCTGCTAATCGCGAGAGAATGGAACTTTGATTCGATTGCGCGTCACTAGCAATATTGAGAAGTGAGATCGCATCGTTGACGTTTCTAATCGCTGCGCCGAACAGTCGCTTGTCATTGCTGAGTTTATCGGCAATGGCGAGCCCGACCGCGTCATCGGACGCGCGATTAATTCGCATACCTGAAGACAAACGTTCCATGCTCTGGCTCTGCGCTGCGGACGAGCGCGCCAGCATCCGCTGTACCAGCAGACTGGAGACGTTTGATGCGAAACTAAACGAAGCCACTACAACACAACATTCCCTTTCTAAAACTCGGGGCACACTGCGGGCATAGGATACCCGGCATCTCGTAAAATCGACCCATTACGCAAGTTTCCCCAGCACTATTCGAAGCTTAGACCTGATTTCTTTGCTCAATTCGCAAGCCATTGGAGTCATGGCAAAAAACTTTGCGTGCTCCTAGGAGTTTCTCGTAGAAAACACTCCATTTTCCGAACGCTGATTCGGCAAAAGCGATTTGAGGCAGGTAAAAGCATGCTATGTAGAGAGGCGAAACTTTTCGGACGGGAGCGCCTGACCATGAAAATCTCCACACTTCTTGCCGCGATTTTATCGATTGCGATCATTCCATCAGTAAGAGCAGACGTGCGGGACGACTACCGACTGTGCGAAAGAAATTTCCTGTCGAAGCTGCGTCGCGGAGTTCCACCATCTGCCACCACGACAGAAGAAGAGTACTGCCTTGGATTGGGGTACTGGTTCCAGAGTGGGCACACCATCCTTCCCCACGATCCCGAAAAGTCTGCTTTCTGGCACCGAAAGGCGGCTGAACATGGCAGCGCTCCCGCGAAGGTGGCACTGGCGTACTATTATGAGAAGGGGTACGGCGTACAGCAGGATGTTTCGCAGGCTGTTCGACTCTACCAGGAGGCTGCGGATCAAGGCGACGCCTCGGCTCTCTTCAATTTGGGAAGACTTAAGAGCCTTGGTCGCGGTGTCAGCAAAAATGAAGCTGAAGCGAAACGCCTCTTTGATGCAGCCGCGCAAAAAGGCAGCACCGATGCGAAGGTGGATGCGCGCAAGACGCGACAGTACGAAGAGTTGGAGCGCCCAGCCCGCGAGACCTTCCAACAAGCCTATGCTGCATTTAAAGCGAATGACTATGCAAAAGCTTTGCAGCTCTACCAAGCGGCGTCTCAAGCGGGAAATGCCAGTGCCGACGTCGCTCTGGGGCAGATGTATCGACAGGGGTTGGGTGTGCCTGTCGATGAACTGAGGGCCACTCAGTATTATCAAAGCGCCGCGCTACGCGGACACGCACGAGCGCAAGCGTATCTAGGTTTAAGTTACCAGCTTGGCGAGGGGACTAAGGAAGACTGGGCGCAGGCTCTTGAATGGTTCAAGAAAAGCGCCAGCCAATTCGATGCGGTAGGATTATTTAACTTGGGTCGTGTGTATCAATTCGGAATGGGAGTTCCGCAGAACAGGCAAACGGCTGTGTATTGGTTCGAAAAAGCCCACAACCAAGGAGACGCGCAGTCTGGATTCTTTGCCTACTGGCTGCGTGATCCCAAAAATTGCCTTGGATATATCGATGATCCCGAACGCGAGAAGTTTGCCGGCATCTGCGCGGATCCGAAAGGTGTGACGTTTCACAACTCCAAGGAACGCCGCGCCTGGTTGGTAGAGACGCTTTCGAAAACTCCGGTGGAATTTTTTGGAAACGCCAGCAGCTATGCCCAGTCGACCTGCCAAAGTATTGGAGCAGACTTCAGAGGCGGAAACTGCTACGGACACGGCGGCATACTAATAGATCCGTTCAGCAACAAAGATCGCTACGGCAATAGCGCTTGGTAGGGAAGCCAAGAGATCGCAACGAACTTCAGTGGAGCAAGAACTAGCAGTGGATCCTGATCGGGGGATTGCCGCGCTGCTGCTATGGCTAGGCTAATAATTGTTCAGATTTTCCGCTCGCAATGACAGGGCCGGGACGGGGATGCGCCGGTCTCAATTGCAGTAATCCATCTCTGTCATTGCGAGGGCTCATGCCCGAAGCAATCCCCCGATAAGGATCCTTCGCTGCCTCTTTTGCCACTGCAGTTGGTTGCGACGTGCCCTTCTCTTCCCAAAGGGGGATCGGAACGAACCTTAGGGAAACATGCGGTACCAGTGGATCCGGATCGGGAGATCCGTCCGTAACGGGGCTCAGCAAACCGCTGACGGCTAACCGCCATCTAAATCGGCTATCTGAGTCCGCTCTCCGTTACGATCGCCCCGTTCCTTCCCGTCCCTCGCTACTTCTTATTCCTATACTGCTCAATCAAAGCCGGAACTTGCTCTCTGCGATCCCCCTGAATCTCAATGACTCCTTGACCTTCGACTACTGCAAAGCTTCCGCCGCTTCCTAACGAGCGCTTGAGAAACGCACAAAGATCTTTCAATAGGGTTTCATGCGCGGGAAGCTTGGCCAGCACGGTCACTGTTTTCCCGCTGCGCCCAGAACGCTCCATGCGAATGGCCGGCGTAATGGGGCCTGAGTAGGATGTTTCAACCGCTGCGACCGCTTTGGGCTGCGGATCGCTCGAGTACACCAAGCGATACTCTTCTGCGTCATTACCCTTAGACTGAGACTTTTTGTTCTTCATAATATGGGCACCATAGTGCAGCCGCGACTATCTGCGGCAGAGCGCACTCTATCACAGCGACGCTGTGATGATAACGATTCTTCTCCGTTGATTGCCCGTCAGTCTTGGTGGTAAGACCAGCCTATGGATCCAAAACAAATCTTGAGCCAGCTAAGGGATAAAGCCATCATAAAAGATGCTTTCGCTTTGTTGCGGGAAAAGCTGCCCAAAACGCTTGCCTACCACACCGTCGAACATAGCGAAGATGTTCTCAACGAAGTCATTCTGCTTGGGGTCGAGGATAAACTCGACGAACGTTCCCTTGAACTGCTCGCCGTTGCCGCGGTCTATCACGATAGCGGCTTTATCCGTTCACCGAAGAACAATGAAGCCTTCGGCGCGCGCTTTGCCGAAGTTGCCATGGAAAAAGCTGGTGGATTCAGCGACGTCGAGCGACGCAGGGTAATGACGATGATTCTGGAAACCCAGCTGCAGACCACCCCCGAAGGAACCAAACAGATTCCGAATATTCCAATGTCTTGCTACCTATGTGACGCGGACGCAGCAGCTATTGGACGGGATGACTTTTTCCCCAAAGCTGAGTTGCTGCGGTCTGAGCTGGGGCTCCAATCTCAGAAGGAGTTCTACAGCGGCGCTTTGCAAATCTTACAAAGCCACGAATGGTTTACCCCGGCGGCGGTAAAATTGCGCGGAGCAAAACGTGAAGCGAATCTGCAGGAGCTGAAGCGAAAGTTAGGCACAATGAAGTAACGCTGGAAGCTACTCAACAGGTCGCAAAATCGGAATGCCCAAGGCCTGCTTTACTTCCTCAATCTTGCTGTTGATATGCGCGTAGAACCAGCTCTTATCCCACCATTCCACGGGATCAACGGGAATGCCATGCACGCGTAACTGGAAGAGCATATTCAAACCGCGCGACAAGCCGCTACGACCTGCGTAACCAATTGTCTGTCCCACCTTCACCGCATCGCCCCGGCGCACCGACATGTTGTCGAGATGCGCGTAGAGGGAGACAAGACCAAGGCCATGATCGATAGCAATCGTGTTTCCATACACACCGATATTCTCGGCGAAGGCGACAATCCCATCGTTAGCTGCGTACACTTCACTGGCGTCACGAGACATTAAAATCTCGTACGCATTCTGCGTGAAATTCCCGATGTTTTTTCCGTCGAAGGCATAGGTAATTTCATCCGAGAACCCACTCTGAATGGTTCCGCCTTGACGTGAAAAGGGCGCAGTCCAATAGCGCTCAAAGCGCGGAGCTTTCAGCAGCGATACTATTTCGTTTTCGTTTAGCTCTCGTAGTCGAGTATTTACCAGCTGGAACTTCTCAATCAGGCGCTCCTTACTCTGCTTGGGCGCGCGATACTCGATGCTTTCACCGGCGGCCTTGGCTGCATCTGCCATCTTTTGAAAATTACTTTCAGCGAGCTCGGAAACCTGCCGCGCCAAGAATTCTTCATTCAGGTTTACCGTGTAGCTACGGCGCGGTCGATTTTGGATCTTATTATAAAAGGAAACTGAAGTAGCATTACCGACTTCATCCTCGGCAAATACGCGAACGGGGACCTTCGAGATGTCACTTTCAATGTCCACCGCATAGAGAGCCACGAAAACGGATGGATCATCGAAACTTGAGTCAATACCGCGCGCCGGGTAGCCCAGGAAAGTTTCATTGCCGACTTTGACGCCGGACAGAATAAGAGTAGGGTCGCTGGCCTTATAGAATACGAGCTGCGATCCACCGTGACGCGCGTTATGTTGGGTAGTGAGAACTTCTACGCGCGGTTTACGGTAATCAATTTTAAGCGGCAGTACTTTCTCAGTTTGGTTGTTCCAAAAACTACGATCAAAGACGCGCACTTCGAACTCAGCGCTGCCCTCCTCGAGGCCGCTCTTCTCTCCCGGGAAGTCCACCGTCACCTTGGCCTGCGCGCGACCGCCCAGGGACTGACGCAAGATTTCCTTGGAGTTGCCGCGCTGCTTGGTGCGGACAACCACCTCATCGAGACCTGCTCCGCGATCGCTAAGCTCAAGTACCACCGAGACCGGAGTCAGTCCGATTCCTCGCGGAAACTCAACAACCCTAATTTCAGGGGCGGAGCGCTCTAGAAATCCCGAATACAGCTCAGACCAACCCGCGAACGCGACTGGCACCAATGCGGCGACAAAAAGGATGAATAAGAGGAACCGAAACGAGAGCAGGCGCCCGCCGCTTTTACTTCCTCGATTGTGAGATTCCGACACTGGGGCCTTAAGATTCAAAGTCCATAGTTTCGACTGACGGACCCAACTTCTGGAGTAAGAATTCCTTCAGTTTCTCTCGGATACGATTCTCGATCTGACGCACGCGTTCCCGACTTATCGAAAGTTGGTCGGAAACTTCCTGCAACGTGGCCTTTTCCTCTCCGAGCATACGCTGGTTGAATATTATAAGCTCTTTGGGATTCAGTGTAGAGGCAAATTCCTCTAGGCTCGTACTAAGCAATTCCTTCATTTGCTTGCGAGAAAGCAGCTCTTCGGCCGATAAATCCGCGCCGGGAAGCAGCGAGAGCAGGTTGTTGTCCGGATTATCCGGCATCGGAGCATCAACACTGACATCCGACGAGCCAAGACGTTGTTCCATTTCAACGACTTCGCTCTCTTTCACATTCAATTTCTCGGCCAAAAGCTTCGGGCCAGGATAGAAGCCCTCACGTTCGAGGCGCTCTTTTTCCTTCTTCAAGTTAAAGAAAAGTTTTCGCTGTGCTTGCGTAGTGCCGATTTTGACAAGTCGCCAGTTCGCGATGACGTAACGAATTATATATGCCTTAATCCACCACGCCGCATATGAAGGGAAACGAACGCCGCGGTAGGGGTCAAAATTCTTGACCGCCTCCATTAAGCCGATGTTGCCCTCTTGAACGATATCGAGAAGACTGCGCACCGCACGCTCGTAGTCTCGCGCAATTTTGACCACTAGCCATAAATTGCTGGAAACTAGTTTATAGGCAGCCTCTAAATCGCCTTCCTTAAGATATCGTACTGCAAGCTCCTTCTCCTCCTCACGGGAGAGGATAGGATAGCGCTTGATTTCTCGCAGATAGGCACCTAGAGCGTCATAGCGAACGACGTCTTTGGAATCGGCTGCCTCGGATTCGAGATCTTCAGACTCGATGTCCTGAATTAGTTCATCAGCACCTTCGACCTCTGTCGCCTCCGGTGGGAGAATTTCAATCTCCGGGGCTACGACCTCGCTGTCGCTATCCTCAGAGCTATCGCTAAGGGCAGGTGATAGCTCGACCGGCTCTGCCTTTACCGCAGGCACCAACGCTGGATCAGCTTTTGTTTTTCTTGGTGCCTTAGACTTTCCCTTGACCACGCCGACGCTCTCAAACTTTGGATATACAGCGACGCTAGCAGTAATTGTCTAAGAAAATCAAGCTCCTAGCGCGAAGAAGCGCGTATGGGGCGGTCTTCGCCCAAAGCACGATCAGGCGGCAGGTCGCCCACGGCAGCGTCGGCAAATCATTTCAAGTTCTTATCTCGTTATGTCGAATATTGTCACCGGGAGCTATTTTTTGGCACAGCGGCCAGCGCAGGACTCAAATGTCCTGAACGCACAGCATTGTTACACATGGCAGCGACAAAAACTTCAAAACGGGCGAGGGGCAGCGAGGCATGAGTTCACGCGTCGGCGAACTTCTCGTAAAAACGGGAATCATTACCCCTGAACAGCTTGCGCAAGCCAGTGAGGTTCATAAGAACAGTGGCGGCTTCATTGGCACGCACCTGATCAAGCTTGGATTCATCTCCGAAGCGGACATGGTGCAACTCATTAGCCAACAGTACGGCGTCCAAATCGTCCAATTGAACGAGTACTCTATTGAAGACACCACGCTTCAGCTAATTCCCCACAACTTGGCCATGAAACATGGCCTCATTCCACTGGTCAAGAAAGACAGTACGCTGACCGTCGCAATGATGGATCCGTCCAACATTGTCGCTCTTAACGACATCAAGTTTATTACCGGACTCGACATTCAGGTCGTACTCGCCGGAGAGACTGACCTTAAGCAGACGCAAGAAAAGATCTACGAGAACAACGTCTCCTACGACACCATTATCAACGACATTGATGAAGCCGACGTTGAAGTGGTTGATCTACAAGAGGACGTCGACGTTTCTGAGCTGGAAAAAGCCACAGAGGATGCGCCAGTTGTTAAGCTCGTCAACGCGATTCTCACCGACGCTATCAAGAAAGGGGCCTCCGACATTCACATCGAGCCCTATGAGAAGATATTCCGCGTACGTTTCCGTATCGACGGCGTGCTCTATGAGATCATGAAGCCGCCGACGAAGCTAAAGAACGCCATCACTTCGCGCGTGAAGATTATGGCCGACCTCGACATCGCCGAACGGCGCTTGCCACAGGACGGACGTATCAAGCTCAAACTGGGCAATAACCGCGAAATGGACTTCCGCGTTAACGTATTGCCGACACTCTTTGGCGAGAAAGTCGTACTACGACTTTTGGACAAATCGAATCTGCAGCTCGACATGACCAAGCTAGGATTTGAAGCCGGACAGTTGCGCGACTTTAAAGAGTCAATCGCGAAACCTTTCGGAATGGTTCTGGTTACCGGTCCAACCGGTTCCGGAAAGACCACTACGTTATATTCAGCCTTGGCTGAACTAAATAAAATCACGACCAACATCAGCACCGCCGAGGATCCGGTCGAGTTCAACCTCGCCGGTATTAATCAAGCTCAGATGCACGATGATATCGGATTCAACTTCGCATCGGCATTGCGCGCCTTCTTGCGTCAAGATCCGAACGTCATCATGGTCGGTGAAATTCGCGACTATGAAACGGCCGAAATTGCGATTAAGGCATCACTCACCGGACACTTGGTGCTTTCCACCTTGCATACGAACGATGCGCCATCGACGATCAACCGTTTGCTTAACATGGGTGTCGAGCCTTTCCTCGTCGCATCGTCAATTAACCTGATTCTCGCTCAACGTCTTGCCCGTCGCGTCTGCTCGAACTGCGCGCAAGAAATAGAAGTAAACCCAGAAATTCTCGTCAATATTGGAATACCGCCAGCAGAGGCTCTGCACATGAAAGTGAAGCAGGGTAAGGGCTGCGATAAATGCGCTGGAACTGGATACAAGGGCCGTATCGCGCTCTATGAGGTTATGCCGATGCGCGAGGAAGTACGCGAATTCGTACTTAACGGCGCCTCCGCCACAGAAATCAAACGTGAATCAATTCGCCTTGGAATGTTGTCGCTACGCCAATCAGGCCTCATGCGACTGAAAGAGGGAATGATCACGGTTGAAGAAGTGCTCCGCGTAACAGCGGCAGATTAGAACAAACCTCGCTTGCGAGGTTTGTTCGTATTGCGAGGGACTGAAAGTCACGCGGCAATCTAACCGAACTTGCGAGAGTTCGGAGTGCAAGTGACTAGAAGGCCCGCGGCAATCTAACCGAACTTGCGAGAGTTCGGAGTGCAAGTGACTAGAAGGCCCGCGGCAATCTAACCGAACTTGCGAGAGTTCGGAGTGCGAGGGACTGAAAGTCTCGCGGCAATCTAACCGAGCTTGCGAGAGTTCGGAGTGCGAGAGCTCGGAGTGCCAGTGACTAGAAGACCCGCGGCAAGCACTTTTTTCGCAACTTTCGCGATACATGAGCAGCAGCACTGCAACAAATTTCAGATTCTAGGAGATACGCTATGCCGGTTTTTATTTGGGAAGGAAAGAGCGCCTCGGGCAAGAAAGTTTCCGGCGAGATGGAGGCTAAGGACTTACAGGCCGTGTTCAACGTCCTCAAGGGTCAGCGCATCATTCCAACCACCAACAAGATCCGCGAGAAGGGTAAAGGGCTTGAGATGGAAATCAAGCTCCCCGGCTTTGGCGCAAAAGTAAAAAGCAAAGACGTCGTAATATTCACCCGGCAATTTGCCACCATGATTGACGCCGGTTTACCCCTCGTACAGGCCCTCGATATTCTCTGCAAACAGCACGAGAACAAAGCATTTCGAAAGGTACTCTCGAGCGTAAAGGAAAGCGTCGAGACCGGAGGAACGCTCGCCGAGGGCTTAGCCAAGCATCCAAAAGTTTTTGACGACTTATACTGCAACATGGTCGCAGCCGGTGAGAACGGCGGTATTCTTGACATCATCCTTGAGCGACTTTCCGTGCACATGGAAAAGTCCATGAAGCTCAAGCGCGAAGTGAAGACCGCGATGATCTATCCTTCAGTTGTAATCTCCGCAGCGATTATTGTTACCGGCGTTCTGCTTATCTTCGTTATTCCGACTTTCGCGGACCTCTTCAATGACTTCGGATCGGCACTACCGTTGCCGACGCAGCTCGTCATCAATGTGTCGAATTTTGCGGTGAAGTGGTGGTACTTAATCTCCGGCTGCGCTGGAGCATGCGGAGTACTATTCTTCCGCTTTATCAAAACCGATCGCGGCAAAGAGGTCGTCCATCCTTTAGCACTCAAACTGCCAGTGTTCGGTAACATCATTAGAAAAGTCGCCGTGGCGCGATTTACTCGCACGTTAGGGACCATGCTGAGCTCAGGTGTTCCTGTTTTGGAAGCATTGAATATTTGCTCGCGAACCGCCGGTAACAAGGTAGTTGAGCGCGAAGTGCAGCGCGCCCGCGTTGCCATCTCCGAAGGTAAGAGTATGGTCGAGCCGCTCAGTAAGTCAGAAGTCTTCCCGCCGATGGTGGTTCAAATGATCGCCGTCGGTGAATCGACCGGCGCCATGGACGCCATGCTGCAAAAAATTGCCGACTTCTACGAGGATGAAGTGGACAATGCCGTTACCGCCATGAAGCAGCTTATTGAGCCGATCATGATTCTCGTTCTCGGCGTGATCATCGGAGGTCTTGTTGTTGCCATGTACTTACCGATCTTCAAGATGGGATCTGTCGTAGGAAACTAAGCGTGAGCACTCAGACTTCACTACCCGCAGCGAGCGCGTCGACTTCGAACGCTGAGTTCGACGTACGCTGGATGGTGGCGGGGCGCTTATGCCTGCTGGCGTTAGCGCTGCTCGGCTCAAGCGTGGCGGCCTGGGTATGGCCTGAGTTCACGGTCAATCGAGTCGAACGCCTCTACCATATTCTGGCGGTGCTTTTCGCTTTCTCGGCGGTTAGCGCGTGGTGGTTACGTAAGCATGTGGCCGGCGTTGCGTTTACTGCAATTCAGCTCTTTGCAGACATCGTTGTCATTACCAGCATTATTTATATAACCGGCGATACGCTTAGCCCTTTCCTCTTCCTGTACCTGCCGCATGTCATGGCTGCATCGATTCTGCTCTCTCGCCGTATCGCTTTGATTCTTTCGCTCGTGGCAACCTCGGCATACCTGACAATGGTCTTTGCCATTTCCTATCACTACATACCAACCGCGGACGGCATTTCCACTATACAAGCCCCGAGTGGCGGTTTGCTGCTTCAGGTAGTCGGACTTTTTTCAGGTATGATCTTAATCGCCGTGGCGACGAGCTTCTTGCAAAGCAAGCTCGCTTCATCTCGGCTGATTGCTGAGCAATCAAAGCGCGACCTTTCCAAGCTAGACCAGGAACAGCGGGCGCTTATTAATGGTATTCAGGACGGCGTCATTTCAGTAACCCTGGACGAAACAGTTGCCAACCTCAATCAGGCAGCGCGCGATCTTCTTCACATCAGTGAGCTCGACATCGTTGGAAAACCATTTCCAAAGCTTTTGAAAGATCTCGATC
The DNA here is from genome assembly GCA_017302875.1 of Deltaproteobacteria bacterium. Lineage (GTDB taxonomy): Bacteria > Bdellovibrionota_C > UBA2361 > UBA2361 > JAFLCA01 > JAFLCA01. The sequence continues at coordinate 12,800 of JAFLCA010000109.1, forward strand.
CACATAGCAATGTGCGGCAGACTGCCGTCAGTCAGGGTGAATCACGAGAATTGGAGTTTACGCCGACCGGCTCTACAAAACCCGTGCGGCTGCGCTACCAGGGCAGCCCGGTCTTCAACGAGACCGGACAACAGACTGGGATGATCTTCATTTTCAAAGACATCACTAAACTGCACAGCATCGAGGAACAGTTCAAAATGCAGGAGCGCCTCGCGGAGCTCTTAGCTAAGAAAGAATCAGATTTCCCGGCTTCTCAGACCAAGCTCAGCAATTTCG
>JAFLCA010000011.1 GCA_017302875.1 Deltaproteobacteria bacterium
TGCGTTACGATTCTTCCGAGGAACGAAGAAAACGTCGCAACCTCACGGCAGCCCAGTCTTGTCATTGCGAGCGGAAAATCTGCACCACTATTGACCCAGCCATAACCGCAGCGCGGCAATCCCCCGATCAGGATCCACTGATACCCCTTGCTCCACTGAACTTCGTTACGATCCCTCTGGGAAAAGAAGAACACGTTGTAGCCTGCGACAGCGGCATGTTCTCCAATGCAGAGAGCCGAATTAGTTAGCTGACTCAGATTCCTATGGCAGTTAGCCGAACTCGCCTTGCCGGGTTCCTTGCCTGTCCTCTTTTCTTACAACCCGGCAGGAATAAGCGCATGCATCTGCGAATGCAGCTCGCTATTCGACGCCACGATTCGACGTTCGGGAAATACATAGGGTTCATTTCGGACACTGCGCACGATGCAGCCCGCCTCCTGTGCGATCAACGTTCCAGCTACCTGATCCTCGAGGCTGCTATCGATACTAACCAATGCATCAATTCCGCCGCAGGCGAGCAAGCACCAGTCCAGAGCCGGTGACCACATCACTAAACAGCGGCGAACATTTTTCTGCACAGCCTCTAGCACTTGCGGCGCTGAGTTATCAGAAGCCTCTCCAACATAACCGCGCTCGAATGCGCAGACGGCCTGCGAAAGCGTGGATACTCGCGATGGTGAGAGGCGTTGCTCATCTAGATACGCACCCCCGCCCTTTACGGCGTGAAAGAACTGTCGAGAAATTGGGTTATAGACTACCCCCAGTACTATTTCGTCTCGGCGCAGCAAACCGATCGAAACCGAAAAGTACGGCAGCTTGGCAAAAAAGTTGTTGGTGCCGTCAAGGGGATCGACATACCAGCAGTATTCACTTTGCGAATCTAGATGCCCGGCTTCCTCAGAATAAATTGAGTGCGAGGGGCATTGTCGGCGAATGTGCCGCAGAATTATTTCTTCACTGAGCTTATCTTCGGCAAGGCCGATATCGTGACTGCTCTTAAAGCTGCCCTCACTTGTCACACCGAATCGGGACGCCAAGAATTCGCCGGCTTCCAAGGCAGCAGCCTTGGCAACCCCTAGCAGAACTGAGTGAGGGCGCGTCGATTGCATGCTATTTTGCAGCAGCTTTCTTGTCGCGATCCGAAAGGAGCTCCGCTCCGACAGCCCAATTATCACGCGACACTTCATCGAACACGATGTAGGTTCGCGCACGCGGTTTATCAGCGACCTTTTCAAGTGTGTCGCAGATGCCCTCGGAAATTTGTCGCTTTTGGTCCATCGTCAAACTACCGCCCACCTGAACTAGTACGTAAGGCATACATCCTCATGCAATATTGAATAGCTACTTGTCAGATCAGTATCGTGAGAATGGGAGCAATGTCTAGGGCTGGTTGGAGTCTGCCTCTAACGGCTTCGGCCGCATCTGCGTGATCAGGCCCGGTAGCTGCTCCGTGATTTGCTCCAAGGTCAAATCCAAGAAGCTAGAACTACTTCTCAGTGTAGAGACCTTCAATATCTGCGCAGCCACCATCGATTCAAGCAGACTGTCCATTGGCAAGGCCAAGCGCGCCACCTTCAGATTGCCGCTAGGCAACTCGTCAAATCCATCGAACCTAAGCATGGCTTCGTGAAAACCCATCAGGCGGCGGTCCACTTCGTCCGGCGTATCCTGGCCGCTGGAAGTCAGCTCCGAAAAGTCATCCGGCTCTAAATCCAAGCCATCGTCCCCGTCCCAGCGCTGATGCTCGGGACGCTCGTCGCGCTCGTATCGGCCACGCTCGTCAGGGCGATGGGAGCCTTCTACGTCTTCATCAAGATCCATTTCAACCTGAAGCCGTTCCCACTGTTGCTGTAAGATATCCTCCGCTTTCTTTCCTTCGATACGTTCAGTCAGGCGGTTAAGCTCAGCTTGCCCACGTGACTGATCTTGCCAATGACGATCGCCAAAGAACCAGACAACGCTATCTTTCACGAAGCGCTCAGGGCGTAGCCGGGACACATTATTAGTTACGATTATTCTCGCCTCAGGATAGCCCGCTCCCTGTATCCATTTCTTCAGGTAGGCAGCCGCGCGCGTTTCGCCGTCCTTGCTCTCATGAAGCATGTGAAAGGGGGCATGTTCATGCAAACAACGTGAGTCAACAACAATGCGATCCGGAACCGCCTCTCGGAACGCTCGTTTCAACACCATCTGAAAACGCGCACGGTGCGCATTCAGGTATGCTCGCAGAAAGGGCCCCTTGGTCTCGGGGACTTCGACTTCAAAGGGGGTGAGAATCCCAAGCTCTTTGCAAATAATTCGAAGGCAGCAACCAGAAAAAATATTATCGAGGTAGCTGGGAGAAAAACTGCCACAGGAAAGACTGCCGGCCATGGTGCTACTTACCGTGCGATCTGCGAAAACGACTGCATCAGAAAAGAGTGTCTTCTGCTTCAAGAGCTCGGCTCGGATCACCGTAGTCTGAGTATCAGACGGAAAGCTGTAGATGAGCACCGCTTGGCCGCGTGCTTCTAATACTTTCCGCAGCGCGTCAACGTACCCTTCATACAGTCCGTTCTCTCGAAATATAAATGCTATCGGCGGCTGAGGAATCGGGCATAGCGGCAGCGTTACTGGAGTTGGGTCGCTTTCATTCGTAGGGCTAGCGACGTCGGAAGTTTCACGATGCGGCAGTTCACCATTCGAGTGGATTGGAGATTCCTGGTGCGCCTGCCCATTCGGCGACAAAGGCTCGAGCCTCGACTCTGTTCCCTCTCGCGCCAAGCGCAGCGCTGCAGGAGAAGGATCCGGTTCAGGACTCGGATTTGGTATGGCGCCAGAAACTAACACCCGCAACTCCTAGGTGTGAAAGAGCAAACAGCCTTTCGTGGAAATGGATACGATCAGAAGAAGATATCTGACCTTCAAAAGTCGCTATATTACTCCTTTCGAGAAGCTTGGAAAGGCAGAAAGGCTTAGGTCAGTTGCAAACAGGATAAGCGGGTGAATTTTCTAAACTTCTGGGGAAACTAATACTTCTTCATGTGTGGATCAATCTGATCCGCCCAGGCTAATACACCACCCTGAAGGTTCTTGAGATTAGTGAAGCCAAACTTCTCCTGCAGCATTTCCACCGCACGCTGACTGCGCCCGCCGCTGCGGCAATATACAATCACTTCTTTATCGCGCGGAATGTCGTTGGCCTGTGAAGCAAGCGCTGCCAGCGGAATATGCGATCCACCAAGAGAGGCGATTTCACGTTCGAAGGCCTCTCTCACGTCCACCAAATGGAGGTCTTCTTTATTCTGCAACTTCTCGCTGAGTTCTTTAACGCTGATTACTTTTACCGGGCTCATCGCTTTATTCCTACAGACTAGGGAGTAGGCGGCATCATCGAGTATTACGGTCGACTGGGCAAGCTTTTCATCTCGCACAAAGCGTACATATGAAATTATTCCTGTCAGCCCGTCAAAGCACAGCAACTTTCCGCTCAGCGCCTCTCCTACCCCACTCAGCAGCTTAAGAGTCTCTAGCGCCTGAAAGCTACCGATGATTCCGGCTAAAGCGCCAAGCACCCCGGCTTCGGAGCAACTTGGAGCTTGCTCGGGAGAGGGCGGCTCTGGAAAAAGACAGCGATAGGTCGGCCCGCGCTGTTGCCCCTGCTTAAGATTAAAAACAGAAAGTTGCCCTTCAAATTTGAGAATAGATGCGGCGACAAATGGCTTATCAAGTACGACACAAGCATCATTGATTAAATATCTGGTAGCGAAATTATCGCTGCCGTCAATTACAACATCAAAGTTCCGAATGATGCGCTCGGCATTGTCTGCCCGCAGGCGTTCGTTGAAAATCTCGACATCGACATGCGGATTCAGTTCTCGCAAACGCTTGGCGGCCTGTTCCGTTTTCAATGTCCCGATTTCAGCGCTCGAGAATAATATCTGTCGCTGTAAATTACTCTCTTCGACGCGGTCATCATCAACAATTCCCAGCGTCCCCACACCAGCCGCAGCAAGGTACAGAAGCGCCGGCGCTCCCAGGCCGCCGGCTCCGACGACCAGCACGCGCGCACTCTTTAGACGTTGCTGTGCCTCGACGCCGAAGCCTGGCAAAGCGAGATGTCGGCTATAGCGCTGCATTTCTGCAGAGGTAAGCATACTCGGCACCTTCATCCCTGTAGGGCCCTGTCCCAATCTTTCCACACCGCTTCGTATCCTTTACCGCGAATGGCAGCGACAACTTCTGCAGGACTGCGCTCGTCGGAAATCTCAAACTGCGCGAGCGCTTTCTTCGGCTTCGCATACCCACCGGGCTCTGTACTAGAGCCAGCGCTCATGGCCGTAATTCCTAAGGTCAGCAAATAATCTCGAAAGGTAGGATTCTCGCGAGTTGAAAGCGAAAGCTCGACATTTTCGTCAAACAAGCGATATGCGCAAATAAGCTGCACTAGTTCGCGATCGTTCATACATCCCGCTGGCGTCTCAATGCCAGAAGCAGGCCGCAAGCGCGGAAAGGAAACTGAAAATTTTGTCTGCCAGTACTGTTTCGCCAGATAGTGCAGATGCAAAGCTACAAACCATGAGTCTGTGCGCCAATCCTCCAGACCCAGCAACGCACCTAGTCCGATCTTATGTATCCCGGCACGACCGATACGATCCGGAGTATCGAGACGATACTCAAAGTTCGATTTTCGCCCTTTCGGATGGTGCTTCTTATAATTTTCCTGATGGTAGGTTTCTTGGTACACCAGCACACTGTGTAGACCAACAGCAGCAAGCCGCCTGTATTCCGCTTCTTCAAGAGGCTGAACCTCCATCGAAAGATTCGCGAAAAAGGGGCGCACCAGTCGGAGTACTCGCTCGAAGTAGTCAATACCAACGCGGGTGCGTGCTTCTCCGCTCACTATTAATACATGCTCGTACCCATGCTGCTTGATGACCTTCACCTCATCAAGGATAGCGGCTTCGTCTAAGGTGACTCTTTCAATTTTGTTGTTGAGACTAAACCCGCAGTACGTACAGATATTCTGGCACTCATTTGAAACGTAGAGTGGCACATACATTTGAATAGTTTTGCCGTAGCGCTTCTGCGTGATGGCCTGACTGAGCTGCGCCATCTCCTCAAGATAAGCGGATGCGGCTGGAGAAATCAGCGCGCCAAAGTCCTCTACGCTGCGCCGTGAAACAGAGAGCGCCCGCTCGACATCGCGCGAAGTTGCTCCGTGCACGAGCTCCTTAATCTCTCGCCAATTATATTTCGCAAACGTTTCTGCAAAGCTCATCGAACGTATTCCTGATTACGGAGTACCGAGAAAGGCGGTTAGAGGGCTGGATTGCTGCGCGCGCCGGGTGCGAGCAGGCAGCTTGGCTTCATACGCGGTGCGCCCGGCTTCAACTGCCAGCCTAAAGGCGCGCGCCATCGCAACGGGGTCGCCCGCTATGGCGATCGCGGTATTCACCAGCACCGCATCGGCCCCCATCTCTAAGGCTTCAGCAGCTTGGGATGGCGCGCCAATTCCCGCATCAACAACAACAGGTACGCGCGATTGTTCGATGATAATTTCCAGCATGGCCTTGGTTTGCAGCCCGTTATTGCTGCCAATTGGAGAACCAAGAGGCATAACCGCAGCGGCTCCTGCCTCCTCCAAACGTTTGCACACAACCGGATCGGCACCGATATACGGCAAAACTACAAACCCAAGCTTTGCTAGCTCAGCCGTTGCAGCCAGCGTCTCAATCGGATCAGGCAGCAAGTAACGTGGATCGGGATGAATCTCCAACTTAACCCAGTTCGTACCGAAAGCTTCCTTTGCAAGCTGCGCGGCAAAAACGGCCTCTTTTGCAGTACGCGCGCCGGAGGTGTTCGGCAGCAAGTGAACGGAAGGGATCTGTAGATGCCGCAGAAGCTCATCATGTTCAGCGCCACGCTCAAGTTCAACTCTCTTTAAGGCGACGGTCACGAGCTCTGAGCCGGAACTTTCTACCGCCTCGCGCATGATTTGCGGCGAGGCAAACTTGCCCGTGCCAAGGAAAAGCCGCGACCCCAGTATCCTATCCGCGATAGTAAAAGCATTCATACAAAAGCCTCACTCAGTTGTCCTGCAAACAAATTCGCACTTTTCTCAATCGAAGCCGCTCTACCAATTGCACCTGACACGGCGACACCATATACGCCGCAATCCACAAGAGCCTTTAGATCTCCAAGCTCAATGCCTCCGACTGCGATTATGGGAACACTTTTTCTTCGACGCGCGGCAGCTCTGACAATCTCGCCAATTCCGGCAATGCCTAAGATGGGACTGAGCTCTTTCTTCGTTGACGTAAAACGGAAAGGGCCAACACCGATATAGTCCGCACCTTCTTCGATCAGCCGTTCGAGATCCTCGGCAGTATTAGCCGTGCCCCCGATAACTACACGGTGGCCGAGCACTCGACGCGCTTCTGAAACTGCGCAGTCGCTCCTCCCAAGATGCACTCCGTATGCGCCAACTTTCTTAGCAACTTCGACGTTATCATTCACAATTAATCGCGCAGCGTTCGCATCACATGTGGCCTTCACCTCCTGCGCAATGCGAAGCCATTCGGCAAGCGATTTGTCCTTTGTTCGCAGCTGCACCAAGCGCACTCCGCCCCGACAGCCCTGCGCCGCCATCTCGGCATGCGACAACTGCGCATCATCGTAGGTGATGAAGTGTAAACGCGGCAGAGCAATGGCTCCATGCCCAAGCCGCTCCTCATCTGTGAAAGCCTGGCTATGCATATGCCGAATGGTACCCGATTAAATTGTTGCTGCTGGTCAGGTAGCGTTCCGAATATTTACGCGCAGTATGGCAAGCCTCGACAAGAGTTTCGCCTTTAGCTACCGCTGCGCATATCGCCGCCGACAACACGCACCCCGAGCCGTGCTTCTGGGCACTGCTAAGTTCCACACCTTCAATCTCAATCTCGCTTTCACCGCAGCGCAAAGCATCAACTATTACTCCAGGACGCGCATACAAAGACTTTCTCAAAACAGCGCAGGCGCAGGTTCGAAGAAGAGAGGCTGTCCCGACTGAAGAAATGAGCGCCTGCTCTTCAGGGTTAGGAGTAATCAAAGTGATTTCGTCTAGTACCTCTTGTAAAGCAGTAGGCTCGAATGAGGCATGAAAGGCGAACCCTGCCGAGGCTCGCGCGACGGGATCCCAAATAATCGGCACATTCGGAATTCGTCCGCGCAAGAAAGAAACGAGCACCCGCAACGTCGCAAGGTTCTCAATGATCCCAATTTTGACGCAGCTAATCTCAAAACGTTCGAACAGAGGTTGTAGCTGCTCCAGGAGGCATTCCTTTGAGACCCATTGCAGCCCGGAGAAGGAAATATCATTCTGAAACGTCAACGCACTGCACACGCCCAGCCCAAAGACACCTTGAGATTCAAACGTCTTCAGGTCCGCAAGGAGTCCGGCCCCGGCGCTGGGGTCTAAGCCAGCTATGCTCAGGGCGCACGGCCGCGAGAGCTCAGCTTTTGACATAAATCTCCGAGCCGGCGGCCTTGAATTCTTCCGCCTTGGTTTTTAAACCAGCAGAGACGACATCATCCTCCGACGTCACTCCTAGCTTGGCGGCATACTCGCGAACATCCTGTGTAATTTTCATCGAGCAGAACTTTGGCCCGCACATTGAACAGAAATGCGCTGTTTTGGCGTGTTCAGATGGCAAGGTGGCATCATGAAAAGAGCGCGCCGTATCCGGATCCAGCGCGAGATTGAACTGATCATTCCAGCGGAACTCAAAGCGCGCCTTGCTGAGAGCATTATCTCTAAACTGGGCCGCCGGATGCCCTTTCGCCAAATCTGCCGCGTGCGCTGCCAGTTTGTACGTAACAACTCCGTCTTTAACGTCTTTCTTGTTCGGCAAACCAAGATGTTCCTTTGGCGTCACATAGCAGAGCATCGCGCAGCCGTACCATCCAATCATCGCGGCACCGATGGCAGACGTGATGTGATCGTAGCCCGGAGCGATATCGGTCGTAAGCGGGCCAAGCGTGTAGAACGGAGCCTCATGACAGATATCGAGCTCCTTCTCCATGTTCACTTTGATCATCTGCATCGGCACATGCCCGGGGCCCTCAATCATGACTTGTACGTCATGCTTCCAAGCGATCTTAGTAAGTTCGCCCAAGGTCTCAAGCTCGGCGAATTGTGCGCGGTCGTTGGCGTCAGCAATTGAACCGGGCCGCAAACCATCCCCCAAGGAGAAGGCCACATCGTAGGCTTTCATGATGTCGCAAATTTCTTCGAAGTGCGTATAGAGGAAGTTCTCTTTGTGATGCGAGAGACACCACTTCGCCATAATCGAACCGCCGCGCGACACGATTCCCGTAACGCGATGAGCCGTAAGCGGCACATAGGCTAAGCGCACACCGGCATGAATCGTAAAGTAATCGACGCCCTGCTCAGCCTGCTCGATGAGCGTATCGCGGAAAAGTTCCCACGTGAGCTCTTCCGCCTTACCGTCGACTTTCTCGAGCGCCTGATAAATCGGAACGGTGCCCAGCGGCACTGGACAATTGCGAATGACCCACTCGCGAGTCTCATGGATATTCTTGCCCGTCGATAAATCCATAATCGTGTCCGCGCCCCAGCGACACGCCCATACGGCTTTCTCGACCTCCTCCTCGATGCTGGAGGTAACCGCTGAATTTCCGATATTCGCATTTATCTTCACTAAAAAGTTCCGCCCGATAATCATCGGCTCGGATTCCGGGTGATTAATATTGCTCGGGATGATGGCCCTTCCGCGCGCAATTTCATCGCGCACAAATTCCGGCGTAATAATACCCTGCGGGAGGTTTGCGCCAAACCCTTCTCCGGGATGAGATCGTGCCAGCTGGGGATGCTTCGCGCGCAGCTCTTCGATGCGCTGATTCTCGCGAATCGCTACATATTCCATTTCAGGCGTTATAATTCCGCGTCGCGCATAGTGCATCTGCGACACATTGCCACCGCTTCGGGCACGCAGCGGCAAGGGAATGTTAGGAAACGCCAAGGTCTTTAGGGATTCAAGCTGTGCGCGCTCGCGAGCATACGCCGAACTAACCGCCGACAGCCGCTCCACATCACCACGTTTCTCAATCCAAGAACTACGAATCCGAGACAGACCCCGAGCGACGTGGATTTCAGCCGAAGGATCCGTGTAGGGACCGCTTGTGTCGTACACCGTAATGGCACTCTTATCGTCGAGAGAGATCTCTCGCATCGCAACTTGCACTTCACGGTGCAGCGTCCCCTTCACATACACCTTGCGCGAGGCTGGAAACGGGTCCCTGGTGATGACAGAGTTTTCCGGAATTCGCTCTTTGCGACGCGTTACCGACCCCTGCGTTTCTACCATTTCGTTCGATTCCATGATTAGCCCCCTTGGGATGCGGTAATAATTAAAATTTTGTCTCCGGACTCCAGCGCCTTTTCTTTCCAACGTGCCTGCGGGATCACTTCCTCGTTCACAGCGGCGGCAACACCTGTGCGCTGGACATAGCCAGACTCATGCAGCACGGTTTCAAGGGTCGTCGGCCCGGTTGATTCGAAGGGTTTGCCGTTGATAGTAACGCGCACGATGCTCTCCTGCGTTGAAGAACGCGACACAATGGAATACGGTATATGCGCAGGGAGAGTGAGAACTGAAAGCAAGGAAGAATTTGAAGTCCTTCCCGACCTTTTACCTTCGGCAGCATTATCTGCATCAGGTTCAAAGGGTGTAATCTCAGCCCGAGAAAAAATCTCGAGCACCCCCAAGGCATACTCTACATTCAGAAATGTTTCCGAATGAAGCTAGGTGATAGCATACGGCCTATGAGAATCCAAGCACAATGCAGACTGACCCTGATTATCTTTATTCTTCTATGCTGTGTGGGCTGTCATGCCACACGCACGCCTCCTCATCACGGATGCTTTAATCCGGTACCGACGCCTCCGGGATCGCAACTACAACAGCCTTGGGTATATCAACTGCGCTGGCCGCTCGCTCGTAACACGGGCAGTCTGCAAGCGATCTCATCATTTGCCCGGCGCGGCTTACCGCTCCTAGAAGTCGAGGCCGGCACACGCAGCTTTTATCCCTCTGCAATCAGGGCGGTGCGCGGCTTTCCGACAGCATTGGTGTTGCGCTTCGCTGACGAATCGCCGCAGGTAGTGGCTCGTGCAATCGAGCTCGCCGAAAGCACTAACGTAGGAAATCAAATCGTCGTGCAAACTCAGTCTCTGGCAACAGCTCGCTTTGTGCGTCATTTCTATCCGGAAATCGCCATACTCATTCGCTGTGATAGCCCGGCACAAGCGCAGGAAGCGCTAACCGTACAACCATCGCCGAACGTCATATTTCTTGATTTTCCTTGGGACAGCGAAGGTCTTATCCAACAGATTCATGAAGCCGGTGCCGCGGTCGCCATGAGTGCTGCATCGGAGAGCCAGGATAATCCGCAACGCTGGAATCAGCTCATGGATCTAGGCGTTGATATTGTCTACACCAATCAACCCGAAAACTTTACGCGCTCAATTCCAAGAGCCTGCGCTGCAAAGTAATCGCCTATGCTGACACTGAAGCAAAAAAAGGCCGCTCTAGACGAGGTTCATGCCGCGCTCGCGAAGGCCTCGCGCAGTGCGCCAACCAACCCAGAACGGATCAAGAAGTATATGAATTCGCAGCTCTCATTCTTTGGGCTGAGCGTACCGCTGCAGCGCAAAGTACACGGGGCAGGATTCTCATTTCTTGATGAGAGCCCGAGTGCAGTCCTGGAAACCTGGGATTATATTTGGAACACCTCGGACAATTTCGAAGTAATGACCCAGCCGCTTTTCTATTACGGGCATCCGTCTCGTGCGACGCTTCTTCCTTCCGCCTGGCCGGTGATTTCAAAGTGGAGCACGCGCATAGAAAATTGGGCGCACTCGGATGGTCTCTCGAGTATCTACGTGAAAATTATCGAGAGTAATCCTGCTCGAATTTGGCCGACTCTTCAGCGCTGGAATAAAAGCAAACTACCGTGGCTACGTCGTCAGTCCATCGTCAGCATCCACTACTACAGCTCAGCGCGAAAGTCGGTACAACCCTTCGAGAAGGCAATCCCGCTCGTAAAGAATTTGCTGCACGACGAGCATTACTACGTCCAGAAAGGCGTCGGTTGGACACTACGCGAACTAAGTAATGTGCACGCGGAAAAAACGAAAAACTTCCTGACGCAACATGCGGCGCTCATTAGTCCAGCCGCATTTAGTGCTGCTATTGAGAAGCTTTCAGATCGTGAAAAAGCAGCGCTTAAGAAGCTACGCAGCCTCCGCCGCTCGCGGTGAGCTGCGATAGAGCAACACCGCACCAAGAACCGTGGAAAGCACGGAGCCACAGATAACTCCGACCCGCACCAGCGCAGCTTCCTCCGGACCCTTGAAGGCCAAGCCCCCGATGAAAAGGCTCATGGTAAAGCCAATTCCGGTAACGACGCACACTGCGTAAAACTGTGCCCAGGTAATCTCCTGTGGCTTTTCGCCCCAGCCAAGCTTTATGGCGATCCACGAGAAAGTGAACACGCCCAATTGCTTTCCGACAAAGAGTCCAAGCGCGATACCCAGCGGCAACGGAGCAAGCAAAGTTTCAAGGCCGAACCCGCTCAAGCTGACACCAGCATTGAGGAAACTGAAGATAGGAAGAACCAAGAATGTTACCCAAGCATGCAAAGCCCCCGTCAGGTACTCTACCGGAGACTGGCCTCCCGCTCCTGCGCCCTTAAGCGGAATGGTTAACGCCAGGGCCACGCCTGCCAGCGTCGCATGAATCCCTGACTTGAATACAAAAATCCACAGCAGAATGCCGATCAGGAGATATGGCGCGAGTCGCTTTACGCCAAAGATGTTGAGGAATACCAAGACGGACAAAGTTACAAAGCTAATCCCTAAATAAAATATATTGAGATTCGCGGTGTACACGAAGGCGATGATGAGAATCGCGCCTAGATCATCGATAATTGCCAACGCAGTTAAGAATACTTTTAGTGGCGTAGGTAAACGACTTCCGAATAAGGAAACGACACCGATTGCAAATGCAATATCGGTCGCCGTTGGAATCGCCCAGCCCCGTAGAGCTTCTGGATTATTACGGGTGCACAAAACATACAGCAGCGCGGGAACCACCATTCCGCCCAGTGCGCCGACGAGCGGCATAATCAGACGAGCCCGCGAAGAGAGTTCACCCTCGACCACTTCACGCTTAATTTCCATGCCCACGATCAAGAAGAACACGGCCATCAAGGCATCGTTGACCCACTCAATCAGCGGCAAAGTTACGGGGCCAATGCCAAGCGGATAGTGCTGCAGGTGTTCGTACCAATCACGGAAACCCGCATTTTCGATGATGATGGCAGCGAGAGCGGCTATGAAGAGGACTATGCCGCCCGAGGCCTCGAGCTTTATGAATTTCTTGAGAGCTTTGGTTACCATGGCGGAAGGATAGATCGATTCCGCTGCTTCGAAAAGCTCGAGTTAGTTTCGTGAGGAGTGAGAAAAAGGAAGGGAGAGAATTCCACAGAGAGAATAAACCTAAAGTAAAACAAGGTAGCGGCGGACGTGCGATAACGCAACACGTCCGCCGCTTGAACCTCATTCCGACAGTGATGGCGAACTACTTGGAGGCCATCGACGGAGCGGTACCGTTGGCGAGAGCTGCGACGTTGAAGTCCTTGCCGGAGTACTGCGCGGGAACACGGTTGAGAAGCGCGAGGCGAGCGTCGATCCAGGCGATCTGCTTGTCGAGTTCGACAGCTTCGTCCGGACTGCTGGCCTTGGCCTTCACCGTTTCTGCGCGCAGGTCGGTCAGGAACTTCTTGTCGAGCGCCACGATCTCGTCCGACTTGGCCTTGATCTCAGTCGTCAGCGGAGCACGTTCGGCGACCTTGGTCTCCTCACGCTTGTCCACCAACTTCTGGCGATCCTGGTACACCTTGGCAGCCTGCAACGAGCAAGTGCCACCGTAGTTCTCGGGCCACGCCATCTCGTCGTTGGTGCGGACCATGGTCGCGCCGACGGGATCGCTGGAGTCCATCTTGGCAGCGGTCACGGAATTCTCGCGAATTCCGCTGGAGCTGCTCTTGAACACGTTCGTCACATCCGAGAAGCTCACTTGCCCCCCGGTGAACGGAACGGAACCGCAACCGCCGACGGTCGAGAGACCGAAAGCGGCAGCCACAACCACGAGACCACGAACGATGAAAGAGTTGCTACGCATGAGACACTGGGTCCTTTCTACTTCGAATCCCATCTCCCTCTCGACCCGGCTACGCGCCAGTCGTAAAAGAAGAAAATGAGAGTCCGATGACCTTGAATCGACGGCAGATCCCTGTAGAGGGAACTCCAATCGATTCAAGGCGCAAAAAGGATTTGGAAAAACCTACATTCTTCCTGTGGAAATCCTCTACCCGTATGAAAATGTAAAAGCAGTGATAGCTAAGCTATCTAAGGTGTTATGGAGGCAGGGTATCGCGGAGTAGCTTTGCGAAACGCTCTTTTACCTCAACAAATACAGGAGCTTAGGGTCAAACGGGGACACCCCCTGGCACCGCCAGCGTCAGGCGCTGCCAGGTTGGGGACAGGCGGCCTACTTTAGTAACCCTCAAGTCTCCCATTACGAACTTGCTGAAGTGAGAAGGTGTTACTCACGTCTCCGTTCCGATCGAAGCTGAGCGTGCCGCTAGCGCCTATGAAATTTCGGGTCTGGAAAAGATATTCACGCATACAGTCCGTGTCGGCCTTGCCGCAGGCTTTAAAAGCATGCGCACTTAGTAACATGGCGTCATACGCGCGCGCGGCAAAGATATGCTGTATCCCGGGCTCTTCATGAAACTTTTCACGATATTGATTGACGAACTCTATAACGCTCGGCTCCTTGCTCGCTAAAAAAACTGGCGTCGAGGTTGAAATTAGCAAACCCTCAGCACCGCTGCCGGCCAAATCTTGAAAGTTTTTTGCCCCAAGTATCGCAACCGAGGCGATAAATTGCGCAGACATCCCAAGTTGCCGGGCTTGCTTCAAGAACTGCGCCCCCTCACTCGGGTATGCAGCAATATAAATATATCGGGCATTATACTGTCGCAGCCTTGTCACCAAACTCTTGAAGTCGGTCGAACCGGGCTCAATAGATTCTTCGAACAATACCCGCCCGCCCTGTTTTTCGTACTCGGCACGAAAAGATTTCGCCGCACCGACGCCAAAGTCATTATCAATTTTGACAATCCCAATCTCCTTGCCATGCAGATCATTGAGCGTCTTACTCACAAGAAAAGCGCTCTCTAATTCTGCTGAAGGAAAATTTCGAAAAGTGTAATCATCTGGCGTGCGATATGCTGGGCTTGCCGTTGCCAGACCAATCTGAATTACCTTGTCGCGATTGACTGGCGCGGTGAGCGCAATGCCGACGCCCGAGCCATAGGAAAAAGCGATCTTGAAATCATCTCGCGAACGCAAACCTTGATAGGCGCTCATCGCCGTTTTTGGATCGGCAACCGTGTCCTCATACTGAATTTCGATCGACACTCCCAGAGCGGACAAAGCCTTGTCGCGGCCAAGCTCGAGACCTGCTCGAATCCACTCGCCCTGCTCCGCAGCGCTTCCAGTAAAAGGAAGGAAAGCAGCCGTCTGCAATGCTCCTCGAGGGGCGCTCGGCCCTGGTTCTTCTGCTCGAATCGGGAGAGGAGAAACGCCTACAAGAAGGAAGAAAGCAGCAATTCCTAGATGAAAACACTTCGTCATAGCTCTACGCCTCGTGAGGAGATTATTGCCGAGCCTTATAGTAGGCCTCTTTCGAAGGTACTCAAATTTAGTCTCCAAATATGGAGCGTAATGTGACAACCTATTGATATGCATGAAATAATCGATACTGAGCCGCTTCTTTCTTTGGGTCTCTCCGCCACGGAAGTGAAGATTTATCTAGCCTTACTTGAATTCGGGCCCGCCAAGGCTGGGCTGCTCATTAAATCCACAGGCGTTCAGAATTCCGTAATGCACCTCACGCTTGGACGCCTGGCTGCTCAGGGCATTGTCTCTTACATTCGGCGCGGCAAGATGAAAGTCTATCAAGCAGCTCCACCGGATTTTTTGCTGAAACTTCTCGACAATCGCCGTCAGCGCCTGGAGAGGCTCGTTCCTTCGTTGCAAAGTTTGCAAAATAAAAGCCAGGTGCCCGAAGCAGAAATCTACGAGGGCATGAATGGCCTCAAGAACATGTGCTTCAAGCTTATCGAAGACACCACACCCGGTGATGATTTCTTATTCTTTGGCTTTGCCTGCCCGAACAAAGAGTATGAACAAGCCGTGTATGCATTCTACCGAGAGTACACCTACATGCGCGTAGAACGTGGATTAAAGCTACGTGGGATAGCGCATGAAAGTATGCGTAAGAAATTCGTAGAGAACGACTGGCCCCACAGCAACATTCGCTTCGTGCAGTTTCCGACCTTGAACAACATGAGTATTTGTAAAAACAAAGTTATCATTGTGCCTTGGGAAGAAACTCAAACAAGTTTCCTGATTTCTTCAAAGTCTTTCGCCGATAATTGCCGGGACTACTTTGAGAACGTTTGGAAGGCCTAGTCTGACAAAGCGCGCGGTCAGCGTTTCTCAATCGCAACCTTGCGCGGAAACCACGGAAAGAAAGCACTCGTAGTAGCCTGATAATCTCGATAGTCATCGCCACGCGTCTTGAGCGCTCGCGCTTCAGTGGGCGGAATGCCTGTTACCTTTAAGAACAAATAAAGCATGAGGATGGGGCCTATCAGGGTGACCCATCCGTAGGAGATGCCGATGCCCATCAGCACATACGTCCACCAATGCATCCACTCAAAAAAATAATTTGGATGACGTGAATACTTCCAGAGTCCTTCGCGACATGTTTTGCCAGCATTGTCGGGGTTACGGCGAAACGCATTCAACTGCCGATCCGCGATTGCCTCTCCGGTGATAGCGGCAACCCACAGCAGCATGGCCAACATTTCCCAGATACTAAATCCTGGATTGTCATTCAGCATCAGTACAAAAAAGGGCAGCGAGAATAAAATTGCCGCAACAGCCTGCGCTTGGAAGAAAAAGAAAAAGTTGCGTTGTGCCTTTTCTCCCCACGTTTCCCGCAGAGTCACATAGCGCCCCTCTTCCCCCGGCACGAGCACGCGCGTTCGAAAGAGGTAAGAGGCCAAACGATATGACCAAACCACAACCAGCATCGCCACAAGCATGCGACGCGAGAAAAGACCGTCACAGTGCAGCGCATAATAAATTGCGAGAAGCCCCAAGCTAGCGGTCCAGCCTACATCGACGATGTCGGCTTCTTCACGCCATAGCTGCACGACCCACAGTACTGCCATGATCACAGCTACGATAAGCCAAGCTTGGAGTATGATAGAGAAAAGTGTCATGGCACGCGCAGGATATTACGTCCGCTGGGGCGGTGGAATATAAATCTGACTTATTGCCCTTGAACCTTGCTAAAGACGCAATAATTCTTCGAGCCGATGGTTGATTTAAGCTTGAGAACTCCAAATTCACCGCTCTTGAAATCCAACGCGGAGAGGAAGTCCTTCGATATGTTCGAGATTAGGAAATCATCAGAGCTGCGCTGTAATGAAGGTGTTTTGGCGATCAAGCTGGCCAAAGTTTCATCTTTCCCAAGCGCAGGCGGAATCGTTGACTCTTCCAGCCACACTGCGCCGTCTCGCAAACATGGATTCTCGGTCGGAACGGCAATGCCGATGCTGTCTCCCTCAAAAGGCTTGCCCTTCAGATAGAGATCTCCATTTTTTTCCAATGTGAAATCAAAAATTACATTTTTATATTCTTCGCTTGCCAACATCTGATTGGCTTCGAGTAATGCAACTGCCTTATCGTTACGCGCGATGCTGATCATTTCCTGCGTTCCGACATAGCCGAGAATACTGGGGAGTTTTCCACGCGAAATCACGATTGAGCAGTACGGATTCGCGGTGTTCGCCACCGATACGCGCGTACTCTCTCCTGCGCCCGCAGCCGAAGTGAGGGTAATCGAAAAACTTCCGCCCGGACGAATCGCGTACGTTTTTCCGTTCTGCAATTTCAATTCGGAATAGGTATTGGTTTTTCGATTGAAGACGAGAAAGAAGCTGCGAGCTTTGGCTGAATCAAGTTGAGCAGGGTGCACGGCCTGCACTTCGAAGGGTTCATCTTGGTACGCCACAAAGAGCCCGGTATTCGGAAACTCTCCTTCAGTAGCAACAATTAAGGTGTGCAGATCAGTGCCCGCATTCACCAGCGGACCCATTCTTACGAACTGCGCCTGAGCGGGAAGGCATAAAAAAACGAGGCTCAAGGCGCAATAAGCCCCGGCTTTTCTTAGAAAACTCGTTAAAACTGCTGCGCTACGCATTCATGACTCGTTTAAAGACAACCTCGCATCCTAGATTAGACTCCCGATTAGCTTGCAAAGATGCAGGAAGCTGAGCCAGTAGGGACAATGCGAGACAACGTTTTGTGCATGAACCACCCCTTACTCTATGTCGCTTGAACGATTAGACATAAGTCGCCTCTCACCTGAGGGAGAGGTAACCAGAAAGATTACCTGCTTAGCCGGGCGCGTCACCGTATTCCGAGCCAATTCGGAACCTGAGTTTGATTTGTACCGCTCAGCACTGGCTGGTTGGAAAACCGCCGAACGCGTCAGCGTGCTCCTGGATGGTCAGGCCTTCTCCCCTGCCAAGCACTTTTTCATTGGCTTTGGAGAAGCCTATGCCACAGAACGCGGCAACGACACGCTAAAGAAAGTTCTACTTGAGAGCGGTATCGAAGCGCACAACATCGAAGCGTCGCTACTTTCTTTTGGTTTAGGCGGCTTGGCCGATGCAGCTTGCAAAGCACTCAGCCCCGCGCAAGAACGCCTGCTGAGAATTCTCGCGGCAACAGCCGATCCGAATCACGTCTGCGTACTGTACGAGCCGTTCGAGATACTGCCCGAAGCTTGGCGCGAAAAGGCCGCCGACACCCTGGCTCGCTTTGCCTGGGAAAGAAAAGCCATCGTAGTGGTAGTGAAAATTACCTCACGCCCGGAGTGCTGGATCGAGAACGAGCACATCTCGCGAGTGCAGCTTGAGCGTCCGCGTAAGCGTACGATTGGTTTCGGCGCAGATAGCGCTGAGAATTTGGATTTCGTGGCGCGCGTGCGACGCGAATCTGCCGCCTTCGATCTAAAGGCGCTTAAGCAAGAGCCCGTAAAACATATCACCGCAACGCTCTACCAAAAGTTTATGGATTCGCGGCTCTTTGGATATAGCGTCGTAATTCTAACTTCGGTTGGCTTGAGCGCTCTATACTTTTCTCAGACTCAATCATTTCAGGTAGCGTCCCCGACTGCTCCAATTAGCATTTCGAGTGGAGTCACATCCAACACTGATGGTTCCCCGTCTGTATCGTCGTCTGCGGGGCAAACGCTGAACCTTACCCAGAGCAATCCACCTGCCGAGCGGGCAGCTTCGGCTAAGAAATTACTTGTACTCGATGGCTATGATGCAGATCTGAAGGACGCTATCGTGCTTTCCTTCACAACGCCCGATGAAGTACTGCAACGTCAGCGCGCGGCCGTACACTTTCAACCGCCGGCGGAGCCTTTGCGCACGGTACACTTCGAGCATTTCGATGCGCCGACTGACTTTCAGCAGAGCGTCGATACCACTATGGACATGCCGATGGACGAAATGTCACTCGAGGCGCGGCGCGAAGAAATACGGCAGCGCTTCCTAGCTGCAATCCAAGCAAACCAGTAAGCGTACCTATTCTTTTTTGGTCGGACGGCGACGTCGAGTGCCGGGCAGGATCGAAAAAGTCACCCCAGCTATTGAAGCAATGTTCGTAATGCGGAAGATCAGCTCGCGATGATCGATGCGCTCTACACTGCGCACCTCAGAAAACTGCGGCAAAAGAAGCAGCGACGCAAAAACGCGCACCAGCCCCGAAATGACGAACACAAAAACTAGTCCTGAGGGAGGAGTCCATTGAAATCCCGCAAACGTAACGCTGGCCGGTAAATGATCGCCCAGATACCCCCCAAGCAATGAACCAACCAGCACAAAGGCTCCATTGACCATGGCCTGATATGCGACGCAGCGCGCGCGCTTTGGCGGAGTAACCGCGTCGAACATAAAATTCGCCGCTGCCAAGTTGAACCCCGCCCATACAAACCCGGCATACACCTGTATCAGTAGGAGGTACCAAAGGCTGCTTCCGAACACCCACATTAAGGGGCTCAATGCCACCCCATACCCGCAAATATTGAGGATTTTCTTGTTGCCGAACTGATCGCTAATCTTGCCCCAGTACTGCATGGTGAGAAACTGCGTGATTGTATTGGTGGCCGTGATGACGGTCAGCTCAATGTAGGAAAAGTGCAGATCACGCAGCATGTAAACCGCGAAGAAGGGCGTGGCGATATTCACGCCGAAGTTCATCAGCGAATTGAAATAAACGAAGCGCGCAAAGTTCGACTTCGGCGATCGACGAATGAACTGCCAGAACGTAAAGTGGTGCTCGTGCTTCACGTGGTAGGGCGGATCCTCATACCCCTGCAGAAAGTATACGCACAGAAGCCTGCTCAAGAAGGCGATCAGGAATACGCCAAGAAAACCCAAGCGCGCATCCCCATAGCGTTGGCTTACATCGAGCATCTGTCCGCACAGCAGTATGGTGATGAAAGTTGAAAAACCAAGTAGACGATTGCGATATCCGAAGTAGCGGCCGCGGATATGCGCGGGAACCAAGTCCCCAATCAAACTGTTCCAGATTGGATTGGTGAAGTTGGAGGTCACGAAGTAAAGTGAGGCCAGCGCAATCAAAATCCACACGGTCGACGCGCCCTTCTCAAAGATGAAGGGCAAGAGTGCCACAGGCACCCACACAAACGCATTCAAGGTGACAAAGCGCGTGATGATGTGACGGCGGCTTGCAAAGAAGCTCATCGCCCACACGCCAACCATTTGGGATATCGCTCCCAGGAATTGCGGCAAGGTTGCCAGCAATCCAAGTTGCACCGAGGTCGCTTTTAGAAAAATGCCGAAGATATTGAGATAGGTTTCACCGGCACCAACCATGCAGGCCCAAGCCATACCGTCGCCGTTCGCAGCACGTAGCGACGGCGTCAAACGTTTATGGATTTTGCCTTCTTCAATATCGGGAGGATTCATCGATTTCGAAAATATACCGAAAGTTGCTATACTTAGAAGAGTCTATGAAAATTTCCATCATCTCCTTCGTTCCGGGAACCTACAGCTTACGCAGGATACGCCAAGCCGCACTTGACCGTAAGCACTCGGTAAAGGTTCTTGAAGCCTTCCAACTCTCCCTAGAATGCGCTCGTGAAGGAAGGAGAATTCTATTGCGAGGTAAGCCGCTGCCGCCCTGCGATGCCGTCATTCCGCGTTTCGGGGCAGCCAGTGATGCAATCGGGCAGGCTTTCGTGCGTCACTTCGAAGAATGCGGCACCTTCTCTTTGAATTCCTCCCGCTCCATCGCCATGGCTCGCGATAAACTCCTCACGATGCAGCTTCTCAATGGCCAAGGGATCGACACTCCCGCTTCGGCCTTTGTTCTGAGCGCCCAAGACATTGCTCCTGCTATCGAGCGTTTGGGTGGGCCCCCTGTGATCATCAAGGTCATCGAAGGCACACAGGGTATCGGAGTAATGCTCGCCGAATCGGTCAAGGGAGCTGAGGCGATATTTGAAACGATGCAGGTCAATCGGCAACACGTTATTCTGCAAAAATTCATTACCGAGTCCAAGGGCAAGGATATTCGCGCATTCGTCGTCGGCGGCAAAGTAGTTGCAGCCATGCGACGCAGCGCGCGCAATGGCGAGTTCCGCAGCAACTTCCATCGTGGTGGGCAGGTAGAAAAAGTAATTCTTGAGCCCGCGTACGAAACGGCGGCAATTCGCGCAGCGGAAATTATGGGTCTCTCCGTGGCCGGAGTAGATATTCTGGAAAGCAATGACGGGCCCAAGATTATGGAGCTCAACTCCTCACCGGGGCTTGAAGGAATCGAGGGCGCAACAAACGTAAACGTGGCGCGTGCGATAATTGAATTCATTGAAAAAACAGTAGTGCTGCAAGCATCATGACAGACTCATCCGATCGGCTTGCTTCTTTTAGCGCACTCGATGCGCAGCTGGTCGACACGGCAAAATCCATCAAAATTCTGAGCAATCTTTCCTGGCCTGCTGATTTGTGCCAAAAGTTCCTGGCCTCTTGGGCTGCCAAATCCCCGCAACTCCCCGAGGTGCGCTATCAGGGTTTAGACTTCAGCAAAAAGAGCGAGGCCCTCAAAGAGTTGATTCGCGGCTGCGATCGAGAACACCCGCTCGGCGCGTACATTGCCAGTACGGCAGAAAGCTATGTAGTGGCGGCAGCCATGCTCGAAGGAATGGGAGGTCCCTCCTTCACGGAACTCTCGTCACAACTGTATGGCGATCCTTCCCAGACAATCGGGCCTTCTGGTGTAACCGTCTTGCAAGCAGCGGAGCATTTCATCGACGCCACCTGCGACTTCATCAAGTCGACAAAGATTCCGGAAGAAGCCTACTGCGTACTGCCTTCGACGGTTGCTCAAGAATTGCGCGACAAGGTGGTCCCCTTTTTCAAGAACCATCCGGTTGAAATCGTGATCGATCCGAGCCTCGCCTCGAAAGCAGCTGCCGGCGCACGTAAGATACGAATTCGCGGAGCAACTTCTTTTTCCTGGATGGATATTCCGCAGCTGATTCACCACGAGGCTTTCGTGCATACACTCACGATGCTGAACGGACGCGAGCAGCCCTTTCTAAAATCGATGGGACTAGGCTCTCCTCGTACGACACGTACGCAGGAAGGATTGGCACTTTTTGCCGAGCTGATTACCGGCTCAATCGATCTGAGTCGTCTACGCCGAATTGCGTTGCGCGTGAAAGCAGTTCATCTCGCCATGCAGGGAGCAGACTTCATCGAGATCTTCAAATTCTTCCTCGATGCGGGCCAGAATGAGATTGAAAGCTTTCACTCAGCCATGCGCGTCTTTCGCGGCGGAGATGTGCGCGGACGACTCGTATGCACGAAGGATGTGGTGTATCTCGAAGGCTTGGTGCTGCTCGAAACTTTTCTACTTAAAGCAATTCAAGCCGGAAAAACTGAGTACCCGCGCTACCTATTCTCTGGTCGCTTGACGCTCGGAGATGTCATCACCCTTGAGCCATACTTTCAGAGCGGCTACATCAGCGCCCCACTGTATGAACCCGAGTGGGCGAAAAACCAGCCCTGCCTGACCGCGTTTCTCTTGTACTCGAGCTTCACGAATCAAATACACCTCGAGCGTATTAAATTGCAGGATTTTTCTTTTCGAGGCTTCTAAAAACCCGCAAAAAGCTCAATACCTAAGCGCCATTAGGTCAGGTACGCCCTGCGTTTGTTAAGCCCCGATCGTATGATAGACTCGTTGCAAGAGTCAGACTTGCTACTTGTTGTTGAACCTCTAAGCCTTAGCTTCGCTAGGGTTTTTATCTCTAACTACGTGCACTTGAAATTCTGATGTCATTCGGACTCGATCCTATAGGCGTGCCGGAAAATCGTCCGGCGCAGCCCCCGGCAACGGAGCATAGCGCCCCCGATCCTACACTTGCGCGCGCAGAACGGGGCTCTGCTGGATCGATCCCCATCTCAAGCACATTTGCACGTCAAGAATTTCTGGATGTCACCCCGACCTCTGTCGTTCGCGAGGAATTGGTTCTGGCAAAGCTCCACTCCAACGTGAACGCGCTATTCGAACACCTACAGCACCCACCCACTTCCGAAGAGTTTCATTCCGCAGTCGGAACGCCGGCGCGCGAATTGATCGAGGCCGCCATAGGTCAATTCGTTGTCGAAGGCACAGATTTCCCAACGGCAGTAGCTGTTCTCAAGAGCTGGACGCGCCCCTTCTTTGCGGATTTCGATCGGCTCAAGAGGACATCTCCAGAAATCCCGGTTTCACTCGAAGAACGCATCCGTGCGATTAATCAAAAGACTCTTTTTTCAGCGGTGCAACATCTAGAACGCATTCACGCAGTTCTAGATGTCGATGGCATTTCTCCGATGCAGCAACGCGCAAGGATCGTGCAGGAGTTCGGGGCTCAATCAGATTCGGCTAGGGACGTTTCGAGCGTGGATCTTCTGAAGAAAGCCGTGTTAGCCGCTTCCTGCGATTTAGCTCGTCGCACGCTCGATGTTTCCGTTCTCTTGAAGACTCTACACTCACCGCTCCTGCGCCAGCAGTCTCTTACGGGACTGCGAGACTTCGCTGCTGAAAGTGACATCGGAAATGCGCTATTTCCGCTTACTCCGCCCTATCCGGATTTAAAAACAATGCGCGCGGTACGCCGCGAATGCATGCAGGCTTTGTGGGGCGCTTGCGAGAACTTGATACGCGCATGCAGCACAGATTCTCGCGCGGATGCTCGCTCGGGAGCCCGTCTTAAACATAGCGAAGAATTCTCCCTGTACTTCGGCGTGCTGGCCCAGTTTAACGGTCAAGCCATGCCGTATTTTCATCGTTGCCTTAGCATGGCAGTTCCCAGCAGAGAACCCGGCCCGGTCCCTCCCTTACTGATGGTAATGTGGACTTATAGATACCTATTAGATACCGGCGCAAAGCTCGGCCCGAGTTTCTTCGCGCCCTTATTGCACTTTCCGCAACAGCCGCTCGATCCAGTCGCTGCCGGCAGCGCCGCAGAGCAAGAACTTTCCAGCCTGGAAGCAGACCCGGCGCCGGGAGAATTAGTAGGCAAGGATGTTATCGATGCCGTATTGCGGCTCAGCTCCCATCCCTCCTCTCCACAGATTCGAGAGATTTCTTTGAAGTGCTTGAAAGCTCTGGCATATCGCTTGACCCCCGAAAGCAGCCCTCCTCCCAATGCGGTCTTTATTCGTGATGATAGACCAGGATTTTTGCGCGAATACGATCCGCGCGTTCTGCTGAAGTTCCAAAGACTGGACGCGCAACTGGACGCCCTTTCTCCCGAGGTTCGTTCCTGTGTGCTTTCCATGAAGCCGCTTGAACAGGTTCTTCCCTTGGCGACTAATGACTCAGGTAGAGTTGCCGATACGGTGCAAATCGACGCCTTGGGGGATCTAAAAGGAAAATTGGAAGTTTTATCGAGGCGCCTCCCGAGCGCTACCGAAGCGCAAAAGACTGAGCTCCTAGGAGTATTTCGAACTGTGCTTCAAAAATTATCTCGACAGTTGCCCGGCCTTCCTACGCCCATCTCTGATTTACGCATCGACCTACTCGGCTTAGCTCAAAAAGTTCTTCGCTAGCATTCTCCGGTCATTCCCGCGCCTCTTCTACGCAAGCTCCGCACGAACGGATTGACTTTCGCTGCATTCACTTCTAGTATACTTCTATTATATAGAAATATACTAGAAGTATAGCTGCCAGCAATATAACGCATCAATTTTATTATACCTATGCTGTGCATTATGGCTGCGTTGGAAGGTTTTTTTAAGAATGGTCTCGTGTGGCTAGCCGAAGAGCCAGCCCCTTCTCTTCAGCCCCCGCAGAGCCCTTCTCAAGGCATTAGCATCCCCCAATGCCCCGCCCCGCTCTCTCGTCCCGCAGCACAATTCGGAATTGATTCTATCGACTCTCAGCTTCCCTTAGGAGGACTGCCCAGTGCCGCCGTGCATGAGTGGGCCGCGACTGAGGATCTTTCTCCCTGCAGCATTTTAGCCTTACTAGCCGGCAACGTACTTCGAAAAACACTATCGCATACGGAAGACGGCAGAACGCAGGGCTCCGCAAAAAAGTTTGTTGTTTGGATAGGACGCGATATCTGGCCCACTCCCTACCTTCTTGAGCAAACTATGTATGTCACCTTTCAAGAAGGCAGCTCCTCTTCATCAAAGAGTTTGCTCTCACATTGTCTGTTTATCGATCCGCCGCAAGAGAAACTAAAACTATGGGCGATTGAACTGGCTTTGCGCTCTCCCGTCGTAGCGGCCGTTGTTGCGGATTGCAAGAAACTATCCTTTGCGACCAGCAGAAAATTTTCCTTAGCAGCGCGACAGAGCGGAGCGCTGGGTCTGCTCATACGAGACGAGAAAGGACTGCGCACTCCCAGCGCTGCCGCTTCACGCTGGCGTATCCAGCCTGCCATCTCGGCCTCGTCTTTCCCTTGCCTGCAATTAGAACTTTTGAAATGCAAGGGAGCGCAGCCAAAACTCAACTCCTGGGTTGTCGAACTGAGAGAAGGACTTTGTGCTTATGAACCCAACCAGCAAACGCTATCTTTGCATTTATCTTCCCTACTGGGCCGTCAATCTAGCCCAGATCCAGTTGCGGAAAACACAAAATCCCCAAGCTCACGCAGCCATCCTGCTCGTCAGCAAGAGCGCCAATCAGCTTCTCGTTAGACGCTGCTGCCTGCAAGCTCAGCGTCAAGGAGTGCGGCAAGGCATGCCCCTGCCACTCGCTAAGGCACTTTGCCCGACTGCCCTTGTTCTCCCTTTCGATCCGCACAAGAATTTTAGCGCTTTGCAGAAATTGGCTGTACGAGCGCTGCAATTTTCTCCTTTGGTAAGTCTTGATAGCGAGCTTTTACGTGCCAATAAGAACAAATCTCTCGAGAGCGCAGATGGCCTTTTGAGCGGCATCCTGCTTGATATTAGTGGCACCGAGAAGCTCCATGGCAGCGAGCGGCTCTTGGCCGAAAAAATTTCAGCACGTTTCGCCAAGCTTTCGATTCAGGCACGAATCGCCGTGGCCCCTACGATAGGAGCCGCTTGGGCGCTCTCGCGCTTCGGATCAGATGTAATACAAATCGTGCCGACCGGAAAATCTATTCGCGAAGCTATCGCCGATCTGCCCGTCGAGGCGCTGCGTCTCCCCGCAGAAAGCGTGACTGCCCTACACGCACTCGGCATTCATGCCATTGCGTCGCTTCTGCGCCTTCCTTCACGTCAGCTAGGCATTCGCTTCGGAACGAAACTCTTAGAGCGTCTCGATCAAGCCTGTGGAACGCTGCAAGAAAACTTCGAGGCCGTACAAGCGCCGGAGCTCATCCGCGCACTACGCCGCTTTGAAGAACCTTTGATACAGCACGAAACGATTAAAGTGGCGACGCTTTATCTCTTTCAACAAATGTTCAAAGAATTGGCAGCGAAACGTAAAAAAGCCGGGTGCTTTACCATCATCGTAGAAGGACGCGATCAAGAATCACTCCCCTTTCAGCGCAGCAAACAGGTTTCTCTCAATACAACGACCAAAAACTTTCAACACATCGCCTCGGTTCTCGATCCCCTCCTAAGTAATCTTGTTATTCCAGGCGGAGTACACGCGCTGCTGGTAGTGGCCTATGACGTAGAACGTGCGCATGAGCAGCAATCGGATTTCTTGAGCCCCACGGATCTGCATTTCCTTGTGCAATCTGGACATGAATTCTTAAATAGCCTCATCACCCGCCTCGGAAAAGAACGCGTCAGTCTGGTTCAATTTCAAGACTCGCATATCCCCGAACGATCGTTTGCATATCGAGCCTTGCCAGCGCGCTATGCTCAAGAAGAACGCCAGGCCGCAGCACAACCTCAAGCCTTAAGCCTCGGACGTCCGCCCTACCTCCTGCGACGCCCGGAGCTCATCACGGCGCTCTCCATGCTTCCTGACAGGCCGCCGGTACGACTGCGCTGGAAAGGCAAAGAGCTTGGTATTTTGCAGGCCAGTGGTCCCGAACGAATCTCACCTGAATGGTGGCATCTGCACAGCGGCGCACAGGAACATGAGCGCGAGTACTTTAAAGTACAAGATCATCTGGGACGCTGGCTGTGGGTATTTCGTGACCGACGCAACATGCAGTGGTTCGTGCAGGGGCTATGGGGATGAGGCAGATCCATGCCCGAGAAAGAATACACTAAAATTCGCCCGCGCCTTTCTTTTCAGGGAGCGCCGCGCAAACGCTCCGGCATTCCCGAATATGCTGAACTTTTCGTAAGTAGCACCTTCTCTTTTTTGTGTGGAGCAAGTCAGCCCGAAGAACTCGTACAACAAGCTGCGCACTTAGGCCTTAGCGCTATCGGTCTCACTGATTGCAATACGCTGGCCGGGGCAGTGCGCGCGCATACCGTTGCCAAAGAATGTAAGATTCCCTTTTTGCTGGGCTGTCGCCTGGCGCTCCAGTATGAAGCCGAAATTAAAGAGCACTCGCTCACTTCTCTTCTTTCAATTCTAGTGTACCCACTCAATCGCAGCGCCTACGGCAGACTGTGCCGCTTGCTCACGATAGGCAATCGGCGCGCGCCAAAAGGTCAATGCTTTTTAACTCTTGATGACTTCCTTGCCCATAGCGATGACCTGGCGCTCATTCTTGTTCCACCGGCATTTCTCCATCATGCAAAACGCATACACCCCAGTGAAGAGGTAAATTTTCTAGCGGCCTGTCGTCGCATCAAAGAAAACCTGCGCGAGAAGCATCTACTGTCCCTAGCGCTGGTTAAAACCTACGGCAATCAAAGCCAGCAACATCTTCAATCAGCGCTTCAAATTGCGGCCCGGCTGGAAGTGTCGGTAGTGGCAAGCAACAACATCCACTACCACAGCCCCGAGCGAAAAGCGCTGCAAGATGTGGTCACTTGTATCAAGCACGGCTGCACTATTTCCCAGGCCGGATTTCTCTTACAACAAAACAGCGAAGCCTTCCTCAAAGATGCGCAGGAGATGGCGCGCCTGTTTCGCGATACTCCGCAGGCCTTACGACGCAGTATCGAAATTAAAGAGATGGCGCAGGGGTTCTCGCTTGATCAGCTGCGCTACGAATATCCGGACGAGATCTGCCCAGGTGACAAGCCTCCCTTGCAGTACCTTACCGAGCTTACCTGGAAAGGCGCCTCGCAGCGTTTTCCCGAAGGAATTTCGGAGAAAGTAAAGGCGCTTATCGAGGAAGAACTCCAGCTCATTAAGGAATTGAACTACGCGAAATACTTTCTTACCTGCTACGACATCGTGGCTTTTGCGCGCTCACGCGAAATTCTTTGTCAGGGACGCGGGGCAGCCGCAAATTCCGCTGTGTGCTACTGCCTTGGCATCACATCGGTGGATCCCACGAGAATCGACTTACTCTTTGCCCGCTTCGTCAGCAAAGAACGACAAGAACCGCCTGATATCGATATTGATTTCGAACACGAACGCCGCGAAGAGGTCATTCAGTACATTTATGAAAAATACGGGCGCGACCGCGCCGGTCTGACCTGCGAAGTGGTTTCCTATCGTCATCGCAGCGCCATTCGCGAAACGGCCAAAGCGCTCGGTCTGTCTTTAGAAATTGCCGATAAACTTGCCAAGTGCATTCATCGCTGGACCGGGTACGGCATCCCCGGTGAAGACCTAAAAGAAATCGGCCTCGACCCGCAGGATCCCACCATTCTCAAAGCCATCGAACTAAGCAATGAAGTACTGGGCTTCCCCCGCCATCTTTCCCAGCACGTCGGGGGTTTTGTCATCTCAGCGCAGCCGCTCTGTGAAACCGTGCCGATTCTCAATGCCTCCATGGAAGATCGCACCATTATCGAGTGGGACAAAGATGACATCGAGGCGCTCGGCATGCTCAAGATTGATATTCTCGGCTTAGGCATGCTGACCTGCGTTCGCAAAGCCCTTGCGCTCGTTAATGTGCGACGCTCCCCTGATGCACAGGTAGAATTCTTCAGTATTCCGGCAGAAGACAAGGCTGTCTACGAAATGATCTGCCAGGCGGATACCATTGGCGTATTCCAAATTGAATCGCGCGCGCAAATGTCCATGCTGCCACGCCTCAAGCCGAATTGTTTCTACGATCTCGTCATCGAAGTGGCTATCGTCCGCCCCGGCCCCATTCAGGGCAATATGGTGCACCCCTACCTTAAGCGCCGCCATGGCATCGAGGAGCCGCACTATCCCGACGAACGAGTCAAAAGCATTCTCGGAAAAACTCTGGGCGTACCGCTTTTTCAAGAACAGGCGATGCGCTTGGCAATTGTACTGGCGCAGTTTACCCCCGACGAGGCCGAAGCATTGCGACGAGCCATTGGAGCTTGGAAACGCGACAAAAATAAACTGGCCACATTTCATCGCAAAATTATCGCAGGCATGACCGCCAACGGCTATTCACTCGAATTTGCCGAAAGCTGCATGAGTCAGATTAAAGGTTTTAGCGAGTACGGCTTTCCCGAGTCGCACGCCGCGTCGTTTGCTTTGATTGCCTATGCCTCAGCTTGGCTAAAGCTACATTACCCTGCTGAATTTGCCGCTGCCCTCATCAACAGTCAGCCGATGGGATTCTACCAGCCCTCTCAACTGATTACGGACGCCAAGAACCACGGAGTAGACGTACTGCCTATCGACGTGAACAAAAGCTGCTGGGATTGCACGATGGAAGGCGGTTCTTTGCGCCTAGGCATGCGCCTAGTACGCGGGCTTAGAGAGTCGCAAGTCGCGCTTATCACCAACGCAGTAAAAACGTATGGCAGTTTTTCTTCGATAGAAAAACTCTGGAACATGGCGCGCTCAGAAACAGATCGCTTACGGAAAGCCTCTCTGCAAGCTTTAGCGCGAGCTGACGCGTTTCGCTCGCTTGGCCTTAGTGCGCGTGATGCTCTGTGGCATATCCGCGCGCTCCCCCCGGAGCCGCTGCCCATGGATCATCTAACGCTTCCATTCTTGCATCAACAACAGGTGCAACTCCCGTTCATGAGCAAACAGCAAGTTATGTTTCAGGATTATGAAGCGACAGGTCTTTCTTTGCGCGGTCACCCGATTGGCTTTATCCGCCCCCATCTTGAACAACGCGGCGTCATTCCTGCGCAACAACTCAAAATACTACAAGTGCCGCACCCGCGCAGCCGCATCTCGGTTGCAGGCATTGCAATTGTGCGGCAGCGACCGGGGACGGCAAAAGGAGTCGTGTTTATAACGCTTGAAGATGAAACAGGTATATCGAATTTAATTATCCGCCCGGAAGTGTTTGAAGCCCATTATAAAATTATAGTCTCCAGCGCCTGCATTCTTGCGCATGGAACCCTGCAACGAACAGGCGAGGTGGTGTACCTAAGCACTGAAAGGGTAGAAAGCCTCGACTCCTTAGTGCTCGAACAACGTGAGGTCAGCTTACCCTCCAAGAGTTACTCGTACTAAGCCCGATCTCTTAGGGTGACTACTTTTTAGAAAAAGAATCCAAGAGATACCACCCGTTGCGCTGCCCTTCGATCGCAAGCGGAGCCGCTGTCGAAGCTTGAGAAGCGACCGGCAGGCTTCGATCAAGCACTCCGACCCACACAGAGAAGGCTCCTGCAGGCAGATCCTTAACGGGAATAGCTTCGTCTACCGTGAAAGCCCCTGGCAATTCCCCGGCGATTGAACGAGGACTCATATAAGTCGAAAGTACTTTTCCAATTTGATCTTGAATCTGAAAAGCCCACACCAAATTCTTATCGTAGCACGGGGCGTTTCCAACGTTAGAGACCTGCAAGGAAACGGGCAAGACTTCAGATTTTCCAATGACCGCAGGAAAAGAGGCTTCGGTTGGTGCTAAGCGAAAACCCAGTGTCCCTAAAAACTTTTCGAAAGCTGGTTTAAACTTTTCAGGGATTTGTCCCTGCTCACCGTTCTTCGCATTCAGCGCGCTTAGGTGATAGACGTCTGTTCCCCGATCAAAGATCTGCTGAAGCACTTGTTCGTTATACTGACGCTCGCCGCTTCCCCAATTTGCGCTCCAACTGCCCAAGGTACCGCAAATTTCAGCCACTACGGGCGCTTTCTTCCAAA
This sequence comes from Deltaproteobacteria bacterium, assembly GCA_017302875.1. Taxonomy (GTDB): domain Bacteria; phylum Bdellovibrionota_C; class UBA2361; order UBA2361; family JAFLCA01; genus JAFLCA01. The sequence continues at coordinate 30,800 of JAFLCA010000011.1, forward strand.
CATCCATAGCATCGGCAGCTTTTAAATTCTGAAGATACACCGAGTGCTCCATGTAGTACCCACCGAAACAGTCGAAGCGAATTCCAGCCCCGCGTGAGATGGCGTATTTTAATCCTTCAACATCCGTAAGCTGCGCAACCTTCAGCTTATCCGGAAAGGCCTCAAAATAAGCGTCTAGAAGCTCCCGCCGAGAATTTGCGGTAAGCGCGTACTTCCCAGCAAAGGCGCTCTGAGATGCTTTTGAGATTGGCTCGAAGGCGCCTGAGACTTCACCAAGATGACCCTCTCCCCATAACCCGAAAATAGAAATGTCGACGATGCCGACTCGCGGATCAGAATTATAGCGAGCACCAAGCGCCTTAATCAGATCGATGAATATTTTTCGCACAGCGTCATCATTGAGATCCGGCAACCAAAATTGCTGGCGGCTTTCACCGTCATCGTAGACCGCCATTTCACCGGCCATGCCAGAAGCGCGCAAAAACTTAGGTGGCCCCTCCTCCGGGGCATACGGCATAACGGGTCGCAAATCCAATTTCTGATTTTGGGCTTGTGCCGCTTGTAGTGCACTATCGATAAGACTGAAGTCGTAGCGCCCGGGAGCAGTCTCCAGCTGGTCCCAGTAAAATTTCTGATAGGCCACACGACTTAAACGCTCAACGCCAGTCGCACCTGGTTGTGAGGCGCGGTCGCAAGTTTGCCAGCCGCTCTGCGGAGAGAAGAAAAGATCGGAAAGCGGCTTGGGTCGCACGGTGACACGCTCATTTGAGAGTGGCTCAGGCTGAGTCGCTACGGCAACTGCTCTGGAATCTGCGCTGAACGAACCATCCGCCAAGGGCTGCGCCTCAACATTGTTCCCGGTCGCCACAGACAGTAACACGCTAAACAATAGAGTTGAACGAGAGGTACGCTGATGCATGGGGTCCTCTTCAGAGGAAAAAGAAATCAGATTCTATATGGCAACATTCCAAAAAAGAAAGAACAGCCGGCGACGCGATAACGCAACGTCGCCGGCTTATTCCTTAGGAACCACCTGGCCTAGATGTTCGCGTTCCGAGCAGCCCAGGCACGGATCTGATCGAACGTCTCCTGGTCGAGCGCGGCGAGCGTGCGACAGTGCGCGCGAGCCTGCACGAAGTCGGCCTCCTTGGCATTGTCAGGCAGACCGTGATCCCAGGTGAAGTGTCCCCAGTGATCCAAGTAGCCCGGCTCGCCCTTGCTTGCGGGAGCCTTCCAGTTGAACTGCGCGCCAGCGATCTCGCGGTTGTGCACCCAGAACGAATGGTGCACTCGCGCCACCTTGAGCATCAGCTCGGGCGGCATCTGCTCACCGAGGTGTTGCTCGGCGAGAATGCCCTGGCCGATCTGACGCATCAGGTCGAGGTCCTCGGGCGAAAGCGCCTCGAAGAGCCCCAGAACCGCCTCGCAGTTGCCCGCCACGATCTTGAGCGTCGCGGGATCGAGATCGGCGAAGGGCTTGCCGGCATCGGGATGCTTCCCGGGTCCGGGAAAGGGGCCCCTCTCCGTCTTCGAAATCCACCCCCTCCACAGCCACGACTCAAACTGAGGCTGCAGCACCGCATCGAAGATGGCATCTCCGACTTCAGAGTCGGGCCGCCACTGCCGCCGTTGAATGGGTTGAGCGATTGTCACGATAAAATCTCCACGGGAGACACCAAAAATAGGTTCCTGCCTACATGCAAGGTAACCGCCGCTTCAAAGACAACACGTCTCTCAAGAGGCGGTTACAGCCAAAACCTTCTACCCATATAGAATCTGATGAAGACTCAGTATAGAGACTTGGCGGTTCTTACTCAATTTTAGGGCCCAGAAAGTGGAGAAAAGATGGCAACAAAAAAGGCGCCTCACTGTTTCCAGCGAGACGCCTTTCATCGGCCTAGAGGCTTACCTTTACGGGGCCGTACAAGCACTTACGTTAGCAGGGATACTCGCCGAAATGGTCAAGTTCTGCTGATTAATCGTATCTCCTTGCGTGAGAGCTTTCTGATCAGCCTTCACCTTATATCCACGCAACTTGCGCAGCTTCTTAACAGTCGCCTTAAGCAGCTTATTCAGCTCAGTCGACGAGTTATCGAAAGTAGTGATAGTTGCTTCATTGCTGGTGCTCGTGCAGAACACTTGGTTGGTGCATGAAGTGTAGATACTTGGGATAGACCACGCCAAAGCCCAGCTCTGCTTGTAAAGCTTATCTGCTTCCTTATTTGAAGCCTTTACGAAAGCCTTATCCTGAGAAGTGCGAGCAAGTTTCTTCACATCGTTATTCTTGTGATTTACAAGCTTCTTCAACTCAAGCGTATTTCCGTCCAGTACGAATTGATCTTGGGTGATGTCGACGTTGGTGCAGCCCAAGCAGGACATGCCGTCTCCGCCGCAAACTCCGCAACGATCAAGAACCTTGGTTCCATTGATGGTGCCTTCGCAGTCAACTTGGCAGGCTCCGACGTTTACCGTAGTTTCACATTGATCGATACAAGAGCAGTTTCCACTGCATCCGCACGCACCACTGTCGTTGATCTCTAAGTATACTTTGCAATTTGCGGCATTGCCCTTGCCCGGACCGTACAACACCAACACTGGAGTTGCCGAGGTAGGATTCAACAAATCGACATCCGCACAGTCGGTTCCCCACAAATAAGAAAGCACTCCGGCGCCGGTTGAGCCCGTGCCATCGAGATTGATGTAAGTTTCCGTGCCCTGACATTGGCTTGAGTAAGGACCACAGATATTACAGTGAGTTTGAGCTGTCGCAGATCCTGCGTAAGAGACAACAGCACTAAAAATTACGGCGCAGGTAAGGTTTGAAATGCAACGTACGACACCTTTCATGGTACTTTCTCCTGGCAAGACAGCTTTCTATAGGGGAATGAGGAATTCTTTAAAGACAGCAGGTTATATATTGAATTGAAAAGTTAATCAAAAACTATTCTATTCCACTACTATAACGCGCCAATACCGACACATTAGGAGTTATTTTCAACTCCTCGTCAAGGAAAAATTCCGTGAAAATTTAGCAACTTGTCCGAGAAACACCTTATTATCCGCAGAAACAACAACAGCCCCTTTGATGGGCAAGGAATCAAGTAAATCAATCGCCTTTTCGGGAGGAAGGAAAAAGGCCCCCACTGCCAGCGCATCTGCCAGCATGCAGGTTGAGGCAATCACGGTGGTCTGCCGACAAGCGCGTCCAGGTTGTCCCGTCGCTGGATCGATTAGGTGGTGATAGCGCTGCCCATTCACCGTCCAGCAGTTTCGATAGTCCCCTGAGCTGGCAATCGCGACATCACCTCGCAACGTCAACGAGCCAAGCGGATCTCCGCCATCGGGAGCTTCCACTTCAACGTGCCACGCAGTGTCTCCCAAAAAACGAATATCCCCGCTGCACGCGATGCGCGCAAAGGAAACGCCCTTCGATCTCAAAAACTGCGCACCTAGATCTGCGATCATCCCTTTTCCGATTCCATCGAACTCCAAGCCGCTGGCACCAAAGAGTTGCAAACGATGGTCGTTAACCTCAAAACCGGAACGCTCTACGTCTCGCAGGCAATATTTCAAATCCGTGGTAGATGGGAGGCTGCTAGCCGACTTCGCTTCTCGCCACAGCCGCGTCAACGATAAAATGGAAGGATTAAACTTCCCCTTGGTAAGCTTCTGAATATCTCGCGCAGAGCGCGCCAATGAGAACACTAGTTCAGACGAAGCTGCCCGCTGTAGGTTCTTTTGCGCATTGGCTGCCCAAGTCGCGCTGGAACTATCCCAATTAGAAATCTGCGCTATACAGCCTTCGAGATAGTCAAAACACGCGTCGGCATGCCGCCGCGCCGCGCCTTCCTGCTCTTCATATACGGCAATACTGACAAAGGTGCCCATCAGCGGGCGGGCAAACTCATCCCAGCGGCCCGAGGACGCCATTGATACGCGCGGGAATGCCATGCTGAGCGCGCCAAGCGCGCATGAAGTTATAAACGACCTTCGTTCCATATGGCAGAGCGATCCGCACGCCGTCCCCACATCTCTCGCAAGGGAAAGAGACAGAGCGCTAGCAGGCTAGACGAAAATACTACAACGGCGGGACCGAAAAGATAGGCAAAGGCAGGATGAACATAAATTATGAACCACGGCAGCGCGAACGTAGTAAGGAAAGAAACAAAGGAGGTCACGTAAAAAAAACTACGCACCTCGTCTTTGATGTCGCACACCGACAGAAGATGGCACAACAAGAAGAGCAGCATCGAACCGCCCAGAATATGCAGATGTGTGACCTCGACAAGCTCAGCGAAGGGCCGTGGGGTTGCGGCGCTCGTAAGCGCGTCCAAGGCGTCACCCGCTTCAGCTTCCCCACGATAATACGTAAGAACGGAGTGCGGACTAAGTCCCGTACGGGATACGGTCAAAGAAACTGAGCTGATAAGACCCAACAAAAGCCCGAGCATAGCCATCGTTATCAGCACCTTAGTGCTGCGACGGGCACGCGATAGTCGATATCCCGGAATTGCCGCTTCTTTCATGAACCCTTGTTACCATAAAATTCTTGCCAGAGCAGCAAAGCGCGCTTGACCCCTTTGGTCATCGAAGCGGCTGATATAGTGGCACCCGTCACATTCTCGATCTCGGTACCCAGCTTAAACTTATCCGATGAACCCTTGCCCTCAAATTGATGCAGAAACTTCTGCTCACGCGCTTCCCAGCCGCGCACTTCGCGAAAAACCATCATTTCGACGCGCGTGACTCTTCCTTCTGCCGAGATGCCAACAACATACGTAATCGGAAGATGCTTGCCGATCTCGGAATCGATGAGAGCATACCCACGCGGCTTAGCACCATCTTCGCAAACGAAGAAGTGCGCCTGCTTCTGTTCCTCGCCCATTAAGCGAGCATCTTCGAGCCGTTCGATAAGTTCGCTCGACAGGTCTTTGGGGTCGTAGCGAGGAGTGCAGCCTTGCGGAAGGGCGACCGCTAGCGCCTGTTCTTTCGTTAAATACACTTCAGCTGCGGCGGAAGATGTCGCAAGCAACAACAAGGCACAGGAGAGAAAAATCGGGCGCGCTGCCCGGCCACCCATTTCTTAGTGTCCGTGCTCAACCACAACCGCAGCCGGCCCCTGAATCGAAGCAGGAGGAGGGGGAGGCTGATTGAGGTTCGTGTAGATGTCCGGATCCGTGCGGTACGGATTATCGATGAAGACGCCAGCCAGCAAAAATCCCAACAAAAGGATCGGGAAGAATGCATACAACCAGGTGGTTGGCTTCTCATACTTCAAATGCATAAAGAAGAGCGCTACCAACATGGCCTTCACGGAAGCCACCAGCATGGCAACAACGATATTCAAAGTTCCGAAATCGTGGCGGGAGATCCATACCGTAACGAAGGTTAAAACCACGAGCGTGACAAACACAGTCACGTAAATACGCATCGGAACGATGTGTCCCGGATTTGCGTGGCTTTCCCCATGAGCGTGATGATGCGACATACGAAGTCCTATCCAACCAGATAAAGAAGCGGGAACAAGTAGATCCAGATCAGGTCAACTAAGTGCCAGTACAAGGCACCAACCTCGACCGGGGTGTAGTAATCAGGAGAGAAGCGATTCTTCACTGATTTCGTCAGCACCCATGTCAAAATTCCCATACCAAAAATAACGTGCAAGGCATGCAAGCCGGTCATGCAGTAGTACAGACCGAAGAACGTTTTATAGTGGGCGTTGAAATCAGACGAATTAAATTCGGGGCGGCCCGGGAAGTACCCCATCTCAAACTTGTGGTGCCACTCGATGTACTTGATGACAAGGAAGATAAACGCGCAGAAGATCGTGAAGCTGAGACACTTCGTTACGCGCTTGTTGTTGCCGTGCTGCGCGGCATCCACAGCCAAGGCGGCGGTGAAGCTGCTGGCAATCAGCACGATCGTATTGAGCATGCCGAGCTTCCAGTCGAGGTGATGACTGGCTGCGTGGAATTCCGCCAAATAGTACCAACGGTAAATCGCGAATGCCGCGAAGAGTCCGCCGAAAAGGAGAATTTCAGTGGCCAGGAACAACCACATGCCGAGTTTGGCCGCTTCATAAGCGGTCGGCGCATCCATATGATGCACATGCGGCGGTCCAATTGGGCCTTCTGCTGTTGCTGTGTGTTCGTGAGCGCTCATAAGCCTTTCTGTACAAAAAATCCTAGTGTCCGCCACCTTCTACCGGTTGTCCGTATCCATACGTCCAATCCGTTACGACCGGTGTCTCTTCAAAATTTTCAGTTGGGGGCGGAGAAGCGGTCTGCCACTCAAGCGACAAGGAATCGTATGGATTGCGCGGAGCTTTCGCCTTAACAAAGATTGCGCAAATCAAAAGATTCATGAGCGCCGAGAAGTAGCCGAGCGCATTCACATAAGCTCCAACGGTGGAGGCGAAGTGCATCGGCTCAAACTGCGGCAGATAGTCGTAGTAGCGACGCGGCATGCCTTCCATACCCAGCACGAACTGCGGCAAGAAGGTCATATTGAATCCGACAAATACCAATACCCAGGTAATCTTGCCGACAGTTTCATTGTACATCTTGCCCGTTAGCTTCGGGAACCAGAAGTGCAAAGCGGCCATAAGTCCGATAACGGCACCGCCTTGAATCGTGTAGTGGAAGTGCGCAACCACGAAGTACGTATCGTGATAGAACACGTCGATCGCTACGGTCGCCAAGTAAATACCAGTCGTTCCTGCCACCATGAACAAGAAGACAAAGCCCATCGCGTAAAGCATCGGTGTGTCGAAACGAATCGACC